>CACXGK010000152.1 GCA_902767115.1 uncultured Ruminococcus sp.
AGTGTGGACACGATCAAGGTCGATCGGGAATATGTCAAGAACGTCGAGACCAGCAAATTTGACCAGAGCACCCTGCAATCCATCACGGGACTTGCGGATTCCTTCCAGGCGGAGCTTTGCGTGGAGGGCGTCGAAACGGCAGGAATGCGTGATTTCCTTCGTCAATATCCGAATGTCGCAAGCTTCCAGGGCTACTACTACTCCAAACCCATCGAGATGGACGAGTTTGTGAAGAAGTATATGGGGGAGTGAGCCTCTGACGAAAAATGAAAACCGCCTCCTGGGAGAACCCCTGGGAGGCGGCGGACAAATTCATTATGTAAGAACCCGTCTAAGATCAATGGCTGCAAATGAGCGAACGGATACGGGAGATCTCTGTTTTTTCTTCTTCCGTCACAAAGCCGTCGCTTCTGGAAATGATCTCGCTGACCAGTGCGACCAGCTCAACAAAGGCATCTGCCAGGTGCTCGTTGCACTCACGCAGACGGGAAATGCCGTCCTGAAGATCCTGCTCGAATGCTTCGCTCTGGATCATGCCGGAACAGCTATCGTAGACCTGTTCAAGCTCACCGCTTTCGTAATCAAAGCCAAAGAGCCGGTTCAGGTACCCCACCTCCCGGTCGCTTACCCAACCATCTGCGGTAATGGTACGCAGAATGATGCTGACGAGCAGCTCTGCGTAATAATCCTCCATTTCACCATAGGTATCTGCGTCCCAGAGGGTCGCCTTTTCGACGGCTTCGCATCCGATCAGGAATTTTTCAAACTTGAGCTGAAAGCTTTCGGCGCTGATATCTAATTTGTTCATAATCCAATGCCCCTTTCATCGGTAAGTGTATCTATCTGTGATACCTTACTTATATTATACAAGATGAAGGAGCAAATGTCAACAGTTTTGAGATATTTTTTGATTTTTTTTTGAATAGAATGCTGTGATGGCACGATCAGGACAGATCAGCGGAAATTGGCGGTCTGCTCTGTGGTGCTGGACTGCGTTTGCAGACGGAGCTTGTCGGTCACGAGTGCGATGAATTCGGAATTGGTGGGCTTGCCCTTGCAGGTGTTGACAGTGTAGCCGAAATAGGAATTGAGCACGTCGAGGTCGCCTCTGTCCCATGCGATCTCAATGGCATGGCGGATCGCACGCTCCACTCTGGAGGACGTCGTGCCGAACTTCTGTGCAACGGTCGGATAGAGCATTTTGGTCACGCTGTCGAGCAGCTCAGGATTTTTGAGCGATGCGAGAATAGCCGCACGCAGATAGTGATAACCCTTGATGTGTGCCGGAACGCCAAGCTGGTGGATGATCTCGGTGACACGCACCTCGATGCCAGGATTGTTGGCAGGCTTGCCGGTCTGCTCGGTCATTTCGAGAATGCGCTCTGCCAGGTTGTTCACGTCAATCGGCTTGAGCATATAAAGCTGTGCGCCGAGCTCCATGACACGCCGTTCCACAAAGGGATTGTCATAGGCGGATGTCACAATGAACATCGGAAAAGATGACGCTTCGGCACGGGTGCGCTTGAGCAGCTCGATGGCATCCATGTGCGGCATAGCGCTGTCAATGACGACAACATCCGGCTTTTCCTCCAGGATGGCATTGAGGATGACATTGCCGTCCTTACGGCGTGTGATCGCATAAAACCCGCAATTACGAAGCATACTTGCAGTTATGATCCCATAGTCTACGGTATCGTCTCCGATCAGGATCTTTGTTTTCTCTTTCATTTTGTTTACCTCCTCGTTTTCCTTAGGCAACACCGCCCCAAAAGTGCCTGACGGTTCAGCACGCCGTCTTGTCCGGCAGTTTGCACACTTTTTTCAGCAATACACACGGCATTGTTGCACCATCACTGTACAATCTGTCAAAAACTGCGGCGCATCTGCCGCACAGTCCTTTGTGCGCTGCTGCCCTAAAAGAATCCACATAAAGGGATCCGCATATCTGTGTGTCGGGTTTCTCCCCATAACCCTACGATACTATGGTAGCACATTTTTCGCAGTAAATCAAGAGCGAATAAAATCGACACGTGTCGAATTTTGCTGAAATCCGTCAGGGGGTCTGTGAATCTTCCTGTTGAAATGTTGTGAATAACAGGTGGAAAGCTTGTTGAAAGCAGTGGAAAATAAGAAAGTCTTCACTTCTTATGGCATAATGGCGCAAACTTATACACCTTGCCCAATGTTGAAACGGTCCGGAGCTGTTTGCCAGCCGGCAAACAGGGAGATTCGTGCGGAAACGGAGAACGTGTTTACAGAACGTTCATACGATTATACTGGATATTCATGTTATGCATGAATAAATGCATATTTAAGCGCTGATTTGAAAATATTCCTGCATATTTATGCAAAAAGCCCTTGACAACTGTATGACGAATGGTGTATAATGATATTGTTATCGTGCAGCACAGACGGATGATGCCGTTTCTGCGCTGCCTTATGAAAATTTCAGGAGGAAATGAATCATGGCAAAAGAAATCAAGAAGGTCGTACTCGCATATTCCGGCGGTCTGGATACTTCCATTATTATCCCGTGGCTGAAGGAGAACTACAACAACTGCGAGGTCATCGCTGTTTCCGGTAATGTAGGTCAGGGCACTGAGCTCGATGGTCTGGAGGAGAAGGCGATCAAGACCGGCGCTTCCAAGCTCTATATCGAGGATCTGACGGAGGAGTTCATCAACGATTATGTATTCCCGACCGTACAGGCTGGTGCGATCTATGAGAACCGCTATATGCTTGGTACCTCTTTTGCACGTCCGATCATCGCAAAGCGCATCGCTGAGATCGCTATCAAGGAAGGCGCAGATGCGATCTGCCACGGCTGCACCGGCAAGGGCAATGACCAGGTACGTTTTGAGCTGGCGATCAAGGCTTTCGCTCCTGATATGCAGATCATCGCTCCGTGGAGAATCTGGGATCTGAAGTCCCGTGACGAGGAGATCGATTATGCAGAGGCTCACAACATTCCGCTGAAGATCAACCGTGAGACCAATTATTCCAAGGATAAGAACATCTGGCATCTGTCCCACGAGGGTCTGGATCTGGAGAACCCGGCAAATGAGCCGCAGTATGAGAAGCCGGGCTTCCTTGAAATGGGCGTTTCTCCCATTCAGGCACCTGACAAGCCCACCTATGTGACCATTCACTTCGAGAAGGGCATCCCGACTGCCATCGACGGCAAGAAGATGAACGGCACCGAGATCGTTACCACCCTGAATAAGCTCGGCGGCGAGAACGGTATCGGTCTGGCAGATCTGGTCGAGAACCGTCTGGTCGGCATGAAGTCCCGTGGTGTGTATGAGACTCCCGGCGGTGCGATCCTGTACCACGCTCACGAGGTTCTTGAGACCATCACCCTCGACAAGGAGACTGCAAGAGTGAAGCAGTACCTCGGCATCAAGTTCGCTGACATCGTATACAACGGTCAGTGGTACACACCGCTGCGTGAGGCTATGAGCGCATTTGTGACCGAGACGCAGAAGACCGTTACCGGTGACGTTCGCCTCAAGCTCTACAAGGGCAATATCATCAACGCCGGCGTTACTTCTCCGTATACCCTGTACGATGAAGAGGTTGCGACCTTTGACGCTGACGATGTTTACAACCAGGCTGACAGCGCAGGCTTCATCAATCTGTTCGGTCTGCCGATCTGGGTAAGAGCAAAGCTGGAGCAGAAGCGCAACGAGAATAAGTAAAAAAATAGAAAGGCGGGAGCGGCAATGGACGACGAACTGAGACAGACTGGCACAAAAACGGTTTTTAGCGAGAGCTTTATCGGCACGGTATTTGAAGAGGACGACTTTGATGGTGCGGTGTTTACGTCAGGCAATCTGTACTGCGTTGCCATCACCGGCTCCAACCTGGATCAGACCCGTATTGAGGAGTGCTCCATGCAGGATGCACAGTTCCGCAATATGGCTATGAAAAATGCGTCATTTCAGGCAGTTGACCTGAAGAACGTGAGCTTCCGGGATGCGTGCCTGACGGGGGCGTCGGTCAAGCATCTGGATATGACAGAGGCAGCCTTTGAAAACATGAACCTGAGCGAATCCACGTTCTGGAATTGCTCCCTTGCCGGTACTTCCTTCGAGGGGTGCAACTGGGAGAAGGCTACCATCAACGGCATTCCCGTCGTGGAATTGCTGGAGACCTACGACAGGGTTCACGGCGTATAAGAGCCTGTTTAACATCTTCCAATAGTCGTCTTTTCGGCATCTTTCCGCCCTGATTTAGTCTGTCCTCCTTGCAATACATCAAGTATTGCTGCGTCGGACATCCGTTATCAGGACGAAAATCTGCTCGAAAATCCGACTATCTCCAGATATGAAACAGACTCTAACATCTACTATCATCACACACAGCACGGAGGTTTTTTCTAAGCCTCCGGCGCTGTCATTTTTACCGGAGGAAAGATTATGGCACTTTGGGCAGGCAGATTTTCTAAGGAAGTGGATGAAACTGTCAATGCATTCAATTCTTCCATCAGCTTTGATGCGAGAATGTTTGCACAGGATATCACCGGCAGCATTGCGCACGCAACCATGCTCGGTGACTGCGGTATCATCGAGAAATCCGAGAGCGAACACATCATTGAGGGACTTCGTGGCATCCTCGCAGACCTCGAAAGCGGCAAGCTCGTATTCGACCCGAATGCAGAGGACATCCATATGTTCGTAGAGGCTGAACTGACAAAGCGCCTCGGCAATACCGGCAAGCGCCTGCATACAGCAAGATCGAGAAATGACCAGGTGGCACTCGATATCCGGCTGTATCTGCGTGACGAGATCGACGAGATCGCACGGCTCGTCCACAAGCTTGCTGTCACCATCTGCGATATCGCTGAACAGCACAAGGAGACCATTCTCCCCGGCTATACCCATTTGCAGCGTGCGCAGCCCATTACCTTTGCACACCATCTGCTGTGCTATGCGCAGATGCTCCGCCGTGACTTGATGCGCCTGGTCGATACCAAGGAGCGCATGAATGAGTGCCCGCTCGGCAGCGGCGCTCTGGCTGGCACGACCTATCCCATCGACCGCTGGCAGACCGCAAAGCTCCTGGGCTTTGACAAGCCGGTGGACAATTCCCTGGACGGCGTGTCCGACCGTGATTTCTGCGTGGAGCTGTGCTGTGCGCTGTCTCTGATCATGACGCATCTGAGCCGTTTCTCGGAGGAGATCATCCTCTGGTGCTCGTGGGAGTTCAAGTTCATTGAGCTCGATGATGCGTATGCGACCGGCTCCTCCATCATGCCGCAGAAGAAAAATCCGGATGTCACAGAGCTCATCCGTGGCAAGACCGGCAGAGTGAACGGCGACCTCGTCACACTCCTTTCCATGCTCAAGGGTCTGCCCCTTGCATACAATAAGGATATGCAGGAGGATAAGGAAGCCATCTTCGACGCCATCGACAACGTCAAGCTCTGCGTCAAGACCTTTATCCCCATGCTCAGCACGATGCGTGTCATCAAGGAGAACATGAGAAAAGCCGCTGCCAAGGGCTTTATCAATGCAACTGACTGTGCGGATTACCTCGTTAAAAAGGGGATGCCCTTCCGTGATGCGTACAAGATCACCGGCACCCTCGTTGCCAAGTGCATTGCGGAGGATCTGACATTGGAGACACTCCCGATCGAGTCGTACCGTGAGATGTCCGAACTGTTCGCCGATGACGTCTACGACGCCATCAATCTCGAAAACTGCGTGATGCAGCGAAATTCCTACGGCGGTCCTTCCCCGAAGGCTGTGACCGATCAGCTCGATGAGCTGCGGTATGAGCTGGAGCAGGCGATCGGCTGCTTTTCATAAACGCCATGCGTAAAAGACAGATCAAATTTATCCTGGCGCTCAGTGCGCTGAGTGTACTGCTATGGTTTCTTGGGGAGCTGCTCATTGCGGCGCTCATCAACAATTACTACGTTTCCCTCGGCTGGGGTATCTTCTGCCTGGTGGCGTGCTGCGCCTACAGCGTGTGGAAATGTCCCCATGAACCATATGATGACGATGATAAGGAGGACAACTGATAATGTCCGTGAAAGTGTATGTAGATGGTCAGGCAGGTACAACTGGTCTGAAGATCATTGACCGCCTGAACGGGAGAACTGACATCGAGCTGCTGAAGATCGCTGATGCAGACCGCCATAATAATGACGCACGCCGTGCCATGATGGAGCAGGCGGATTTTACATTCCTGTGTCTGCCGGATGCGGCGTCCATTGAGGCTGTGGAGCTTGCAAAGGACACCAAGACACGCATCCTGGACGCTTCGACCGCACACAGAACCAATGACGCCTGGGCTTACGGTTTTCCGGAGCTGGAAAAGAGCTTCCGTGAGAAGATCGTGGATTCTGACAGGGTGGCAGTTCCGGGCTGCTATGCAAGCGGCTTTTTGTCGATGATGCACCCGATGGTGCAGTCGGGACTGCTTCCCAAGGATTTCCCGGTGTTCGCTTATGCGACCTCCGGCTACAGCGGCGCCGGCAAGAATGCCATTGCTGTCTACGAAAGCGACGAGAAGCCGGAGGAGTTTAACTCCCCTCGTCAGTACGCTCTTTCCCAGCACCACAAGCATCTGCCGGAAATGCAGAAGTTTGCAGGGCTGACCTATGCGCCGATGTTTAACCCCATCGTCTGCGATTACTACAGCGGCATGGTCGTTTCCGTACCGATCCAGACCAGAATGCTGGAAAAGAAGATCACATTGTCCCAGGTCAACCAGATGTTCCGTGAGCACTATGCGGACGCAAAGCTCGTTCAGGTCAATCCCCTTATGACCGATGAGGAGCAGGGCAAGTTCTTCCTGGCGTCGAACACCCTCTCCGGTCAGAATAAGCTGGAGATCTTCACCTTCGGCAATGACGAGCAGATCCTGCTGTGTGCGAGACTCGACAACCTCGGCAAGGGTGCCTCTGGCGCAGCAGTTCAGAACCTCAATATCATGATGGGAATTGATGAGACCACAGGTCTTGTGTAAAACAGGAGAAAAGACATGAAAAAGAAAGATTTCAAGGGATTTCCCTTTATTGAAGGCGGCGTTTGTGCCGCAAAGGGCTTTCGGGCAAACGGTATCCACTGCGGTATCAAGGCTAACGGCGACCCGAATAAAAACGATCTTGCACTGATCGTGGCTGACAAGCCCTGCACCGCAGCGGCAATGTACACCACCAACAAGGTGCAGGGTGCCCCCATCGCTGTGACCAGACGTCACCTTGAGGATGGCATCGCACAGGCGGTGATCGTCAATTCCGTCAACGCCAACACCTGCAACGCCGACGGCGAGGAGAAGGCTGAGAAAATGTGCGTGGAGGCTGCGACTGCACTCCACCTCAAGCGTGAGGATGTGATCGTAGCTTCGACCGGCGTGATCGGTCAGCCTCTCCCGATCGAGCCGATCGTGGAGGGCATCCCGGAGCTCGTCAAGGGTCTGAGCACCCAGGGCAATACCCAGGCTGTCAATGCCATCATGACCACCGACACCGTGCCGAAGGAAGTGGCGGTTGAGTTCACAGTCGGCGGCAAGACCTGCCGTCTGGGCGGTATGCTCAAGGGCAGCGGCATGATCCACCCGAATATGGCGACCACCCTGACATTCCTGACGACTGACTGCGATATTGACGCAGAACTCCTCCGGGAAGCACTGCGTGAGGTCGTGTTCCTGACCCTCAACCGTGTCAGCGTGGACGGCGATACTTCGACCAATGATATGGTCTGCATCCTGGCAAACGGTATGGCGGAAAATGCCAAGATCAACGCCGAGAGCGAGGATTATGATACCTTCAAGGACGCACTGTACACCGTTCTGATGAACCTCGCACGCATGATGGCTCGTGACGGCGAGGGCGCTACCAAGCTCATCGAGTGCCTGTGCGACGGCGCTCCGGATGACAGAACTGCCGAGATCGTCGCAAAGTCCGTTATCACCTCCAGCCTGCTGAAGGCTGCCATCTTCGGCGAGGACGCCAACTGGGGCAGAGTGCTGTGCGCAGTCGGCTATGCACCGGCAGATTTTGATATCCATGAGGTCAATGTCACCCTCGGCTCCGAGCAGGGCGTGATCCTCGTTTGTGAGGACGGCGCCGGCGTCGAGTTCTCTGAGGAGGAAGCCAAGAAGATTCTCTCCGAAGAGGAGATCCGCATCCATGTCACCATCGGCAAGGGTGAAGGCGTGGCTGTTGCATGGGGCTGCGACCTGACATACGATTATGTCCGCATCAACGGCGACTATCGTTCGTAATGAAGGAGTGTTATCATTGAGCAAAAATATCGAAAATGATGTCAGAGCACGGATCCTGAACGATGCGCTGCCCTATATCCAGAAGTATCACAACAAGATCGTTGTTGTCAAGTACGGCGGCAACGCCATGACCAATGACGAGCTCAAACAGGCTGTTATGAGCGATATCGTCCTGCTGACCCTCGTCGGCATCAAGGTTGTGCTCGTTCACGGCGGCGGTCCGGAGATCAGCGATATGCTCAAGCGCCTGAACATCGAAAGCAAGTTCATCGGCGGTCTGCGCTACACAGACGAGGCAACGGTGGACGTTGTCAAGATGGTGCTTGCCGGCAAGGTCAATAAGGAACTGGTGTCCCTGCTCGGTCAGAAGGGCGGTACGGCTATGGGTCTTTGCGGACTTGACGAGCAGATGCTCACGGCTGAGCGTACTTATGGTCCGAACGGCGAGGATCTCGGCTTTGTGGGCAATATCACAAAGGTCAACGCCAAGCCCATCGTGGATGCGCTGCATAATAACGTGATTCCGGTCATTGCGACAGTTGCAAGCGATGAGAACGGGCAGGCATATAATGTCAATGCCGACACCGCCGCTTCCCAGATCGCAACCGCACTCGGCGCCGAGAATCTCATCCTGCTGACCGATATTGCCGGTCTCCTGCGGGATAAGGACGATCCGTCCACCCTCATCCAGGAGGTCAACGTCAGCGAGGTGCCCTTCATGAAGAAGCGTGGCATCATCTCCGGCGGCATGATCCCCAAGATCGACTGCTGCGTGGAGGCTGTCCGACGTGGTGTTAAAAAGACCGTTATCATCGACGGCAGAGTGCCGCACTCGATCCTCATCGAGATCCTCTCGAACGAGGGTATCGGCACCATGTTCCGCTGATGCAGTTTTTGCTCTGGCTGCCCGTTCTGATCGGTGCCGGTTGCATTGCAGCGGCGTTTATTCCGGTCAGGAGGGGACATATCTCCCATCCCGTTGTAACGACCGGGGTCGTTGTCGGTTCACGCACGCAGACCGTGTGGAAAAACCGCAGCGAGACCCAGGCGCTTGCACCGGTCATCCGGTACGAGACACCCGGCGGCGAGATCACAGCCGCAAGCCGGTACTATGTGCCGGAATGGCAGTACAGCCACAGAACGGGCGACCGTGTACGCATCTGCTACGACCGTACACAGCCAGATCTGTTCTGCCTGTGCGACGACGGCGGTGCATGGCGCAAGACCGCACTCCTGACCTTCGGGATCGGGAGCATTGCGGCGTATGCAGTACTTTGGCTGCAATACAGATAGTTCTACACTATGCGGACGCAGATACGTCCGGTAAACCATCATAGAGGAGCAAGGGAAATGAAGAATACGATTGAAACGACAAATGCACATATCATGCCCACTTATGGCAGAAGTGAAGTTGTTCTGGATCATGGCACCGGTGCTACCGTGCAGGATGCAGACGGCAAGACCTATATCGACTTCGGCAGCGGCATCGGCACCACTTCGCTCGGCTATTGCAATCAGGCGTGGGCAGATGCAGTCTGCGAGCAGGTTCGGAAGATCCAGCATACCTCCAACCTGTTTTATCACGCACCCCAGGCAGAGCTCGCTGAAAAGCTCTGCGCTATGTCCGGCTATTCTAAGCTGTTCTACGGCAACAGCGGCGCTGAGGCGAATGAGTGTGCTATCAAGATCGCAAGAAAGTACAGCTTTGACAAGTACGGCAAGGGACGTTCCACCATCATCACACTGGTGAATTCCTTCCACGGCAGAACGATCGCTACCCTGTCTGCAACCGGACAGGATGTGTTCCATAACTACTTCTTCCCGTTCGTAGGCGATTTCCGCTATGCAAAGGCAAATGATATCGCTGACCTGAAGGCACAGCTCGATGATACCGTTTGTGCGATCATGATCGAGTACGTACAGGGCGAGGGCGGCGTCATGGCACTTGACAGGAGCTTTGTCGAGGAGATCCGGAAGATCTGCGATGAGAAGGATATCCTGATGATCGCAGATGAGGTACAGACCGGTATCGGCAGAACCGGTAAGCTCTTTGCCGGCGAGCATTACGGCATCAAAGCAGACGTTACCACCTGCGCAAAGGGCATTGGCGGCGGTCTCCCGATCGGCGTTTGCCTTGCCAATGAAAAGTGCGCAGATGTCCTGGGCAAGGGCGCCCACGGCTCCACCTTCGGCGGCAACCCGGTTGTTTGTGCAGGCGCTGTCAAGGTGCTCGAAACGCTCGATGCTCCGGGTGCAATGGACGAGATCGCCAAGAAGGCGGAGTGGATCCGGAATGAACTCAAACAGATCGATGAAGTCGAAGAAGTGACCGGACTTGGCTTTATGATCGGTATCCAGCTCAAGACCAAGAAGGCGCCGGATGTGCTGAAGGCTTGCCTCGAAAAGGGCTTGCTGGTGCTGACGGCGAAAGACAGGGTGCGTCTGCTGCCGCCCCTGACCATTACAATGGAAGAGCTGCAGGAAGGTGCGAAGATTCTCAGAGAAGTATTGGAGGCGTAACGTATGGAGCTGATCATCATCCCCAAGGGTGCAGGCAAGTATGATGTGACAGATGCGAAGAACAGGATCATCTATACGGTTAGCAAAAAGCGCAGACTCATTGGCAACCCCATTACAACTCTGCACGATGCCAGCGGATATGCGCTCTACACGATGGTACGTACAGAATCAGGTAAAAAGCCGGCATTTCAGATCATTTTCAACGATAACCCGTTCTTTGTGGTACAGTGCAAGTCTCTGTATGTGGACCCCAGTATCACATTCGCCGGCGGCAACAACAATTTTGAACTCAAGGGAAAGAACCAGTTCCAGCTTACCCTGTATCTGGGCAAGCAGCCGGTCGGCTCCCTTATCACAGAACGTCAGGCAAACGATGAACCGAAGTATACCCTTTCGGTGGAGGATGCCTATTTTGACGACTATATCCCACTGTTTGCGGTTGTCACAGACAAGTGCTTCAGCGGCAAGAACAAGTGAGTGAAACCATAGGAGGACTATATATGAAGCATTTACTGAAGATGCTGGATCTGAGCCAGCAGGAGATTTTTGAGATCCTTGACCTCGCCGACAAGCTGAAATACCAGACCAAGCACGGCATCC
>CACXGK010000153.1 GCA_902767115.1 uncultured Ruminococcus sp.
ACATTATACTGTGTCTTGCCGGAGAAGGTTTTCGGCAATTCATCGATAAATTCGATGAGCTTCGGGTATTTGTATGGTGCGGTGCGTTCCTTGACGAAGGTCTGGAGCTCCTTTTTGAGTTCCTCCGTGCCCTCGTAACCGTCACGCAGTACAGCGTAAGCCTTGACAAGCTGACCACGCTCCGCATCCGGAACGCCGATGATAGCGCAATCCCGGATCGCCGGATGCTGGATCAGCACACTTTCGACCTCGAACGGTCCGATGCGGTAGCCGCTGGACTTGATGACGTCGTCCACACGACCAACATAGTAATAATAGCCGTCCTCATCCATGTAGGCTGTATCGCCGGTGCTGTACAGACCGTTGCGCCAGTAACGGGCGGTCGCATCCTCGTTCTTTTCGTAACCCATGCACAGACCCTCCGGCATACGCTCACGGGTGTCAATGACGATCTCGCCGGTCTCGCCAACCGGAACCGGATTCTGGTCGTGATCGACAAGCATGACAGGGAACAGCGGATTCGGCTTGCCCATGGAGCCACGCTTCGGGCTGGAGCCTGCGAAATTACCAATGATGAGCGTCGTTTCGCTCTGCCCAAAGCCTTCCATGATCTCCAGACCCGTCGCATCATGGAACAGGCGGATGATCTCCTCCTGGAGCGCCTCACCAGCGGTGGAAACGTGCTTGACGCTTGCAAAGGCTTCCTTCCGGATGCCAGTCTTTGCCATCAGGCGGTACAGGGTCGGGGGTGCGCAGAATGTCGTAACACCGTACTTTTCGAGCACTTGCATCATCTGCTCCGCATGGAAACGCTCAAACTCATACACCATGACAGCGCTGCCGCACAGCCATTGCCCATAGATCTTGCCCCAGGAACATTTCGCCCAGCCGGTATCCGCCACGGTCAGGTGCAGTCCGTCATTGAGGACGCACTGCCAGTATTTCGCAGTCACGATATGACCGAGGGGGTAGGTGAAGCTATGAACGACCATCTTCGGGTTGCCGGTTGTGCCGGAGGTGAAGTACATGAGCATCTGGTCATTCGCCTTGGTCGGAATGCGCTCCATCGTGGTGGGTTCGGTTTCCATCAGGGAATCCAGACGGCGGAAGCCCTCACGTTCCGCACGCACGGTCAGGAGCATGGGGGGATTCTTGACCTCACGGGCAGCCTCCCGGATGCGGTCGCAGAGATCCTCGCTCTCGGCACAGATGATCGCTTTGATATTCGCCGCCTCGATGCGGTAGGTGATGTCGTGAACACGCAGCATATGGGTCGCCGGGACGAGAACAGCGCCCAATTTATGCAGAGCCGGTGCCGTGAACCAGTACTCCCAATGGCGCTTGAGCATGACCAGCACACGGTCGCCCTTCCCAAGTCCGAGCTTTTGCAGGGCGAGCGCCGCCTGGGTGGAGAGCTGGCTGATCTCAGAGAAGGTCAGCATTTTCTCATTGCCCTGCTCATCGCACCACTGCACAGCACGCTTCTGCGGCTCAGCCTTGGCGATCGCATCTACAACATCGTAGCCGAAATTGAAATTATCCTCGTAATGCAGGGAAAAACCGCTAAGCTGACCCTGCGCATCGAATGTCGTGGTACTAAATGTTTCGCAAAGTGGTTCCATAGGTACGTTCCTCCAAAAGTAAAAATTCCCTTTAATCACTCCCAAAGCCAGACAGTGCCTGCACAGTTTTGGGATGGATCAAAAATGCTTTGAACTGACGTAAACTCTATCTGGTATACCATACTATTATATATCGTACTCACCCTGTTGTCAAGTGGTTTCAGATAGAAAGGCAGATTATCTTTTTCCCCCCACAGAAACGTGGGGGGAAAACCACGTTATTTACGGCTGTTTTTCTCGTCGAAAATACCGAACTTCCGGAAACGCTCATAGCGCTGGGACAGAAGCTGTTCCTCCGAGAGGTTCATCAGCTCATCAATGGACGCAACGAGGAGCTGTCTCATGCTCTTGCACATTTTCGGGAAGTTATCGAAATCCTCCGGAATGATTTCCTCGGCAACGCCGAAGTGCTTCATATCGTCCGCCGTGATGTGCAGGCAGTCTGCTGCCTTGGCAACGTTCTCCGGAGAGGATTCCTTCCAGAGGATGGAAGCGCAGCCCTCAGGAGAAATGACGGAATAGACTGCGTTTTCGAGGATAAACACCTTGTTTGCAGACGCCAGTGCGAGCGCACCGCCGCTGCCGCCCTCACCGATGACAACGGAAATCACGGGAGTGCGCAGCCCCATCATTTCCATAATGCTTTCTGCGATCGCCTGACCCTGACCACGCTCCTCAGCGTCGGCACCCGGATAGGCACCAAGAGTGTCCACAAAGCAGATGACCGGACGGTGGAATTTCTCAGCCTGCTTCATCAGACGCAGCGCCTTGCGGTAGCCTTCAGGCTTGGGACAGCCGAAATTGCGGGCAAGACGGCTGGGCAGGTCAGTGCCCTTTTCCATTGCCAGGAAGGTTACAGGACGCTTGTCGATATATGCCAGACCGCCGTAAATTGCCAGATCATCACCGAAGCGGCGGTCGCCGTGCAGCTCGATCGGCAGTTCAAAGATCTCATCAATATAGGCGCCGCCAGTCGGTCTGCCATTTTTTCTTGCTGTTTTCAGCTTTTCATAGGAAACCATACTGTGCCCTCCTTATTTCTCGTGCATGGTCAGGATCTGTGCAATGGTATCCTTGAGCTGCGGACGGGGAACAATGGCATCCACAAAGCCGTGCTCAAGCAGGAACTCTGCACTCTGGAAGTTATCCGGGAGCTGGCTCTTGGTGGTCTGCTCCACGACACGGCGACCTGCAAATCCAACCAGTGCCTTGGGCTCTGCGAGGATGATATCACCCTGCATTGCAAAGGACGCCGTCACGCCGCCCGTGGTCGGGTCGGTGAGGACAGTCAGGTACAAAAGCCCTTCATTGCTGTGATTCTTGACAGCGCCGCTGACCTTCGCCATCTGCATGAGGGAGATGATGCCCTCCTGCATTCTCGCACCGCCGGAAGCGGTAAAGCCCACGACCGGGAGCTTGCTTGCGGTGGCAAGCTCAAACAGGCGGGTGATCTTTTCGCCGACAACGCTGCCCATGGATGCCATCATAAACTTGGAGTCCATGACAAACACAGCGCAGTGCTTGCCGCCGATCTTGGCGGTACCGCAGACAACGGCATCCTCCTCCTTGGTGGTGGAGCGAGCCTTGTCGAGCTTATCCTGATAGCTTGGAAATTCGAGGAAGTTCTTGCTGGTCAGACCCGTGCAGAGCTCTGTAAAGCTGCGCTTGTCGCACATGAGCTGGATGCGGTCACGGGCGCCGAGGCGGTATGCAAAGCCGCAGTTCGGGCAAATGTAGTAATTCTTGACCAGGTCATACTCAGTGCTCTCGAACTCACACTTCTTGCAGGTGACTTTTGCAGAGCCTGTGACCTTCTGCACCATATCCAAAAGCCCCATTATTCAGCCTCCTTATCTACCAGCGCAAAGGAAAATTCCGCCTTGACAGCGACCTTTCCGTTCACCATACCCTTGCCCTCGCAGAAGTAGAACGGTCCCTTGCTCTTGACAATCTTGCACTCGGTCTCGTAGGTGTCGCCGGGGCGCACGGGGGTGCGGAACTTCACCTTGTCGAGGCTGGTAAAGAACGGTGTCTTGCCCTCTGCCTTGCCGGCGAGCAGGACGCAGGCGGACTGTGCGAGGATCTCGCACAGGATCACACCCGGAACGACCGGATTCCCCGGAAAATGCCCTTTGAGGAAGAATTCCTCGCCGGTGATGGTCAGCTTGCCGTGTGCGGTTTCGTCCTCGGCAGTGACCTCATCGAGCAGGAGCATATTGTCACGGTGGGGAATGATCTTCATGATCTCATCTCTGTTCATGGGCACACCTTACGCTTTCTTGAATGCCACAACAGCATTGTGACCACCAAAGCCGAGGTTGGAGCACATCGCAACATCGAGCTCTGTCTGTACTGCCGTGTTCGGGGTGTAATCCAGATCCAGCTCCGGATCCTGTTCGGTATAGTGGATGGTGGGCGGAACGGTGTTATTCTGGAGTGCCAGCACACACGCAATGCACTCCACAGCACCCGTTGCACCGAGCATATGTCCGGTCATGGACTTGGTGGAGCTGATGTGCAGCTTCTTTGCCTCCTCACCGAAAGCAACCTTGAGTGCGGTCGTCTCGGTCTTGTCATTGAGGGGGGTGGAGGTACCGTGTGCATTGACATAGACCTTGGACAGGTCGATGTCCTTCTCCGGCAGAGCATCGAGAATTGCCTTGGCAACATACTTTGCCTCCGGATCGGGAGCTGTCACATGATGTGCATCGCAGGTGGAGCCGTAGCCGATCACTTCAGCGAGGATCTTTGCACCTCTTGCCTTTGCGTGCTCATATTCCTCCAGCACGAGGACGCCTGCACCCTCTGCCATGATAAAGCCGTTGCGGTTCTTGTCAAACGGCTTGCAAGCCTGTTCCGGATCCGGATTGTCCGACAGAGCCTGGCAGTTGCCGAAGCCTGCAATGGTCAGTGGATTGATGGCAGCCTCAGAGCCGCCTGCGATCATGGCATCTGCATAGCCATGCAGGATGGTGCGGTAGCTCTCGCCAACAGCCGTGGTACCGGTCGCACAAGCGGTGGAAACCGCAACACACGGACCATTTGCATGAAATTCGATCGCAATGTTGCCGGCTGCGATGTTGTAGATCATCTTCGGAACAAAGTGCGGAGAAACCTTGCGGGGACCCTTTTCCAGGAGATTCTGGTGGTCTGTACACAGAGTCTCAATACCGCCGATACCGGAACCGAAGCAAACACCGATGCGGTCGCTTTCGATCGTGCCTGCGATGCCGCTCTGCTCCATTGCTTCCTTAGCGGCAGCAAGAGCATACTGGGTAAAGGTGTCTGTTTTGCGGACAGTCATCTTGCCGAGCACGCCGACAGCATCGAAGTCCTTGACCTCGCCGGCTACCTTATACTTGGATTCGCTTACGTCAAATTTGGTAATGATACCGATGCCGTTCTTGCCTGCGAACATGGCGTTCTTGAAATCCTCGACATTGTTGCCGAGCGGATTGACGGTACCCATACCGGTGATGACAACTCTTCTCATTGCTTATGTTGCCTCCTGACTGTATATAGTGGGAGAGCTCCTTTTTGGGGGGAGCTCCACCCCCAATCCCCTGCCCGATGGTAGGGGGCTAACTGTAAAATAACTGACCTCTCAAAGCCGTGCCCCGCACGGCGAAAACAAGAGACCCAGCTTTGCGGCTTTTGCCGATAGGCATTAGCCGCATTGCGGTCATCGAAGCAAGGACTTCAAATAACCGCTATCATGCGTGCAGGCTCAGCCTGCCGGCGATCCGCCGCCGTTTCACACGACAAGAAAACCAAGCCTTCAAAGCCGTGCTCCGCACGGCGAAAACGAAAAGCCCAGCTTTGACCGCTTGCGCAAAGCGCAAAGGTCATTGCGGTTCTCGAAGGATGAACTCCCCCTCACCGCTATCTCGCCAGTGCGGGCGCCCGCACTACATTGCCATGCCGCCGTCGCAGCGGATGACTTCGCCTGTGATGAAATCAGACATCGGGGATGCGAGGAAGAGCGCAAGGTCTGCAACCTCCTCCGGCTTGCCGAAGCGTCCCATCGGGATGGCTTTTTTGAGCTCGTCATTGCCCTGGAATGCGGTGGTCATCGGAGTCTCGATAAAGCCCGGTGCGATCGCATTGACGTTGATATTTCTGGATGCCAGCTCCTTGGCGGTAGACTTGGTCAGTCCTACGATACCTGCCTTGGAGGAGGAGTAGTTTGCCTGTCCTGCGTTGCCGAACAGACCGGAAATAGAGCTGATGTTGATGATCTTGCCGTAACGCTTCTTCATCATCGGACGATAGAAATTCTTGGTCATGTAGAATGCGCCCTTGAGGTTCACGTCAATGACCATGTCAAAATCAGCCTCGCTCATCTTCAGGATGAGGTTGTCACGGGTGATGCCGGCGTTGTTCACGAGAATGTCCACGCCGCCGAAATCCGCTAAGATCTGCTTGCAGGTTTCTGCGACCTGTGCGGCATTGCCGACGTTGCACTGATAGCTCTTGGCGGTGACGCCGAGTTCTTCGAGTGCCTTGACAGCCGGTGCAGCCTTCTCTGCATCACAGATATCCACGATGGCGATATTTGCGCCATTTGCAGCAAATTTCTTTGCGATCTCAAAACCGATGCCCTGCGTAGCGCCGGTGACAACGGCTACCTTACCTTGTAACATAACTGCGCCCTCCTTTATGCATTCAGTGCAGCGAGCGTCTCGCTGAGTGTTGCGGCATCCTCCACACGGTAAACCTTTGCATCCGGGAGAATCTGGGAAATGAGCTTCTGGAGCGTGTTGCCCACACCGCACTCAATGAACGTATCAAAGCCGTCCTCCGCCATTCTGCGGATGAGCTTCACCCACTGTACCGGGTGATTGATCTGTTCGAGCATGAGGGACTTGACATCGCCCTCGTAGGGCGCTGCGGTGAAGTTCGCATAGACCGGGATGGTGGGGAGCTTCACATCAAAATCCGCCAGCGCCTTGCCGAACGGCTCGACTGCCGGGGTCATGTACGGCGAATGGAATGCGCCGCTGACAGCCAGCATCACACCTCTGCCCTTGGCAGCCTTGATATCCTTGGCGAGTGCTTCGAGCTGGGTCTTGTCGCCGGAGCAAACGAGCTGCACCGGGGAATTGTAATTGACGGGGAATACCTTATCATAGGGCTTTGCAAGCTCCTCGACCTGTTCGATGGGGAGCTTGACGCAAGCCATCATGGAAACATCCTGACCCTCGCCAGCCTTTGCCATTGCCGCACCACGCTTCTGTGCGATCTTGAAACCGTCGAGCTGGCTGTAAGCGCCGCCAATGGCAAGCGCCGGGATCTCACCGAGCGAAAAGCCTGCCAGACCCTCCGGCTCAACGCCGTTGTCCATCAAGGAGAGCGCTGCTGCGATATCTGCTAAGTACAGGCAGGGCTGGGTATTCTGGGTCTGTTTGAGGTCTGTACCGTCCCCCTCGAACATCTGTGCAAGGGTACCCGGACGCTCGACCTCTGCGATATTGAACAGGTCAGCGACGGGATTGCTATTCTCATAGAAATCCTTTGCCATGCCAACGTGCTGCGCACCCTGACCGGAGAAAACAAATGCTATTTTACCCATGCTGCTGCTCCTTTCAGAATGGTTTCGGCTTCCTGCATGATCTCAGTGATGATCTCCTCGCAGGTCTGCTCCTTCTTGACCAGACCGGAGATCTGTCCGGCGAGGACGGAACCGGTCTTGACATCGCCCTCAACAGCCGCACGTCTGAGGGAACCGGCACCGAGCTGTGCAATGCTTTCAGCAGTTGCATCCGGGGCGTATTCTTCCTTGACGAAGTTGCGTGTGAAGGGGTTCTTGATACCACGGCAGGTATTGCCGCCGAAGCGTCTGCCTGTTACCTGCGTGGAAATATCCTTGGCACCGAGTACCATATCCTTGTAATTCTGATGGACGCCGCACTCCTTTGCAACGAGGAAACGAGTGCCCATCTGGACGCCGACCGCACCGAGCATGAAGGCTGCTGCGATACCTCTGCCGTCACCGATGCCGCCAGCGGCAAGTACGGGGATGGACACAGCGTCAACGACCTGCGGCACGAGTGCCATGGTGGTGAGCTCACCGATGTGACCGCCGGACTCCTGTCCTTCAGCGATCACGGCATCAGCGCCGGCTTTTTCAGCCTGCTTCGCCATGGTGCAGGATGCGACAACGGGAATGACCTTGATGCCGGCTTCCTTCCACATGGGGATATAGGGCTGCGCACTGCCGGCACCGGTGGTGACAACGGCAGGCTTCTCCTCTGCACAGACCTGAGCACACTCAGCGGCAAAGGGACTCATAAGCATTATATTCACACCAAAGGGCTTGTCAGTCAAGCTCTTGGCGATTCTGATCTGTTCTCTGACATAGTCAGCGCCCGCATTCATAGCCGAAATGATGCCCAGACCACCGGCATTGGAAACCGCTGCGGCAAGCTTGCCGTCAGCGATCCATGCCATGCCGCCCTGGAACACCGGGTACTGAATACCGAGCATTTCACAAATAGGCGATGCTACCATTGTCTTATGCCTCGACGAGCTTCTCGACTGCATCTACCAGCTTGCCAACGGTAGTGATCTCCGGAGAGGGAGTGAACTCGATGCTGAATTCGTCCTCAAGGTCCATTGCCATCTCGGTCATGTCGAGAGAATCAATGCCCAGGTCGGAGAACTTGGTGTCCAGAGTGATGTCTGCTGCATCAGTGTCAGTAGCCTCTGCCAGCATTGCGATGATTTTTTCCTGTACCATTGTCTTTACTCCTTTTTTATGATATAATAATATATGTGTATCGGGGGGAGTCCCCCGTATACGCTGTGCTTTTTGCGGACTTAGCGTCCGCTCAGGGGGCGCTGCCCCCTAAACCCCTGCAGGGGCTCTGCCCCTTGACCCCGGTCGCTTTTTGAAAAAGCGACGGAAAACAAGATCAGGGGAATTGTGCCGGCGGCGAGTCGCCGCTGACAAGTGTCCTCCCAATGCCCCTTCGGGGCAAAGGTCGGACGGCGAGGATTCCAGACCTCACATAGCCCTGCCACGCAGGGCGAAAACTGCAAGCCCAGCTTTGGCGCTCTGCTTGCAAGCGCCATTGCGGTCATCGAAGAACGAACTCTCCCTCACCGCTATCTCGCCACCGGCGGCGCCGCCGGTTAGTACTCAAGCAGGCACGCCATATTGGACAAGCCGCCGCCGAATGCGCACATGATGAGCTTGTCGCCACGCTTGAGTTTGCCGCTTTCCTTCAGCTCGTGCAGTGCCATCGGAACGGAGGCACTGGAGGTGTTGCCGTACTTGGCGATGTTGGAAACGAACTTGTCCGTGCTGACCTTCAGGCGCTTTGCAGCGAAATCCAGGATACGCTGATTTGCCTGGTGGGGTACGATATAGGCGATATCATCCATCGTCAGGTTATTGCGCTCCAGCAGTGTCGTGATGTCCGACTCGATGGCGGAAACGGCATACTTGAAGGTCTCCTGACCAGCCATATGGATGTACGGTGTATCCTGCTCGGTCTTGAACCAGGGGGAAGTGCCGATGAAATGCGGAATCTTGATGACATCATCGCCGCCCTTGACGGTGCAGACAGAATCGAGATAGCCCTCGCCACGCTCCAGCACAGCCGCACCGGAGCCGTCGCCAAAGATCACGCAGGTGCTGCGGTCTGTCCAGTCGAGGATGCCGCTCATGCGCTCGCATCCGACAACGAGGATCTTCTGGTATTCCTTGTGCAGTGCAAAGAATGCGGCTGCGGTCTCCAGCAGATAGAGGAACGCAGAGCAGGCTGCATTCAGCTCCATAACAGGGCAGGTTGCACCCAGACGGTTCTGGATCATGCACGCCATCGACGGAGAAACCGTCTCACCGCTGACCGTTGCTGCTAAGATCATGTCGAGATCGGATGCCTGGATACCGGCGTCATCGAGAGCTGCCTTGGCAGCCTTGGCGCCCATTTCGGAGGTGAACTCCGTTTCGGAGATGCGGCGCTCCTTGATGCCGACACGCTTGGTGATCCACTCATCATTGGTGTCCACGATCTTGGCGAGATCATCATTGGTCACTGCCTTCGGCGGTACATACATACCAGTTCCGATGATACGAAAACTCATTTGATTGCCTCCCAGTGATATTTTGATTATCTGATTAAAATTTGTGTCCATTAGATTAGTGACACAAAGATGCCGGGTCGTTACAAAAATAACCACCCAATTCGGATGGGACTTCCATCCAACTTTTGTATATTTTCACGAAAACGCCGCTGTAACATCCGGCGGTGCTTTCGTTACTAACTATGTAGAAAGCCGGGGTGCTGCAATGAAAAAAGAATTTGAAACCCTGTACCGGGACTATTTCCCACGCATCTATGCTTTTTTATTCAAGCTGACCGAGAACCGTGATCTTGCCGAGGAGCTGACGCAGGAGACGTTTTATCAGGCGTTCGTAGCGTTTTACCGGTTCCGGGGTGACAGCGATGTGTTCACATGGCTGGCATCCATTGCCAAGCACACCTATTATAGGTGGCTGCGCAAGAACAAGCGCCAGATCGATACGGTGAATCCGGAGGTGCTGATCGAATCCTACAGCGAGGTCATGTCGGAGCATCCGGCGGACACCGTGGAACGGCATCTTCTGGCAGAGCGTGTGCGAAAGGCGCTGACGGCGCTTCCGAAGAAATACAGGGATGTGACCATCCTGCGTGTCTATGCGGATATGAGCTTTGCTCAGATCGGCGATGCGCTGCAAATCAGTGAAAACTCCGCCCGTGTGATCTACTTCCGGGCAAAGAAAATGATGATGGAGGCTATACAGGATGAATATGACGTGTAAGGTTGCAATGGATCTTGCGGAGCTGTACAAGGCAGATCTCGTCAGCGAGGAGAGCGCAGGGGCAATCCGTGCGCATCTGAAGACCTGTCCGGACTGCCGCCGGTACTACCGGGAATATGATATGCACGAAAGCCACAAGGTACAGCCGCTTTTTGATTTTGACGAAGACCTCTCCGGCATGGAGACCAGACTCTACCGTGACCTGTCCAGACGGCTGGCACACCGGCGTGTGCTGGAGATCGTGGGGACGAGTGCGGCGATCGGCGCAGGCACGATCATGCTGGCGATCGGCATTCTGATGATGACAAAGAAACCGGGGGCAAAGCTTTGATCCAGATCTATTGCGGCGACGGCAAGGGCAAGACCACTGCCGCCCTGGGACTTGCTGTACGTGCGGCAGGCAGCGGAATGCGTGTCCGCATCGTGCAGTTTCTCAAAGGCTCGCAGACCTCGGAGCTTGTGAGCCTTGCGCTGATCCCGAACATTACAGTGCAGCGCTGCGACCGGGACTATGGCTTTACCTTCCGGATGAGCGAGACGGACAAGGCACAGATCACGGCTTGCCACAATGCCCTCCTGCGTGATGCATGGGCAGCTGTGCAGGCAGGGGAGACCGACCTTCTGGTGCTGGACGAATTTTTCGCAGCCTATCGGACAAATCTCCTTGACCGGGCGCTGGCTTTGCAGGTGGTGCAGAGCTTCCCGTCCCAGAGGGAACTTGTGCTGACGGGGCGTGACCCGGATGATGCATTTCTTGCGTGTGCGGATTACATCAGTGAGATCCATGCAGTGCATCACCCCTTTGAACGGGGCATCACAGCACGGCGTGGCATTGAGTACTGACGGCACAAGCGTAATTCCATTATAACATAGCTCATTTGAGAAATCAAGTGATATTTGTAAAATCTTGCACCTTCGGGATAAACAAAAAATGCACACCCGAAGGTGTGCATCATCAAGAAGCGCGCTCGAAGGGACTCGAACCCCCGACCTACTGGTTCGTAGCCAGTCACTCTATCCAGCTGAGCTACGAGCGCATCTGCTCAACAA
>CACXGK010000154.1 GCA_902767115.1 uncultured Ruminococcus sp.
GGAAGAGGGGCACTTTTTTGCAAAAAAGTGCCCCTTCTTTCGCCTTGAAATGCTTTTCCTGCCGCCTGTAGGCGGCAAAATGAACTTAATAGAGCCCCCTTCCACACGCTTGCGGAAGGGGGCTCTATTGTTTGTCAGGATGCTTTCTTGAGGAAGCCGTTGAGTTCTTCGATGGGGATGGGCTTGGAGTACTTGTAGCCCTGGAGGTACCGTGCGCACATCTTCACGCAGTTCTCCTCGTCCCGGTCATCCTCAATGCCCTCAAACAGCACGGAGTAGTGCAGATTTGAAAACATCTTGGCGAATGTGCTGACCATGTAGAAGGAATCCTCATTCTTGGCGGATTCGATCGTCATGGAGCGGTCAAACTTGATGATATCGAACGGAATCTCCATGATACGCTCAAAGTTGGAATAGCCTGTGCCGAAGTCGTCCAGGTAGAACTTGATGCCCAATTTCTGGAGCTCCTCGACCTTGGCTTTCATGATCTGGAAGTCCGCCTCGCTCCGGCTCTCGGTGATCTCGATGGCGATCTTCTCGTAGGGAATCAGATTGCGGTCGATGATCTGCTGCACTTCCTTGCAGAAGCTGTCGTAGCGGATGTCGAGCGTGGAGAAATTGACGGAAATGCGGTTGATCGAATAGTTATCCTCGATCAGCGTGCGGATGGCACCGCAGGTCTTGTTGAGGATGATGAGACTGAGCGTGTGGATGTAGCCGTACTGCTCGGCAAGCGGAATGAATTTATCCGGCGGCACCATACCGCACTGCGGCAGGTTCAGGCGCATCAGCGCCTCGGCGGTGTCATAGCAGTCGGTGCGGATGTTGTAGACCGGCTGGCAGAAAACGTTGACTCTCGGATCGTCCAGATCCTTGCGCTGTGCGATGTCCTCCAGCTCGCTGAGTATGTAGATGCTGCCGTAATATTTGGAGATATCCTTCTCACCGATGCGGTAGATGGTATTGAATGCCATAGAATTCTCCGTATCCTCCACGATATGGAGATAATCCGATGCCTTGGCGATATCGGGTGTTGTTTCCATCTGGATGAGCTTGTAGTCGAGATCAAACTTCTTGTGGCTATTCTCAAAGGACTCAAACATCTTTTCGATGTGCTCCGCCTGCTGGTTACCCTCCTCCTTGGGGAACGTGAGGATCAGGCGGTCATTGATGCGGTAGAGGACGCCCTTGCGGACGTGTGTCCGGAAGAACAGATGGTACTCGGCACGCAGATCGGTCGATTCTGAGAGCAGCTTGGAGAAATTGGCAACATTGCAGCTCAAAATCACGAGCTTCTGATTGCGCTCGATGGCGTTGGTCAATGCCTGGTGGAAGTAGGTATCCGAGGCAGCGCCGGTGTCGAGGTCGAAGGGGTTGGAGTGGAACATGAAAATGATCGCCAGCACCGGGAAGAAATACGCCACGCCCGTAAAGGACACCTGCTGAAAGAGCCCTTGTACCAGCATGATGACCACGGAAATGACGTTGGCGCCGAGCAGTCCCCAGAACACCTGCCGGATGATACGGCTCCGGTGCTTGATGATGAGGAAGAAGATGGAGCCTGTCATCAGGGAATACAGGATGCTGTAAATATTAAAGACGTTATGTACCGTGCCGTCCCCGTCCACGTAGAACGTGAAGTGGAAGATCGTACCAATGATATCGACCGCCACGGACAGGATGATGAGTGCATACGTTCGCTTCTGATACACACTCTGTACCGTTTGCCGGATCCACAGCGGATCCTGCAAATAGCGGATGATGAGGAACAGGATCAGCACCAGGGAAATGTTGTGCAGGATACGGGTCGAATAGATCAATCCCAGGCATATGGTCGGTGCCGCCATGGAGTGCTGGAAGATAATACCGGATGTGGCAGAGACTATGGTAGAAAGCAGGATGCCCACCAGCAGCATCAGATTCTTGTCACGCTGCAAATACGTTTGCAGCAGCAGAATGAACATCAGCCAGCAAAGCCCGATCACGGTGATATCGCCGACCGGTGTGTAGTTCCAAGGAAATGAAATGTGTCCGGACGTGGAAACGATCGCATTCATTGGCATCATATGGCTCCCCCCTCTCTTTCTCTGAATGGAATGCCCTGCGGCGTATACGCCCGAAAAAATGCGCACACGAAACACACCAGAGCGTAATATCTCTATCTGTATTATAGCACAGTAAAGCACCGCTGTCAAGGATGTTGGGAAATCAACTTAATTTTGTCAATAAAAATCAATATTTTATACAAATTTGGTACCATAACTATGTGCTGAAAAGCGATTGCATTCCGGATGAAAATATCGGAAAACTACAACTTGTATATTTACCGGACTGCCGCCATAAAATTTCGCAAACCACTGGAAATCCCTGTGCGGATGTGTTATAATAAAAGAGTATCACTTTTGATCGGAGGAAGATCCCCATGCGTTTACTTGTAATCGACGGCAACAGCATTGTCAACCGTGCCTATTACGGCGTGCGTGCGCTTGCCAATCATAAGGGTGTGTTCACGAATGCACTCTTTGGGTTTATCCAGATGTACCTCAAGGAGGTCGGCGAGCTAAAGCCCGATGCCATTGCGGTGGCATTCGACCTGAAAAGCCCGACATTCCGCCACAAAGCCGATGCAGCCTACAAAGCCAACCGCAAGGGGATGCCGGAGGAGCTTGCCATGCAGATGCCCTATCTCAAGGAGCTTCTGGGCTATATGGGGATCACCTGCCTGACCGCCGAGGGCTGGGAGGCAGACGACATCCTCGGCACGCTTGCCAAGGCGTGTGATGAGCAGGGCGCCGAGTGCTTTTTGATGACGGGTGACCGGGACAGTCTCCAGCTCATCACCGACCATGTGACGGTGCGGCTCGTGACGAACAAGGAAACCATTTCCTATACACCGGAGCGCTTTACGGAAACCTACGGCTTTGCACCCATCCACATGATCGACCTCAAAGCCCTGATGGGCGACAGCTCGGACAATATCTCCGGCATCAAGGGCATCGGCGAAAAGACCGCCACCGCCCTCATCCAGGCATGGGGCAGCATCGAAGCCATGTACGACCACATGGACGAGGTGCAGGCAACACCCCGCATCAAGGACAAGCTCCTCACCGGCAGGGCAGATGCCGAGCACAGCAAATGGCTGGCGACGATCGTCCGGGATGCGCCGGTACCGACGGAGCTTTCCGGCTATACCCCAAAGCCGCAGGATACCGACAAGCTCCGTGCGCTCCTGACCGAGCTCGAAATGTACAAGATCCTCGAACGCTTTGGCTTGACGCCCCTGGGCGCCCTCACCCCTGCCAAGCCCGAAGCACCCCCGGCGCAAGCCCCTGCCTTGCAGGAAATGCCGTGGGATGGGGCAGCGGTCACAGCTTTGCCGCAGCCGGTCTGCTACACGTTCTTTGACGGCACGCTGCTTGTGTGTGCAGAGGGAAAGCTCTATCGCACGAGGGACGAAGCCGAGATCCTCGCTTTCTTCGGGTCTGACACCGACAAGGCGACTGATGACGCCAAGGCGCATTATCACTACGCCTTTGCGCATGGTGCAGCGCTGCGGGGGATCGTGTTTGATGCCGCTGTCTGCGGCTATCTCCTGAACCCGTCCGCAACGGATTACAGCACAGCGGCAGTCTGTGCAAGCCTGAATGTCCCCTATTTCGAGAGCTTAGGGGAAGCGGCGGATGTGCAGGCGCTGGCGGCGCTGTACAAGGCAGGCACCGACCGCCTCGAAGCGGACGGCATGACGGCGCTCTGGCGTGATGTGGAGCTGCCGCTGACCCGTGTGCTGGCTTCCATGGAGCATGAGGGCGTGCTGGTGGATCCTGACGGCATCCGTGCCTTTGGTGAGGAGCTGACCGGGCGCATTGCCGAGCTGCAAGCGCAGATCTACGGCTATGCGGAGCAGGAATTCAACATTGCTTCCCCCCGTCAGCTCGGCGAGATCCTCTTTGAAAAGCTCGGACTCCCGGCAAAGAAAAAGACCAAGACAGGCTATTCCACCAATGCCGAGGTTCTCGAAGACCTGCGTGACCGCCACCCGATCGTGGCGGCGATCCTCGAATACCGCCAGTACACCAAGCTGCAATCGACTTACGTGGACGGCTTGCTCAAATGCATTGCATCTGACGGGCGCATCCACACCAATTATAAGCAGACCGAGACCCGCACCGGGCGTATCTCCTCCACCGAGCCGAACCTCCAGAATATTCCCGTGCGCACACCCCTCGGACGGGAAATGCGGCGCTTTTTCAAGGCAAAGGAGGGCTGCATCCTCCTTGATGCTGACTACAGCCAGATCGAGCTGCGTCTGATGGCACACCTGTCAGGCGATACCGCCATGCAGGAGGCGTTCAAGTCCGGTGCAGACATCCACACCGCCACCGCCGCAAAGGTCTTTGATATGCCGGAGGACTTTGTGACGCCCGAAATGCGAAGCGCTGCAAAGGCTGTCAATTTCGGTATTCTCTACGGCATGGGGGCATTCTCCCTCTCCAAGGACATCCATGTGTCCCAGGCGCAGGCGAAGAAGTATATCGAGGACTACCTCGGCTCCTTCCCGAAGGTTTCCACCTTTCTGGAGACTGTGGTGGAAAATGCGAAGAAAAGCGGCTACGTCTGCACCATGCTGGGACGCCGCCGCTATGTCCCGGAGCTGAACGCCAAGAACAAAATGATGCAGGCAGCCGGCAAGCGCATTGCCATGAATACGCCCGTTCAGGGCACCGCCGCCGACCTCATCAAGCTGGCGATGGTTCACGTCCATGACCGACTGGCACAGGAGGTGCCGAGCGCAAAGCTGCTCTTGCAGGTGCATGACGAACTGATCGTCGAGGTGCCGGTTGCGGATGCGGACGCTGCGGCAAAGGTGCTGCATGAGGAAATGCTGGGGGTTGCCGACCTTGCCGTGCCGCTCACCGCCGATGTCAACCGTGGGGAGACGTGGTATGATGCCAAGGGTTAAGGAAGTCACCGCCGCCGATGGGGAGCTGCTCACGCAGATCGCAGCGATCGAGGCGCAGGTGTTTACGGATGCGTGGAGCTTAGCGTCCATCCGTTCGTCCGCCGAAAGCCCTGCGACCCGGATCTATGCGGCGGTCACGGAGACAGACCGGGTGGCAGGCTACTGCATCGTGACGCAGGTGCTGGATACGGCAGATCTGGAAAATATTGCCGTTGCGCCAGAATTCCGCCGGCAGGGGATTGCCGCCCGCCTGCTCGATGCGGCATTTGCCGGGATGGATGCGGATATCCACCTCGAAGTCCGTGCGTCCAACGCCGGTGCCATTGCACTCTACCGGAAATACGGCTTCACCGAATGCGGCATCCGCAGACGCTACTACGAGAATCCCCGTGAGGATGCCATTCTCATGCTCAAATCCAGAAACGAGGAGAACAAATGAACGTTGTTATCATTCACGGGCAGAACCACAAGGGCTCGACCTACCAGATCGCCCATATGCTGGCGGAAAAGATCGGCGGCGAGCTGACGGAGTTCTTCCTGCCGAGGGATTTCGGGGAATTCTGCATCGGCTGCACACAGTGCTTTATGGTGAGCGAAACGAAATGTCCGCATTACGAAAAGCTTTCTCCCCTCACACAGGCACTTGATGCGGCGGATGTCATCATCCTCGCAAGCCCGGTCTATGTCTACCATGCGACCGGTGCCATGAAGGCTTGACCACTACGGCTACCGCTGGATGGTACACGCACCGGAGGAATCCATGTTCCGCAAGCAGGGTGTATGCATCTGCACCGCTGCCGGCGCCGGGGTGAAAACGACGCTTCGGGATATGGCGGACAGCCTGTTTTTCTGGGGTGTGGCGAGAATTTACAAATACGGCACGCCCGTTGCAGCCACGGACTGGACGCAGATCACCGACAAGAAACGCCGGGAGATTGAGCGGAAAACCACTGCCATGGCTGAGCAGATACGCCGCCGGAACGGTAAGGTCAAGCCGGGACTCAAAACCAGAGGATTTTTCCGCATCATGAGTATGATGCAGAAAAACGGTTTTAATCCGAGAGATGTGCAGTATTGGAAAGAGAAAGGCTGGACGGCGGGCAAGCGCCCGTGGTGACAGATACCTGATATAGAAAGGAGATCACCATGCTGATCTTAGGAATCGAAAGTTCATGTGATGAAACGGCAGCCGCCATCGTGGAGGACTGCACAAATCTGCGTGCAGACATCATCGCCTCCCAGGCGATGGAGCACCGGGAATACGGCGGCGTTGTGCCGGAGCTGGCTTCACGCCGCCACTGTGAGAATATCCTGCGCACCACGCAGCAGGCTTTGGACAAGGCAGGCGTGACCATACAGGACTTAGACGGCATTGCCGTGACATATACGCCGGGGCTGATCGGGGCGCTGCTGGTGGGCGTGAATTTTGCAAAGGGACTGGCGCTTGCGGCAAACAAGCCCCTGATCCCCGTCCACCACATGACCGGACATATCGCTGCGAATTACTTAGCGCATCCGGAGCTCAGGCCGCCGTATCTGTGCCTGGTCGTCAGCGGCGGTCATACGATGCTTGCCGAGGTCGTAAGCTATACGGAATTCCGCATTCTCGGCACGACCCGTGACGACGCCGCCGGGGAATGCTTTGACAAATGCGCCCGTGTGCTGGGGTATCCGTATCCGGGCGGCGTGCAGATCGACAGGGCGGCACAGACCGGCGATCCGCACAAATATCCGCTGCCCCATCCCCGTGTGGCAGGCAGTGAGCTGGACTGCTCCTTCTCCGGGCTGAAAACGGCTGTCATCAACATGGTGCATCACGCCGAACAGAAGCACGAGGAGATCGACCGGGCATCCATGGCAGCCAGCCTGCAATACACCGTGTCCGAGATCCTCACCGCCAAGACCGAGCTTGCCGCCAAGCAGACCGGGTACACCACCATTGCAATGGCAGGCGGCGTTTCGGCAAATTCCGGGCTGCGCCATGCGATGGAGGAAATGTGCCGCAGGAACGGCTATTCGCTTTATATGCCGCCGCTGTCTCTGTGCGGCGATAACGGTGCTATGATTGCCTGTCAGGGGTCTTACAACTTCCTTGCAGGGCTGCGTGGCGACCTCTCCCTCAATGCCTATGCCACCGGCACCGCCATCGGCGAGATGCGTGCGTGACGAAGGTCAAACCGCTGCTATCCATTTCCCAGCAGAATTTGGCAAGATGCACAAAGAATTTGAATATATTTCGGCAGTTTCGCATGAATTGAAAAGCTTGCTATTACCTGAGAAGTATGGTATAATGTAAATAGTACCCTGTGGGATGCCACAGTCCGTATATTCACCATCAAATGCAAAAGGAGTATGAAATTATGCAGAAGTTCGGACATTTTGATGACGCCAGGAAGGAATACGTCATCACTTCACCGAGAACGCCTTATCCGTGGATCAATTACCTCGGCACACAGGCATTCTTCTCCCTGATCTCCAACACAGCCGGCGGCTATTGCTTCTACAAGGATGCACGTCTGAGAAGAATCACTCGTTACCGCTACAACAATGTCCCGATCGACATGGGCGGACGTTACTTCTATATCAACGACAACGGTACCATCTGGAATCCCGGCTGGTCCCCTGTCAAGACGGAGCTCGATTCCTATGAGTGCCGCCATGGTATGGGCTATACTGTCATCACCGGCAAGAAGAATGACCTCAAGGCTGAGGTGACTTTCTTTGTTCCGCAGAACTATGACGGTGAGGTGCAGCAGGTCGTTCTCACCAACGAGGGCAGCACTGCCAAGACCTTCAAGTTCTTCTCCTTTGCTGAGTGGTGCCTGTGGGATGCGCAGGATGACTGCACCAACTTCCAGAGAAACTTCTCCACCGGTCGTGTTGAGGTCGTAGGTTCCACCATTTATCACAAGACCGAGTACCGTGACCGCCGTGACCACTTCGCATTCTATACTGTAAATGATACCATCGACGGCTACGATACCGACCGTGATTCCTTCATCGGTCTGTACAACGGCTTCGACAAGCCGCAGGCAGTCACCGACGGCAAGGCAACCAATTCCTTTGCAGACGGCTGGTCGCCGATCGCTTCCCACTACAAGGAGATCACCCTCCAGCCCGGCGAGACCAAGACCCTCGTATTCGTTCTGGGTTATGTGGAGATGCCGGCTGACAAGAAGTTCGAGGCTGACGGCGTGACCATCAACAAGGAAAAGGCACTTGCCATGATTGACAAGTACAATACCCCGGAGAAGGTCGCAGCAGGTCTGGCAGAGCTCAAGGCTGCATGGGACAAGCTCCTGGGCATCTTCAACGTCGAGACACCGGAGCCCAAGGTCAACAGAATGGTCAACATCTGGAACCAGTACCAGTGCATGGTAACGTTCAACCTGTCCCGTTCCGCATCCTACTTCGAGTCTGGTATCGGCAGAGGCATGGGCTTCCGTGACTCCAATCAGGATATCCTCGGCTTTGTACACCAGATCCCGGATCGTGCGCGTGAGCGTCTGATCGACCTGGCTTCCACCCAGCTGGAGGACGGCGGCTGCTATCACCAGTACCAGCCCCTGACCAAGAAGGGCAAC
>CACXGK010000155.1 GCA_902767115.1 uncultured Ruminococcus sp.
CCGATCGTGTTCATTCCCTACACGCTGGCGCTGCTCCCGACTTTTGAGAGCTGCTCAATCTTTGTCATCTTTATCACAGCATTTTTCCCGATCCTGTCAGGAACGATGAGTGGCGTGCAGAATATCAGCGAAAATACCATCAGCAGTGCCAAGGCACTCTGCGTTTCAAAGCCGACCATGCTGTTCAAGATCCTGCTCCCGGCATCGCTGCCGCAGGTCTTTGACGGCTGCAATATCGGACTGCTGCTCTCGTTCATCCTGCTGACCTCGGCAGAAATGATCGGCGGCAACAGCGGCATCGGGTTCTATATCCAGTATTACACGAATTTCGGGAACTTCACCCGTATCATGGTGGGTATTGTATTCCTTGGAACAGTCGTAACACTGGTCACAAATCTGGTGAAAGCATTGGAGGCGTATCTGCTGCGCTGGAAAAAATAGCAGAACACTTCTGAAAACTGCGTTCAGAAGTATGGATATGAAAGGATTACATATTATGGCAAGAAACATTCAATTGGATCTGGAAACGGTAGAGAACCGTGAAATGCGCCTCGGCTCTATCATTTCCTGGGATGGCAAGGCTTCTGAGCTTGTGGAGCTGTCCCGTTACGAGGAACGTGCGCTCCGGCACAAGGGTGGCTGCCCCGGTGCCGGCAAGAACGGTGAGGGATGCCGCCTGTGCGAGCTGAATATGCCCTTTAACCAGCAGAGTATGTGTGCCAATTCCATCGCTGCCTGTCAGGCTGGCAATCTGCGGGACTGCGTCCTCATCCAGCATTCACCGGTGGGGTGCAGTGCCCGCAATCCCGAATTCAATCTGGCATTCCGCAACGGTCTGGAGCGCCGTGGCATCGAACCGAGGAACATCAACATCATGACGACCAATCTGCTGGAAAATGACATGGTATTCGGCGCAGCAGAAAAGCTCCGCAAGGCGGCTCGTGAAGCCTTTGAACGTTATCAACCGAAGGCGATCTTCTTTTCCATGAGCTGCTCCACGGCGATCATCGGTGAGGACATCGGCAGCATCGCATCGGAGATGGAGGATGAGCTGGGGATTCCGGTCGCACCGATGCAGTGTGAGGGATTTCGTTCCAAGCACTGGTCAACAGGCTTTGATATTGCACAGCACGCAGTACTCCGTCACATTGTCAACAAGCACCCGAAGAAACAGCCTGACCTCATCAACATCGTGGCGCTCTGGGGTACGGATTATTTCACAGAAATGCTAAAGCCCTTGGGTCTGCGTGTGAATTACATCATGGACATTGCGAGCTTTGATGAGCTGGCACAGACCTCTGAGGCGGCTTGCACATCAGCGTTCTGCCATACGCTCGGCTCGTATTTTGCCACAGCACTGGAGGAAGCCTACGGCGTTCCGCAGATCCGTGCTCCCCAGCCTTATGGCTTTGCAGGAACGGATGCATGGCTGCGTGCCATCGCCAAGCAGGTCGGGAAGGAGCAGGAGGCAGAAGCCTACATTGCCGCAGAGCATGAGCGTGTCAAGCCGAAGATCGACGCACTGAAGGAGAAACTCAAGGGTGTCAACGGCTTTGTGCTGACGGGTTCTTCCTATGCGCATGGGCTGATCTCCGTGCTGCGTGATCTGGGCATCACCGTGGACGGCTCTGTGGTATTCCATCACGACCCGGTCTATGACGGCGGCTATGAGGAGCAAAACACGCTGAAAACACTGGTGGACAATTACGGTGACATCCCGCACTTTACCGTCAGCAAATGTCAGCCGTTCCAGCTTCCGCAGCTTTTGTCCCGTGTGAAAGCTGATTTCATCATCATCCGTCACAATGGACTGGCGCCCAATGCAGCAAGAATGGGCATCCCGTCCTTTGCCATTGGTGATGAGCATTTTCCGGTCGGCTACGACGGCATGATCCGTGTCGGCGAAGCGGTTCTCGAAGTACTCGCCCGCAAGAAAATGAACCAGGTACTCAAACGGCACGTAAAGCTGCCCTACAGCGACTGGTGGCTAAGCCAGAAGGACCCGTTCATTCTGGCAAAGCATCCGGAGGTACTGGATGAAACTACCAACAAGGAGGTGCAGGACTGATGGCAAAGAAGAAACATACCACGATCACACACCCACATTTTGCGTGTTCCATTGGTGCCGCTTATACAGTGTCCGCCATTCCGGGCGGAGTTCCGGTCATCAACTGCGGACCGGGCTGCGTCGATCAGCAGTATTTCACGATGTCGTTCTGCAATGGCTTTCAGGGCTCCGCAGGCGTTGGCGGCGGAGATATTCCCGGTACCAACTCCGGCGAAAATGAGATCGTGTTCGGCGGTGCAAAAAAGCTGGACAGCGTCATTAAATCGGCACTGAAAATCATGAAGGGTGACTTATTCGTCGTGCTTTCCGGCTGTTCTCCGCAGCTTGTCGGCGATGATGTGGATTCGGTCGTCAAGCCCTATCGTGAGCAGGGGTATCCCATTGTTCATGCCGAGGTTCCTGGATTTAAGGGGAATAATCTCTGGGGTCATGAGGAAGTTGTGCTGTCGATCATTGACCAGTTTGTCGGCGAGGCAAAGAACGTGCGCCGCCGCAAAAAACTCATCAATCTCTGGATGGGAGCGCCCTATTTCAATACCTTCTGGCGGGGCGATCTCATCGAGATCAAGCGGATTCTGGAAAGCGCCGGTTTTGAGGTGAACACCTTCTTTGGCAGCGAGAGCGCCGGCATTTCCGAATGGAAGAGCATCCCCAAGGCGGCTTTTAATCTGGTGATCTCTCCGTGGCTGGGACTGCGTGTCGCAAAGCATTTGCAGGAAAAATACGGTCAGCCGTTCCTGCACATTCCGGTGCTGCCGGTCGGCGAGGAAGCAACGACAGCATTCCTGCGGCAGGTCGTGGAATTTGCCGGTATCGACAATACCAAGGCTGAACGGTTCATCGAAAAGGAAGCTGCAAGATACTACTATTTCTTCGATCATTTTGCAGATTTCTTTGCAGAATACTGGTTCGGCTTCCCCTCGCAGTTTGCGATCGTGGGAGATGCGGCATATAATATTGCTCTGTCGAAATTTCTTGCCGATCAGATCGGACTGATCCCGGTCGGACAGATCATTTCCGACAACACACCTGCAAAATACCGGGAGGATGTTGCAGCGCTGTATACGGAGCTTTCGGAAGGGGTTCCCGGAAATGTGGAATTCATCGAGGACGGCTATCTCATCGAGGAAAAGTTGGAAAACTACGATTTCGGCAGCAGTACGCCGCTGATCCTCGGTTCCTCATGGGAGCAGGATGTGGCAAAGAAGCTTGGTGCTGTACTCGTCGAGGTCGGCACGATCGCAACGGAGGAGGTCGTCCTGAACCGCACCTACATCGGCTATTCCGGCGCACTGCAGTTCCTGGAAAGAATCTATTCCGCAGCAGTGAAGGGATGAGGTGAGCGCATGACCTACAAAGTCGCCGTCGCATCCTCAGACGGCATCGTCATCAATCAGCATTTCGGACACGCCGAACGTTTTCACATCGTGGAGCTGCACACGGATGATCTGACCTCGCAGTATATCGAGACCCGCCCGGTTGAGCGAGTCTGTCAGGGACATGAG
>CACXGK010000156.1 GCA_902767115.1 uncultured Ruminococcus sp.
CGGGGACGAGTTCCTGAAGGAGAACCCGTGGGTGCGCAGCGTGGAGCTTCCGGACAGCGTGACGGAGATCAGCGAGAGCGCCTTTCCGGGCTTTGAGGGCGTGCTGTTCGGCGAGAAGGGGAGTGCCGCCGAGGGCTTTGCGGATGCACACGGCATTCGGTTTTTCCCGATAAATGGGCTGAACCCAGGCGATGTGAACGCAGACGACAGCCTTGACATCCTCGACGTCATCGCCGTCAACCGCCACCTTCTCGGCGCCGCCCCCCTGACCCCGACCCAGAAAAACGCCGCCGACGTGGACGCCGACACCGAGATCACCCCCACCGATTCGCTCTTGATTTTGAAATGCGTCGTGGGTCTGATCGAAACGTTCTGAATACACCCCCTTTCCGGGTCGGAAAGGGGGATTTTTGTTGGGTTGCCCGGATTTGTCGGCTGTCGCCGACTTAGGAGGGGCTCCTCGCCCCTCCTAAACCTCCCTCGGCAGGACTATGCAGCCCTGCACCCGCAGTTTTGATAATTGATTATTTTGGGGCAGGGGACGGCTCGCAGAGCCTTTTCCAAAACTGTTGACATTTCCCCCCATTTATATTATAATATAAGTATATGTCAACACGATAAGGGGGAGTTTCATGCTGCACTTGATCCTCGGCGGCTGCGGCACCGGCAAGTCCACGCAGCTCATGCAGCGCCTTGGGGACGCCGTGAATGCCGGGCGGCGCACGGCGCTTCTGATACCGGAGCAGTTTTCGTTTGCCGGCGAGAAGAAGCTCTACGAACAGCTCGGCGCCCAGTCGTTCAACCGGGTCGAGACCTACAGTTTTATGACGCTGTCTCGCCAGATTTTGAGTCAAGCAGGCTCCGCACGGGCGTCTGGCTACGCTTCCGAGCAGGAAAAACTCCTGTACCTCTGGCAGGCGGCGCACCAGTGCGCTGAGCAGAAGCTCCTCGAAAGCTTCGAGCGCCGCATCGATTCGACCGAATTCATCCTGACCCTCTCCGACCTCGTGACCAAGATCCGCAAGGCTGGCGTGAGCGCCGAGATGCTCCTCGAAACGGCAGCAAACCTCCCCGACCGCCTTGCCAGAAAGACCGCCGACCTCGGTCAGATCCTCCTGCAATACGACCGCATCCTCTCCGAGCACGGGCGCAATGACTCCCTCGTGAACCTCACGGAAGCCGCAAGAATCGCACAGAATGGGGATTTCTTCCGGGACTGCGAGTTCTTCATCGACGAGTTCGACAGCTTCACCGGCGACCAGCTACAGATGCTGGCGGTCATGACAGCAAGCTGCCCGGAGGTCTGGTGCGCCATCCGTGCGGACAAGCCGGGGGAGCGCCCCAGCGGCATTTTCCTAGGCGGCAACAAGACCGCCGCCGCCCTGACACGCCTTACCAACGACGCTGGTAAGGGCGTCGAGACCGAGTTTCTCTCGGCTTACCGCCGCAGCGAACGCCCCGACCTTGCGCTCGTTTCCACGCAGGTGCTCCGCCGGCGCACACGGACGCTGCCAGCCGCACCCGACATCCAGCTCGTGACTGCCGCTGACCCGGCGGCGGAGGTGGAGTTCATTTGTGCCCGAATCTGCGAGCTTTTGGAGAACGACCCGAACCTGCACTGCCGGGATATCGCCGTGACCGTGAAGGACGGGAGCGTTTACAACGACTTACTCAAACGGGCGCTCGAACGCTACGAGCTGCCCTACGACAGCACGGAAGCGAGGTCAGTCCTGCACACCGACCTGACCCGGCATATGCTCACGCTGCTCGAACTGCTCTGCGCCCCGGCTCTGCGCACGGACACGGTGCTGAGGTACGTGAAATCGCCGTTTTCCGGCTATTCTGCGGAGCTTTCCTCGATGCTCGAACACTTCTGCTTCACCTACAGCATCGACCGGGAGGACTGGGAAAAGCCCTTCACGTCCGGCGAGGAAGCCGCCGCTGACCGCACGGCGAATTTCGGTGGCGAACGCCTGGAACGGCTGCGTGCAAAGCTCGTCGGTGAGCTGCAAGCCCTCCGGAATGCCTGCCGGGGACAGACCGTCCGGGTCATTTGCGGCGAGCTGTATAATCACTTGGCAAAGAAGAAAAAAGCCTACGAATCGACATTTTCCGACATGAAGGAAACCGCCCGGAGCGAATTCGTGATGGTCTGGAACCTCCTGTGCGACATCCTCGACACCCTCGTGACGGGCTTTGGCGGCGAGAGACTGCGGATGCGGCGCATTTACGAGCAATTCCTGCTCCTCGTGCAATCGAGCACGTTTTCCGTGCCGCCCCAGACCCTCGACAGCATCCACATCGCCGATGCGCAGACCGCCCGGCTCGATGCCCCGAAGGTCGTCTTTGTGCCGGGTGCGGTGGACGGCGAATTTCCGGGCGACGTGAAGGTTTCCGGGCTGTTCACGGAAGGTGAGCTTTGTGACCTGGAATCGCATGAAATCGCCATTTCCCGACTGCTCCCGGAGCTGCATTCGGACGAAATGCTCATCGTTGCCAAGCTCCTGAGCGCCCCCTCGCAGACCCTCTGCCTGACCGCCCCGAAGGTCGGACTCGACGGCGGCGAGCTGCTCCCATCCCCGGTTTTTGACGAAATACGGGCAATGTTTCCGGGTGTGGGAGGGCTAACTCTCGATGCGGACACCTTGCCGGTGACGTATTTCGTGCGCACCCTTGCCGCCGGGTACTACACCTACATTCGCAGAATGCACGAAGATTCGGGCGAAATCGCCGCTTTACACGAGCTGCTGCTCTCCGACCCGACCTACGCCGCACGCATCCGGCGCCTCGACGTCCAGAAAGAGGTTCCGTTCGTCCCGGCTAACCTCATGCACGAGCTCCTCGGCGACCAGATCATCCTCTCGCCGTCCGGCATCGAGCAGTTCCACCAGTGCAGCTTTTCGTATTTCTGCCGATACGTGCTGGGGCTTTACATTCCGGAACGACTGGAGTTTTCTGCCCAGAATATCGGCAATTTCTCACATTTCTGCTTAGAGCAGATCCTCCGGGAAACGCCGATGCAGGACTTCCTCGCCCTCGATTCGCAAGAGCTGAGCGCCCTCATTTCCGGCTACGCCGACCGCTACGAAGCCGCCAATTTTCCCGATGCTTTGCGCCGTTCCGGGCGATTCCGCATCAATTACCGCAGCGCCCACCGCACGCTGCTCGACCTGCTGCTGCATATGCAAAGCCTGTTCCGACAGGAGCATTTCCGCCCGATGGGGTACGAAGTGCAGTTCGAGCCTGACCCGAAAAATGGCGAATTTCCGCCGCTTTCGCTCGAAAACGGACACATCCTCTGCAAGGGCAAGATCGACCGTGTGGACGTCTGCCAGGAGCCGGGCACGAACCTGCTCCGGGTCATCGACTACAAGACCGGCGACAAGTCGCTGACGCCGGAAAACATCCGGTACGGATTGGATATGCAGATGCTAATCTACCTTTTTGCGCTTGACCAGCACGGGGCATACGAGGGGGCGGCGCCGTCAGGCGTGCTATACCTGCCGTCGGGTCAGCTCAAAACGAAGGATTATCAGCAGCGAGATGACAAAAAAGCCCAATCTCGTGAGGAAATCCTCGATGCGCACTTCCTTGCCAGGGGGCTTCTGACCGAGACCGCAGCGGCGCTCGGCGACCCAAGAGCTTTGGAAAAAGCCGTTCCCGTGATGCAAACGACGAAATATCGCCAGAATTCGAAGCTGTTCACGGTCACGGACGAGCAGATGGGACACCTGAAGAATTTCGTGGAGGACACCATCTGCCAGATGGCAAGGTCTCTCGAAAATGGCGAAATTGCGCCGATTCCGGCGAATATCAACGGCAATAATCCCTGCCGCTATTGCACCTTTGCGGCGCTTTGCCAGAGCCGCTGCACGGATGACAGCAGGGCTTTGACGGAAGCGGAAAAGTATGCCGCCCGTGCGCTCGTATTTGAAGGAAAGGAGGTCGTTAGCGATGCCGAACTGGACGACCCAACAGCTTGACGCCATCGAAGGGCGTGACCGGAGCATCATCGTATCCGCCGCCGCCGGCAGCGGAAAGACCGCCGTTCTGGTCGAGCGACTGGTGCGCATCCTCTCGGAAACGGCGGAAGATCGCCGAATTTCCGCCGACCGCATGGCGGTTGTGACCTTCACCAAGGACGCCGCTGCCCAGATGAAGCAGCGCCTTGCAGCAAGCCTTTCCGCCAAAATTGCGGAGGTTTCCGACGCCGGCGACGAGGCGGCGCACGACTACCTCCTCGAACAGCGGATGCGCCTGAGCTCGGCGAAGATCTCGACCATCCATTCCTTCTGCTTCGACCTGATTCGAGAAAATGCCGATGTTCTGGGTATTTCTCCGCAGTTCACGATCCTCGAACCCGGTCAGGAAGCCATCTACAGCAAGCGTGCCGTGGACAAGGTCATGGAGCGCTGGACGAGCGAGGAGGAGCGCATGGGGCTGCTGTTTGACAGCTTTTGTGCGAAGGACGACGCCGATTTGGAGGAGTTAGTTTTTGCTATTGCGGAGAATTTGCAATCGCTTGCCTTCCCGAAACTATGGATGCAAAACGCACGAAATATCGCCAAAAATCCGACTGACCTCTTTGAAAAGATACGGTCAGCGACGGTAAACGAGATCCGGGAGATCATCGCATTTTACGAGGGCGCAGAGCCCTTTGCGGATGCGAGTCTGACCGAGCCCGACCCGAAGAAGGGGAATGGCTTCCGGACGGTGTTCGATGCAGACCTCATCGAGCTGCGTGCGTATGCGGATTTTCTGGAATCCGCCGAGCAGCAGGTAGTCTGTGCTGACCCGTTTTATCACTTCCCGGATTTCCCGAAATTCCCGTCCCTGCGCAAAAATGTGGACGTCGAACAGAAGGCGAAATTCAAGCAATACCGGCAGATGATGCGTGATCAATTTGATAATGTCACAAAACGACTAGTGTCGCCTTTTCGTTTTTTTGACGCAGATGCGTCACTTTCTGCGAAGCTCATCCCGGCTCTACTTGATCTGACGCAGGAATATCTCGATGAACTGCTCGCCGAGAAAACGGCGCAAAACGTTCTGGGATTTTCGGATGCGGAGGAGCTGACGCTGCGGCTTTTGGCGAGCTTTGATGAAAACGGTAAGCTTATGCGAACGCTGCTTGCGAGCGAGCTTTCCGACCAGTTTGATCTGCTGATGATCGACGAATATCAGGACTCGAACAACAAGCAGGACTGCATTTTCAAGCTCCTGTCGCACGGTTGCCGAATCGATGGAAATTCGCTATATTACGGTGATAACGCCTTCCTCGTCGGCGACGTCAAGCAGTCGATCTACTCGTTCCGGCAGGCAAATCCGGAGAATTTCCGCAACGTCATTGCTGAGGCGAAGCCCCTGCACGACACCAAGCCGGGCGAGATGGCGCTCGTCTTTTTGAACCAGAATTTCCGCAGCGCCCACGGCGTCCTCGACTTCGTCAACGCCCTGTGCTTTGCGGTGATGACCGAGCAGTGCGGCGAGGTGCAGTACACGCCGGACGAGCAGCTCAATTTCGGCTCTCCAGTTTTTGGCGAATATTCGGGAAAAACGCAATTCATTCTCGCCCGTGAGGGGGAGGAGCTCCCGGAGGGCAGCGACCTGCAAAGCGAGTGCATCGCCGACACGATCTACCGCATGGTCGAGGTCGAGCATACCCCGGTCGTCACGCTGCAAGCCGACGGCTCACATTCGACCAGACCTGCTACTTATGGCGATTTTGCGATACTTTTACGCTCGACGTCCAAGCACAGCGGCGGCATGATCGACGCCTTGCAGCGGCGGAGCATCCCGTTTTCCGCCGACCAGGACGGGGGACTGCTCGCACTTCCGGAGATCGATCTGGCACGCAGCCTCCTGCGCTCGATCGACAATTCCTTGCACGACGGGGCGCTTGCCGGCGTCCTGCTATCGCCGATTTATGGCTTCAATGCGTCGGATTTGGCGCAGCTCAAACTCTACTCCAAGCGTCGCCGGTACTTCCTGAAAATGCAGGCGCTCGCCGAGGACGAGGGCGCACCGACGGAATTGCAGGCGCTGCGCACACGCTGCCAGGACTTCCTCTCCGACCTCCACGCCATGCAGGAAACGACCGTTCGCCTGCCGTTGGAGGAGGCAATCTGGGAGATCTACCGGCAGACCGACCTGCTGTCCTTGCAGAATCTGTATGACGATGCTAACCAGAAGCGTGCGAACCTCGAAGCGTTCGCCCGTGCGGCGAAGGGCTACCGGGAACACGCCGATATTACGGCAGAAAGCTGCCTGACCGGTTGGCTGCGGCACCTCGACCGGCTTGAAGATGCCGGGCGTGATTTGGAGTTGGGTAGCAGCTGCTTACGCTCGGATGCAGTGAGCATCAAGACCATTCATAAGTCGAAGGGCTTGCAGTATCCGTTCGTTTTTGTGGCGCATCTCGAAGAAAAATTCAGCACAAAGCCGTCCTTCCAGCGGCTTCACACCGCCCCGGACGGCACGGTCGGACTGAAGATCAACGACCGGAATTCCTACACGAAATCGAACACGGTCTCCTACGAATACCTCCTGCACGGCTTTTACAAACGCCAAAAAAGCGAGGAACTTCGGCTTTTATATGTTGCGCTGACCCGTGCGGAGCAGCAGCTTTTTATCGTGGCGGAGGAGAAGTCGTTCGAGAATTTTGCAGAGACTTCGGCAATCTATGCGGACGATCCACATCTCGCCGCCGTGACGGCGCCAATGGCTGGCTGTATGCTCGACTGGGTGACGTCGTTCCTGCTGTGCTCGAAGGATGCGGAGCATTTCCGGCGGCTGATTGACGGAGAAGTAAGCGTTGGCGAACTCGCTGATTTCAGACAGTGGCAATTCGATTGCAACCTCCAGTCCGTGACCGCCCGGAGCCCCGTGCTCACACAGGCTGCGGACGAGGTCGCTTTGACGAAAATGCGGCGACAAATCGCCATAAATCACGTTACCGAGCAGTCCTCGCTTGTCTCGAAATACAGCGTTACGCAGCTTGCGCATCCGGACACGGTCGCTGCCGACCTGATGCGCCGTCCGCAATTCACCCTCGAAGGCAAAACCGGCGGTCTTGCGAATCTTTTGGGTGCCGCAAGGGGCACGGCTGTCCACAAGATCATGCAG
>CACXGK010000157.1 GCA_902767115.1 uncultured Ruminococcus sp.
CACTATGTGGCTTTGGCGGCTGCTGCGCAGCCTGCAAAGCACAACGTGTTGTGCTTTGCAATAGAGGGCAGTATATCATGAAAGTGCGCAGCTTGGCGCAATCAAAAAGAATGGAGTGAACCCCGATGAGCAAAGAAGCAAACGAGAACGGCGGCGGCCGTGCATTGGATATTGTCCTGTCCATCCTTCTGATCGCAGCAGTCGGTGCCGGCTGTTTCTATGTTGGTACCCGTGGCGTGAAGATCGACCAGACAACGACCTATACCTCCCCCGATGCCGAGGAGCCGCCGACTGAAACAGAACCCGAAGGTCTCCCCTACGACAGTGTGGAGGTCCCGAATACGCAGATGAACTCCGGATCACTGATCCTGGTCAACAACAATTTCGCTTGTCAGACCGGCGAGGAGGGACTTGTCAGCCTGTACAACCACAAGATGGAACAGCTCGAAAGTATGGGGCAGGATGACCCCAAGAGCTTTAGTGTGCGTGACTCCGATCTGCTGGTGCAGGAGCCCTTTGCAGATGCGCTGATCAATATGCTCAACGATTTCAATACGGCAACCGGCGATGACAATGTCATTGTGGTTTCCGGCTATCGTTCGCAGGAATTGCAGCAGCAGCTCTATGATGAAGACCTGGCTGCCACGGGTCTGGACTATTCCGAGCGTGTGGCAAAGCCCGGTTTCAGTGAGCACCAGACCGGTCTGGGCGTCGATCTCGATCTCTACGGAGATGCAGAGTACGACGGCACCGGTATCTATAGCTGGATCGACGAGCATTGCGCTGAGTACGGCATCGTTCTGCGCTACCCCGACGGCAAGCAGGATATCACAGATATCAAGTACGAACCGTGGCACTACCGCTATGTCGGCAAGCCCCATGCAGCGTATATGAAGCAGAATAACCTCGTTCTGGAGGAATATGTCCAGCTTTTGCAGGAGTCCTATCCGTTTGACGGCGAGCACCTGATGGTGTCGGATACGGATGGAAAATTGTACGAAGTGTACTATTACCCGGCTGATGAAGGCTTTGAAAGCACCATGGTCTCCGTACCGGCTGGTGCTGCCTATACCATCTCCGGTACCAACACCGGCGGCTTTATCGTGGCTGCCGACACCGGCAATATTGCGCACGAGGATGCGCCTGCCCAGGGCGATATTCCGGCTGAGGGCGACATTCCGGCTGAGGGCGATGTGCCCGCTGAAGGCGTGGATCCTGCTGCTCCGGCAGAGGAAGCCGCACCGGAGGATGGCGCTGTTGGTTGATCTAAAATTCAACTCTCTGGATAATTCTATCGCTTTTGTACGATTTGCACAAATTATATGACAGGAATGCACAAAACTCGCTGATCGGCTTGCAAGAATTTGGTTCTTGTGCTATAATGGAAGTTGATGAATAACAGCGGTTCACTCGGAACCGCAGCATTTAAGGATCGGTGATCGTTATGAAGTGTTCGCATTGCGGAAAGGTTTTGGATAACGAAAAACTTTCGTTCTGCGTCTATTGTGGTTATCCGCTGAAGGGTGCCAAGCAGGGCTTTTTCGCAAAGTCTGAAAAAACCGGTATTTCCCGTGCAGACGAGCTTATTCTCGAAGCAGAGGCTCCGGCACCGGAGCCCCCTGCACCCAAGGAAGCTGCCCCGGCACCTGCGCCCCAGCAGACTCCACAGCCTGCACCCCAGCCGGCAAAGCCCACAACTCAACCGCAGATGAATCATGCCCCCCAGATGGCTGCACAGCCGGTGATGTCCGGTATGCAGACGCCGCAGATGGGTGCCGCAGGCGTTATGCCCGGCGTTGCACCCCAGATGGCAGCGCAGCCAATGCAGGGGATCGCACCCTCTCCCATGGGCGTCCAGCCCAATCCTGCTGCCGCAGTTATGCCCAATATGCAGGCAAATCCTGCGATGGGTGTTCAGCCGATGATGGGTACGCCCATGCAGCCGATGGCTGTCGCTCCCGTTGCACCGGCGCCGGATATGAACGGCGTGATGCCGCAGGTCGCTTACGGAATGCCGCAGATGGGCTATGGTATGCCTCAAATGGCTTACGGAATGCCGCAGTTTGCAGGCTATGATGCCGCCGGCAATCCCATTTATATGCAGATGATGCCGCAGCTTATGGGGTATGATGCTTACGGCAACCCCGTTTACAACATGGTGGCAGTTCCCTACGTAATGCCTGCTGTTCAGGGCGGTGTCGGTGTACAGCCGATGCCTCAGATCATGCCGCAGGCGTATGCGCAGCCGGAGCCTGTCATTGATGTGCCGCAGGAGCAGATCCGACCGGCAGAAGCTGCCGCACAGCCGGCAGCAGCGCCCCAGGCGTATGCACAGCCTGCACCGCAGCAGCCCGTCCAGGAGCGCAGTGCCGTTATCAGATCCTCGGAGGATATCCCGATGGATGCCGATGCGCTCATGGCGGAGGAGGAGACATCAGCTGCCCGGCAGGACGTCCCGGACGAGAAGGAGATCCTCGACCGCATCTTCAGCGATGCGCCCAAGAATTACTCCATGAGCGAAGGCGCAGCGCCGGCAAGTGCCGTGTTCTCGATCAATGTCGGTGCCAGTGAGATCACCAGCATTCGTGACGAGGAAGCACCTGCGCCGCAGCCGGTTCCCGAAAAGGCTGCCAAAAAGCCTGCTGCTCCAAAGCCGGACAAGAAGGCTGCCAAGGCAGAAAAGCCCGAAAAGGCACCTTCCAAGAAGAAGTCCGCTGCTCCCAAAAAGCCTGCTACCATCGTGTCCCCGGACGATTTCTTCAATGACAAGCCCAGAGCACAGCGAGGTGTGCTCAATGTTGCAGAGCTCGATGCCATGGATGATGCACAGCTTGCAGAGCACCTTGCAAAGCAGGCGTCCACCGGCGGCAAGCGCTCGACCCGTTCGATGAAAGCGGCATCCCGTGAGGAGATGGACGTTTCCAACATCGATGCAGAGGCGCTGCTCGGATCGCAGAAGCATCAGCTTCCGCAGTAACAATTCCATATTCAGGTTCTTACAGAGCCGTACATGATATGCGGCTCTGTAAACATAGCGCCGGTTTGTCGAAAACTGGCGCATTCTGTAGTTTTATGAAGGAGGATACAAACAATGGCAAACGACAAGGCAAAGGACACTGCGAAGGCAGCAGCAGGAAAAGCCGGTGGATTCCTGAAGGAATTCAAGGAGTTCGCCCTCAAGGGGAATGTTATGGATATGGCGATCGGTGTTATCATCGGCGGCGCTTTCCAGAACATCGTTACTGCACTGACAGGCAGCTTCATCAATCCGCTGATCGGTCTGATCACTGGCGGCGCACAGAAGGACGAGGAGGGTAACATCATTGTTTCCGCTGGTTCCTGGTCTGTTGGCGGCGTGGAGTTCACCTATGGTGCATTCATTTCGGCAGTTGTCAACTTCCTGATCATTGCACTTATCCTGTTCTGCATCATCAAGGCAGTCAACAAGGCAATGACCCTCGGCAAGAAGAAGGAGGAGGAAGCTCCGGCAGATCCTGAGCCTACCAAGGAAGAAGTGCTCCTCACGGAGATCCGTGACCTGCTCAAGGCACAGAATGACGGCAAGTAAGAGCTGACCGGACAGATAGACATACAGCAAAACAGGAAGACACCACATGATGTGGAAATCTTCCTGTTTTTTATTTATTCGTCCGCTTCCTCGTCGTCCTCATCGGCGATCTCGGAAAGGAGATCACGCAGGATCTCCTGCCCCTCCCCTGTCTGGGAGGAGAACGGAATAGCGTGGATGTCCGCAAAGCACGGGATCTCCTCCGCAAACGCCGCCATGCGCTTGGCACGCTCGGTCTTGTTGAGCTTGTCAGCCTTTGTAAAGACGATGATGAACGGTATTTCCTCATCGATCAGGCGGTTGATGGACGCCAGATCGTCCGCAGAGGGCGCATGGCGCATATCAATAAGCTGCACCACGAGCCGCAGGTCACGGTCGGCATTCAGGTAGCCGGCAATGAGCTTGCGCAGGCGCTCCTGCTCGGACTTCGAGGTCTTGGCGTAGCCGTAACCCGGCAGATCGACCAGGTAGATCTGGTCGATGCTGTAGAAATTGATGGTCGCCGTCTTGCCGGGAACGGCACTGACACGGGCAAGGGACTTTCGTCCGACAAGTTTATTGATCAAAGTCGATTTTCCGACATTCGATCTGCCGATAAAGGCGAATTCCATGCGCTCCGGCTTCGGGAGCTGGGAGACCTTACCGCACGCAAAAGCGAATGCCGCATCCTGGAACCTCATGTTGCACTCCTTGCGCTGCTGCGCTTAGACTTCGTTTTTGCCGATTTCTTGGGCATCTTGACCAATGCCGCTTCGAGCACCTGCGAGAGGTGACGCATCGGCAGGAAGGTCACATTTTCCTTGACGATGTCCTCGACCTCGTCAAGGTCTGCCACATTTCCCTCCGGGATGAGCACGGTCGTGATGCCAGCCTTGTAAGCCGCCATCGACTTCTCACGCAGTCCGCCGATCGGCATCACTCTGCCGTGCAGCGTGATCTCGCCGGTCATGGCAACATCCGCACGCACCGGGATACCGGACAGCGCCGAAACCAAAGCCGTTGTCATGGTCACACCAGCGGAAGGTCCGTCCTTCGGGACTGCGCCCTCCGGGGCATGGATGTGGATATCTTTCTTCTGGTAGAAATCCGGCTCGATGCCGTATTCCTTCGCAGCACTGCGTGCATAGCTGACAGCGATCTTGGCGCTCTCGGTCATGACATTGCCCAGAGAACCCGTGATCTCGATCTTGCCGGTACCGTCGAGCACAATCGCTTCAAGCGGCATCAGCACGCCGCCGACGGAAGTCCACGCCAGTCCGTTGACCAGACCCACGGTGTCCTCCTTGCTCTGCGGATCGGGGAGGAACTTCGGGATACCGAGGTATTCCTTGAGATCCTTCTTCTTGACGGTCACACGCTTCTTCTCACCGCCGGCAATGGCACGGGCAGCCTTGCGGCAGATGGTACCGATGGTACGTTCGAGATTACGCACGCCGGCTTCCTTGGTGTAGCTGTCGATCATCTCATAGATCGCAGCGTCCTCAATCTTGCACTGGGTCGGCTTCAGACCGTGCTCGGTCTGCTGCTTGGCAACGAGATGGCGGGTAGCGATCTGGAACTTCTCCTCACGGGTGTAGCTCGTCAGCTCGATGATCTCCATTCTGTCACGCAGCGGTGCCGGAATGGTATCGAGCGTATTGGCAGTTGCGACAAAGAGCACCTGACTCAGGTCAAAAGGAATTTCCAGGTAATGATCCCGGAAGGTGCCGTTCTGCTCTGCATCAAGAACTTCAAGCATGGCAGCAGAGGGGTCGCCCTTGTAATCATTGCCCATCTTGTCCAGCTCATCGAGCAGGATGACAGGATTGCGGGTGCCAGCCTGCTGCAAAGCGGCAATGATGCGGCCGGGCATGGCACCGATGTACGTCTTTCTGTGACCACGGATATCTGCCTCGTCACGAACGCCGCCGAGCGAAACTCTCGCAAACTTGCGGTCGATCGCACCGGCAATTGATCTGCCGATCGAGGACTTACCGATACCGGGAGGTCCGACAAGACACAAGATCTGCCCACGCAGCTCCGGATTCAGGATGCGGACTGCAAGGCTTTCCAGGATGCGCTCCTTGACCTTCTCCAGACCGTAATGGTCGGCATCCAGACGCTCCTGCGCCTTTTGCAGGTCAACGCTCTCCTCGGTCAGGCTGTTCCACGGCAGGTCAAGGACGGTGTCGAGATAGCTGGTGATGACGTAGGATTCCTGCGATGCAGGCGGCATCTGGGTCAGACGGGATGCTTCCTTCAGGAGCTTCTCCTCGCTCTCCTTCGGAAGTCCGAGAGCGGTGATGCGCTCGTAATAGGACTCCGGCTCCTCCTCCGCCGGCGCCTCGCCGGTCTCCTCACGGAGCTGGTTGGAGATGATGCGGAGCTGCTCACGCAGGAAATACTCACGCTGTCCGGCGTCGATGCTCTCCTGGGTACGGTCATGGATCTCCTTCTCGGTTTCAAG
>CACXGK010000158.1 GCA_902767115.1 uncultured Ruminococcus sp.
GCAGAGGTCGATCCTGCACAGTCCGCATACATTCGCAGTCAGCGCAGCTACACGCAGTTTCGGCGGAAAGAGTTCTACTGTTAAGAAACCCTCAAAATGATGTTTTAGGCGATGGTTTCTTGATGCTAATCACGAAGGAGGTCATTTTTTATGAGATCGATACTGATAAAGGATACCACACGAGAAGAGCGCGAACAAATCCTCCGTGCTTCTCTTGACTGCGGAGGAGGATGTGAAAACTGTTCATCCTGCTGGCTTGGCGGCGGCAGTCCGTTCGACATCTATCAGGACTATATCGACGGAAAGCGTGAGATCAGCGAGATCAATGCTTCATATATGGAGCAGTACCGTCAGAACCGGAAGATCATATGAGCAGGTGAGCAATCATGGATTTAGCGCCCGATCTATTGACTTCTACATCCGATGAACGCCGGAATTACATCAAAAACAGATTTCCTTGTATTGCTGACTGTGATATGTGCGGATTGTGTTCTGTTTTTCATGGAAAAGATCCGGAAATAGCCTATGCTGCGTACATTCAGGGGAAGAGAACATTTGATGAAGTATCGTCGGATTATAAGAAAGGCGTTTGAAACGCCAAATCCGTTTAAGTCTTAGTCAATCTATATGAAAAGAAGGATTTACAATGCAAAAAGACCATTTGACATTTTCTAAAGCGGCAGAGCATTCTGTCTGTCACAAATTCCGACAGGAGATCTGGTCGAAATTTCTGAAAGGTATCAAGGAATATGAACTCATTCAGGAGGGCGATAAGATCGCTGTCTGTATCTCCGGCGGCAAGGATTCCATGCTGATGGCACTGTGTATGAAACGACTCCAAAGGTATTCCAAGTTCCCCTTTGAGGTCGTTTTTCTGGTGATGAATCCCGGATATAATGAGATCAATTATCAAAAAATCTGCGAAAACGCGGAGCTGCTGGACATTCCGATCCAGGTATTTGAAACCGGCATCTTTGATGCTGTCGCCAAGGTGGATCAGCATCCCTGCTATCTCTGCGCACGGATGCGGCGCGGATATCTCTATAAGACGGCGCAGGAGCTTGGCTGCAATAAGATCGCGTTGGGACATCATTTCGATGATGTGATCGAAACGATCCTGATGGGAATGCTCTACGGCTCACAGGTGCAGACGATGATGCCAAAGATCCACAGCGAGAACTACGAGGGAATGCAGCTCATCCGCCCGATGTATCTGGTGCGGGAGGCGGACATCATCCGCTGGAAACAGCACAATGACCTGCAATTTATCCAGTGCGCCTGCCGTTTTACGGAGAACTGTACCATGTGCGACAACGGCGGGGGCGGTTCCAAGCGGCAGGAGATCAAGACATTGCTCAAGCAGCTTCGTGCGGTCAATCCTGCTATTGATATGAACATTTTCCGCAGTGTCGAGAATGTTAACCTGCGGACGGTCATTTCTTATCATGACGGTGAGGAATACCATCATTTTCTGGAACGGTTCCGGGAGGATGCCCATGCAGACGATTTATCTTGACTATGCCGCCGATACGCCGCCCGATGAGCGTGTACTTACGGTCTATGCTGAGACGGCAAGTCAATGCTTTGCCAATCCGAATTCAGCACACAGCGCCGGTCTGGCGGCGAAGCAGACGGTAGACAGTGCACTTTCTAAAATTGCGGAGCTTCTGCATATCGCTCCGGAGGAGATCATCCTGACAAGCGGTGCGAGTGAAGCCAACAACCTTGCTGTCAAAGGGCTTGCGTTTGCAAATCGCCGGCGCGGAAAGCATATCATTTCCACATTTCTGGAACACAGTTCTGTCAGCGGGGCGCTGACTTTTTTGCAGGAACAGGGCTGGGAGATTGATCTGGTCAATATCCGACCGGATGGAACTGTCGATCTTGACCATCTGAAAAGCCTGCTGCGGGATGATACTGTGCTGTGCGCAGTCTGTGCTGTGGATAGTGAGCTGGGAACGGTGCAGCCGGTCAAAGCCATCGCAGAACTGGTAAAGTCGTATCCGAACTGCCGCCTGCATATTGACGCAACGCAGGCAGTCGGGAAGATCCCGATTGACCTGTCTGACACGGATACGGCGTGCTTTGCACCTCATAAGTTTTACGGCTTGAAAGGCAGCGGCGTACTGTATAAAAAGAAAGGCATCGTGCTGGAACCGCTGATCCACGGCGGTGCAAGCACCACGATCTACCGCAGCGGAACACCCGATGCCCCGGCAGCAGCGGCGCTCGCATCTGCTCTGCACTTTTCGTTGGAGGGATACGACGAACGGCAAAGAAAGGTGCAATATCTCAATCAGATGCTCCGTGAGCATTTTTCGCATTGTGACCGCATCCGCATCAACAGTCCGGAAAATGCTGTGCCGCATATCCTGAATCTGTCCGTGCGCGGCATCAAGGGCGAGGAGATGCGACGTCTGCTCGATGCAGAGGGCATCTACGTTTCCGTGAAATCCGCCTGCTCCGTACCAAATACACCGTCCAGAGCGGTCATGGCAGTCTCGCATGACCGAAAGAACGCGCTATCTTCATGGCGCATCAGTCTGTCTCATCTGGTGACGGAGGAGAATATTGAACGATTTCTGGAGGTGCTGGATACAATCATTTCAGAAGAGAAATAAAAAAGTAAGGCGGCTTTATCGTGTCAATCACATACAAAAAGCTGTCGGAATACGAACTGGACTGTTTTATTCAGATGTGCATCCATCAGCTGCGTGAAGAGGGTGCAACTGAAAACATTGCCCTTATTCCGGCACTGCGAGATTATTATGCACGTCACATGGCAGACGGCACGTTTGTTTCATGGCTTGCAATGGACGGACAAAAGATCATTGGTACAAGCGGTATGTCATTCGTTGAAAAACCGCCGTATTTCGGATGTCCCAGCGGGAAAATGGGTCTGCTGTCGAGTATGTATACAGATCCTGATTATCGACGCAGAGGGATCGCCAAGGAACTGCTTTCAAGAGTGGTGGAGGAAGCAAGATCCTATGGATGCGGGACAGTGCAGATTACTGCATCGGATATGGGGGTTCTGCTGTATACGGATTTTGGGTTTGTGAAGAATGAGAATTTTATGCAGTACAAGTTGTAGTAAAAAAGGGCGGCTTATACTACGCGCTATTGCAAATCGTAATAACGATTTGCAATCCGCCGTCTTTGACGGCGGGGCGGCACTGTGTGCCGCTAAGCGC
>CACXGK010000159.1 GCA_902767115.1 uncultured Ruminococcus sp.
ATCGGCTCCATGATGGGCTCCGGCGGTCTGATCGTTATGGACGAGGACAACTGTATGGTCGATATTGCGAAGTTCTTCCTCGAATTCACCGTTGACGAGTCCTGCGGTAAGTGTACGCCCTGCCGTATCGGTACCAAGAGAATGTACGAGATGCTCGACAAGATCACCAAGGGTAAGGCTACCCTCGAAGATCTGGACAAGCTCGAAGAGCTGTGCTACTACATCAAGGCAAACTCCCTGTGCGGTCTGGGTCAGACTGCTCCGAACCCTGTTCTGTCCACACTCAAGAACTTCCGCAACGAGTACGAAGCTCACGTTGTTGACAAGAAGTGCCCGGCTGGCGTATGTAAGGATCTGCTCATGTTCAGCATTAATCCGGAGAAGTGCGTAGGCTGCGGTCTGTGCGCTAAGAATTGCCCTGTTTCTGCGATTTCTCAGGGTGACTACACCGCACCTGGCAAGAAGCGTGCAGCATTCGTGATCGACACCACCAAGTGCGTGAAGTGCGGTGCTTGTATGGACAATTGCCGTCCGAAGGCAATCAGCAAGGGTTAAGGAGGTACACAGAACATGGCTGATATGATCAATGTAAAAATCAATGGTATTGCAGTTTCTGTTGCCAAGGGTACCACCGTGCTCGAAGCTGCGCACCAGGCAGGTGTGGATATCCCCACATTCTGCTATATGAAGGAGATCAATGAGATCGGCGCCTGCCGTATCTGCATGGTCGAGATCAACGAGGGCAGAGGCTTCCGTATGGTTGCTGCCTGCGTTTATCCGCTGAATTTTGACAACACCGAGATCCTGACCAACTCCCCGAAGGTTATGGATTCCAGAAGAAAGACCCTCGAACTCATTCTGTCCACCCACGACAGAAAGTGCCTGTCCTGCGTCAGAAGCGGTCACTGCGAGCTGCAGTCCCTCTGCAATGAGATGGGTATCGAGGACGAGAAGGTTTACGAGGGCGAGAAGCCCACTTACGAGATCGACGACTCCGCTGTGCATATGTACAGAGACAACAACAAGTGCATCCTGTGCCGCCGCTGCACCGCTGTCTGTGCAAAGTGGCAGGGTGTTGGCGTCATCGGCGCTAACGAGCGTGGTTTCAAGACCAACATCGGCTCTGCATTTGAGATGGGTCTCGGCGAGACTTCCTGCGTTGCCTGCGGTCAGTGTATCGCAGTTTGTCCGGTCGGCGCTCTGTCCGAGAAGGACTACACCGATCAGGTATTCAAGGCTCTCGCAGACGATTCCAAGTACGTGATCGTACAGACGGCTCCGGCTGTCCGTGCAGGTCTGGGCGAGGAGTTCGGTTATCCGATCGGCACCAACGTTGAGGGCAAGATGGCTGCTGCTCTGCGCCGTCTGGGCTTCGATGACGTGTTCGATACCGACTGGGCTGCTGACCTGACCATCATGGAGGAGGCTACCGAGTTCGTTGAGCGCTTCACCAAGGGCGGTACTCTGCCGCTGATTACTTCCTGCTCTCCGGGCTGGGTCAAGTACTGCGAGCACTACTTCCCGGATATGACCGACAACCTGTCCTCCTGCAAGTCTCCGCACCAGATGCTCGGCGCTGTGGCTAAGACCTACTACGCAGAGAAGATCGGCAAGAAGCCTGAGGATATCATCGTGGTTTCCGTGATGCCGTGTACTGCCAAGAAGTTCGAGATCCAGCGCCCTGACGAGTGCGCTGCCGGTGTTCCGGACGTGGATTACGTTCTGACCACCAGAGAGCTGGCAAGAATGATCCGCCGTGCAGGTCTGAAGTTCAACTCCCTGCCGGATGAGGACTTCGACAATCCGCTCGGTCTGTCTGCCGGCGCAGGCGACATCTTCGGCGCAACCGGCGGTGTTATGGAGGCTGCTCTGCGTACCGCTTACTGCTGGCTGTCCGGCAACAACGAGGAAGTTGTTGAGTTCCACGAGGTTCGTGGTACGGACGGTATCAAGCGTTCCACTGTCAACATCAACGGCACTGAGATCAAGGTCGCAGTGGCTTCGGGACTTGCAAATGCCAAGGAGCTCCTGACCCGTGTACAGTCCGGCGAGGAGAAGGTTGATTTCATCGAGATCATGGCTTGTCCCGGCGGTTGTGTCAACGGCGGCGGTCAGCCCCAGCAGCCGGCAAGCGTCCGCAACTTCGAGGATCTGCGTGCGCTCCGTGCAAAGGCTCTGTATGACGAGGATTCCGCAAAGACCCTGCGTCTGTCCCACCTCAACAAGGACGTTCAGGCACTCTATGACGAGTACCTTGAGAAGCCCGGCAGCCACAAGGCTCACGAGATTCTCCACACCACTTATGTAAAGCGCACCATCAACTGATTCGGTGTATAACGAAAACTGCGCAGTCTTTAGGGACTGCGCAGCTTTTTTTCGGGCTTGCGCCCGATCAGGGAGGGCTGCTCGCCCTCCCTAAACCCTCCTCGGCAGGGCGGTGACCGCCCTGCACCCGCAAGATTTTTTCATCGAGGTGCAGGGGATCGCATCCCCTGCCGAGGGGTTGAGGGGGCGAGTAGCCCCCCTAATCGCCCGATAGGGCGACCCACCTCTCAGTTACAGCAAAACTTCTCCCGAACCTGCGAGATTTTCTGCTGTGGGGCGGCGTCGTTCTGGTACCAGCCACGGGAGGACATCTGGTCGTAGATCTGCCCTTGCATCGACAGGCAGTCGCTCAGGGCTGTCCGGAATTTCTGCTTGACGTCCGGGGTCGAGCTCTCGATGCTGCCGTGCAGGTACAGGTCGCACACGCCCTTTTCGAGCAGGAGCATATTTTCCATCAGATTCTGGTCGTTCATACCGCACCTCCCGAAAGCAGCCCGTACAGGCTTTGGTAGATCTGCTGGTGCTTCTGCGCCATCTGCTGCACGCAGGTGCGCAGGTTTTCGTCACCAAGCTGGCTCAGGGCTTCGTTGCACTTGGACTGGAAAAATTTCTCATGCCCCAGCGCATCCTCGACATACTGCAATTCTTTGGATGTCATAAAAAATCACCTCCGCTGTTAGTATGGCGGAGGTGTTGCGTTTTATGCAAGGTCGGGCAAAACGGAAAGCAATTCCAACCCCGACTGCTCTGCGATCTCACGGCAGCGGTTCTGACCGTCGAGGTCATTCAGGCGGTCGGGGGTGTGGGCGTCCACGCCGATGATGGCTTTGCAGCCGGCTTTTCCGGCGAGCTTCATGAAATGCGCATCTGGGTAGTGGCGGTTGTCCACGACGCCGAACATATTGATCTCGACCGGGATGTCGTGCGCTTTGAGGTAGGCGATGAGCCGCCCGTATTCCGCATCGTAGACCTCCCGGCTGCCGGAAAATCCCAATAAATCGGGGTGCGCCAGGTACCGGTAACGCCCGGATTCCAGACCCTCGATGCACAGATCGACATACCGGCGCAGGAGATTTGCGTCCTCGAATACATACCCCACATACCCCCCAAACGGCTCCCGTTCGAGGAAATGCTCGCCTAAGATGCGGTAGTCGAGGGGGTACTGCGAGAGGAGCTTGTCCTGCGCTTCCATCAGCTCCGGGATGTACTCGCATTCGAGTCCGATGTAGATGCGGATGTCGTCCCGGTATTCGTCACGCAGGCGCAAAATGCTCGAAACATAGCCGTCCATTTCACCCGGCGTCATGCGTGTGCCGGACTCCGTTCCGTCCGGATAGACCCACGGGCAATGGTCGGAAAAGCCGAGCACCTGCATTCCATTCTGGATGGCGGCTTCCACGTACTCCCTGTCCTCGCCGACGGCGTGGCGGCAGCGGTAGGTGTGGGTGTGATAATTTGCCAGCATTTTCTTCATCCTTTCAAGACCTATCCCCCCAGGTGCAGCGCATACCTTGGGGGGATGGTGGATTTATGGGGATTTTTTAGGGGGAATCTGTTTGAGGGGGAATCAGAGGTCGAAATTGATCAGCTGCTCCCCAGTCTGGAGCGTGGGGTCATCCTTCTTCTTCATATCCTTGCTGTACTTGTCCTTGATCTCCTGGTTCTTGGCGGCTTGCTTGCTATACTTTGCGTACTCCATCATCAAGCCGGCGCCGTTCTTGGTGCAGCCGAGCTTTGCGAGCTTGGCAAGGTCCTTGGGGGTCTTGGCGTTGCCCATCATGAGATCCATAGGGTCACTGTCAACGATATCGCTCCATGCGCTCTCGATGGCATCATTCTTCTCCTCGACCTCATTCCGGATCTGCTCCTCCTGCTGCGGCGCTTCGTCGATCATCTGGTTGAGCGACTTGCCGGTCGGCTGCGGAAAGACGGATTTGGTCGCAAGGATGTAGGAAAGGTCTCTGCGGACATTGCTCTGGAATCTCTGGAATTTCTCGGTTTCTTCCTCTGTCTGGGGCTGCTTCATGTTGGAGAGGATCTCAACGTCGTGTTGCAGGTTGTTCTGGTAATCCTTGATCGAGCCGAGCTCCTTCTCATTCTCATCGACGATGTTGTTCTGGGGGGCTTCCACCAGGTTGTCAACGCTGGGAATATCGATCTTCGGCTCCTGGTGGTTGCCCATCAGGTTGTCAACGCCGGGAATATTGATCTTCGGCTCCTGACCGGGCTTCACGTTCAGCTCCTCATGGGTGAACCGGATCGGCTCATTGTTCGGCTCGTTATTCTTGGCTTCGGCAGCCTTGCGCTCGGCTTCCTTTGCCTGCTCACGGGCAATCTGCTCCTCATGGATGGCTCTGAGCTTATCCTCGACGATCTCCGAGAGGGCATCGACAGCCTCCTCAGACGCTCTGACCGCTTCGATACGCTTCTTGGCGTTGGAATTGGTGTTGTTGTAGCCATACTCCTTGGTGCCGGACTTGTGATCGAGGTACGCCTTGTTGGCTTCCTTTGCGCTTTTGAGGTTCAGCTTCAGGGTCTCCAGATAATTCTTGTAGGCAAATTCCTGCATGGAGTTAAAGCCCTCCGGGTTTGCCAGACGCCTTTCCTCCATCGACTTGATGGCATCGAGCGAGGATTTGAGGACATTCAGATTGGAGCCGACGATATCGTAAGCCTTGCTGCCACGCAGGCGGAGATGCCCAGCCTTGTGCTTGGCGATGGCATCATCGAGCTTGGTGCCGAGGATGTCGTTCTGCTTTTGCAGGCGCTTTTCAAAGGACGGCTGCTCCTGCTCCTTGCCACGGCGGATCGCCTCGTTATTGTAGAGGGACGCCATCTCTTGGGCATTCACCCCTTTGGGGTAATTCATGAAAGGCGTACTGTGCTGCTCTATATCCCAGAGCAGATCGCTGAATCCCTTGGCAACGGTCTTGTCTTTGTTTGCGTTATCATTGAAAAAAGCTTTCAATGCGTCAAATTCTTCCTTGGCATCTTTGTGGGACATGGCTTTATAGCCGTTGTATTTCCCGTTTTCGTTGCCAAACGCTTCATGTGGGTCAAAGTATTTTTTGAAACGCTCCATATTAGAGTGGATACCCTCATTTTTGGTTTCCCCGAAGGCGGGCGAATCCTGATGCGCTTGGTAGTACTGGTACAGCTTTCCGAGATCCTCCATGAATTTGTCCTGCATCGCCTCATACTCTTGTGCCTTCAAATTCCAGGAATATCTTTCATCGAGCATCTTGTCGTCAGTCATACCAAAGATCTCTGCAAGGTTCTTGTTCTGATAACGAACAGGTTCTGCTAAGACATTCGGATTGATACCTTGTTTCAGTGTTATGCCATACTCCGGGAAGTCGACGCCGGAGTAGGTCAGGAAGTCATCGATATCCTTGTTCTTCCAATTCTCCGTGATATCCATATCCTCCCTGAGGATCGCATTCTGGAGCGCATTGGCGGATTCCTCACGGAGCGCCTTGCCAAAGGTTCTGGTCTCATCGTACATCGGGGACAAGATATCGCCGCTGAGCGCATCGGACAGATCGCCTATGATATCCTGGTAGATGCGCAGATGATTACCGGCTGTGGTCTGGTTGTAGAACATGGACTTGGCGATCTTCTGGGGCGCACCCGGAAGCTTAGCGTAGGGTTTCAGACTGCCGATCTCCTCGTTCTGGATCTTCTGGGTCGTCTCGTCCAGGAAATGGACGCCCTCCGCAGCCATATCCGTGGCATTGCTGATGATGTGATGTCCGAGCTTTTCCAGGAAGTCCCGACTGCCCTCCGGCATCAGGTTGTCAGTGGCGGTGAACTTAGTCTTGATCGACTGGATGGCTTCCTTGTATAACAGGGCATTGACGAAAGAGCCATCAAGCGCATTATCCTTCAATTTGACGAGGTTTTCGAGCGTTTTTTCGGGGTCGGGCAGCTCCTTGCCGTCCAAGCCGAGTGCTTTCTCCGCATCCTGGCGCAGTCTGCGGTGTAAGACATCGCTCCATTGCTTGAGAAAATCTTCATTGCGATCGATATTGGGATCTTCTTGTACGGCAGAATCCATTAAGTCAACGACATCCCGCACAGACGTATTCCTTTGGAGTTCACTGTGTTTGTTATTGTAGGTTTCCCTATCATACTCTGCATTCTCGCCGTACATCTGCATCATCTCGTAGAGCGTGAGCAGATTGAGATGGATATTGTTTGAGCCGATACCGTGGTCCGTTTGCTTAGGGTCCTTCAGGAATTTGTCAAATGTTTCTCTTAAAGTAGGCATATGTGATTTCTCCTATGGATGTGATTTCAAATAGTCCGCCCGGTGGGGAAGTCCCCTCTCTGAGCGCTTTCATCAGTAACACCCTGCAAAGGGGGAGATGGTTGCAGATTTTTTTGGGAATTTCTACGTTTCGGCACTTTGCATAAATTTGATAGCCGACAGTAAGCACTATTTGCACCACATCAGAGAAAGTGCGCTGTTTCCATGAAAAAGTTTTTGGAAAATTGCATCCAAACGTGCAATTTTTCCTGTTTTTTTCTCCTTTAGTAGAAGCCGTTGTGGTTTACATGAAGGAGGTTTTTATGAAACAAAAAAGCTTTGTATTGTATGCAGACGCCCTGGAAATCTGGGAGAAGCTGACGGATGAGCAAGCCGGAAAGCTGATTCTTGCCCTTCTGCGGTTGGTGAATAACGGCGAGGAGCCAAGCTTTGACGACTTGCAGCTCGACATGATGTACAGCTTTGTCAGCCAGCAGATCAAGCGTGATCTGGAGAAGTATGAGAGGGTTTGCGAG
>CACXGK010000160.1 GCA_902767115.1 uncultured Ruminococcus sp.
AGCACCGCCGTACCGCCGGCACTCAGGAACGGCAGCGGAATGCCGATAACGGGCATCACTTTGAGCACCATGCCGATGTTCATGAAGCAGTGCGCAAAGAGCATCCCGAAGGTGCCGATGCAGATGAATTTGCCGAGCAGATTCTTGGATTCGAGGGAGTTGGTGAGGGTTTTGAGACAAATAAACACCAGCAGCACCAGCACCACGAGCGTCCCGACGATGCCCCAGACCTGTCCGATATAGGCGTAGATGAAGTCGTTGTGCATCTCCGGCACCTTGACGTAGTCGCCGGAGAGCAGTCCCTTGCCGAACGTTCCGCCGTCCGCCAGGGCAGCCAGTCCCATATCCTGTTGGTATTCGAGGTTTTCGGGGTCGGTGCCGGGGTGGATGAGCACGAGGATACGGTTCTTGTGGGTGTCCTGCAAAAGGAAATTCCACGCCAGGAGCGCCGCTGTCGGAATGGCGATCATCCCGGCGATGAGATAGCGCAGCGCAATTTTGGCGCTCACGATCTCGGATACGAAGATAAAGGCGAACACGATCGCCGTACCGTAGTCACCCTGCAAGGCGACCAGTCCGATCGGGAACAGTCCGTGCAGGCATAAAAGCGCCATATGCAGCGGTTCGTTCATGTGCTCCTCGTCCCGTGCCAGATGCAAAGAGAAGGTGAGGATAAAGGCGAGCTTTAAGATCTCGGACGGCTGTAGATAGAAGCTGCCGATGGCAAGCCAGTTGCGGTCGTCGGCACCCTCACGCCGGTAGCCGAGTGCCGTAAACGTCAGCAGCACAAGCAAAATGGCGGCTGGCGCATACAGGAACCAGAGCCGGACGAATTGGTTGTAATCAAAGGCGCTGAGCACGCCGATCACGACCAGACCGAGTACCGTTGCGATCGCCTGGGTGCGGACGGTTCTCATGGTACACCTGGAGATCAGCTCATTCTGGGCGATGCTGAACAGCATCAGGCAGCTGATTGCAGATGCGGCAAATGCTGCGGCGATCAGGCTCAGGTCTGACATCCGGAGGTATTTGCGTAAGGCTTCAAGAAATTTTTTCATGTTGTTTTGTTCTCCTACTCTGTTCCAAAAAAGAGGCAGTCCTGCTTACTGATCTTGCAGGTACTTGCTGTAGAATCCACGGAAATACGATGCCTGGATCACGTCATTGCGGTCAATGATCTCGTGACCGTTCAGGTCTGCCACCGTCCGGGATACCCGGCGGATGCGGCTGAAAGCACGGGCGGTCAGCTTGTACCGGCGGTGCAGCTGCTTCATGAAGTTCTCCGACGCCACATCCATCACACAGTACTCGTCGAGCAGATTGTCCGGTATCATGGAATTGCAGTGGATGGAAGTCCCGGCAAAGCGCTGGTTCTGGATCTCACGGGCTTTCTCGATGCGTTCCCGGATGGCAGCGCTGGATTCGGATTTCTCCTTGGCGGACAGCTCCTCGATCGGCACGGGATCCACGTCAACGTGCAGGTCAAAGCGATCGAGCATGGGACCGGAGACCTTGTTGAGGTAGGCACGCACCTGTTTTTCGGTGCAGGTGCATTTTTTGAGTCCGGCGCCGTAATAGCCGCACGGACAGGGATTCATGGCAGCCACGAGCATGATATTGCAGGGGAACACCGCTGTTCCGGCAACACGGGAGATCGTGACCTCCCGTTTCTCCAGAGGCTGACGGAGCATATCAAGGGTGGAACGGTCGAATTCCGCCAGCTCGTCCAGAAACAGCACGCCGTTGTGCGCCAGCGAGACCTCCCCCGGAGCCGGGATGCTGCCGCCGCCAATCAGTCCGGCAGCGGACGCCGTATGATGGGGCGCCCGGAAGGGTCTTTGGGTAATGAGCGGACGGTCGTAGGAAAGCTCTCCGGCAACGGAATAGACGTTGGAGGTCTCCAGCATTTCCTCACGGGTCATTGCCGGGAGGATGGTCGGGATGCGGTTGGCAAGCATACTCTTGCCGGCACCGGGCGAACCGATGAGCAGGATGTTATGTCCCCCGGCAGCAGCAAGCTCCACGCCGGTGCGGGCTTTCTCCTGTCCCCGGATGTCGGAGAAGTCGAGAACGCTGTCGAGCATTTCGTCCGGTGTCGGTGACCAGACGGGTGCCGGCTGCATGGGGTAGAGCTCCAGCAGGTGGTCAAGGAGCTGCTGTGCAGTCTCCACACCAAAGACCTCGATGCCGTCAATGACGGAGGCTTCCCGGACGTTTTCCTGCGGTACGTAAATTTCACGGAATCCTAAGCTCCGAGCCATCATGACCATCGACAGCACGCCACGGATGCCGTGGAGGGTGCCGTTGAGACCGAGCTCACCGATAAAGACACGGTCGGGCAGGCGAGGGGGGAGCGTTCCGAGTGCCTGCATCAGCGCCACGAACATGGCAAGGTCAAAGGTCGTACCGGACTTGCGGACATTGGCAGGCGCTAAGTTCATCAGGACACGATTCGCAGGGATGGGGTGCCCCACGGACAGGAGCGCACTGAATACACGGTCACGGGCTTCCTTGACGGCGGCGTCGGGCAGACCGCTGATATCGAAGCTGGGACGTCCTTTCTCGATCTCCGCTTCCACGGTGACGGAAAAGGCGTTCATGCCAAACAGACCGATCGAATTGGCAATTGCAAACATAGATTCACTTCCTTATAGTTTTGGAATATCCGGGATATCGGGCAGGTCGGGGATATCGGACGCCACGTCCGGGATATCCCAGTTGGCTTCCGGCATCTCCCACTTGGGGGCTTCGATGTCGGGAACTTCCGCAGGCTCGTCCTTCCAGACGGGATCGGGGATAGCATCAGCATCCGGGACTTCCGGCTCCGGCAGGGGCTCGACGATCTCACGGATATCCTCGATACCGGGCATTTCTGCGCCGCTTTCACTCTCACGCAGGGTGTAGGTCATGTTCTCGCCACGCAGGATGCGCTGCTGTTCCCGGTAGGACTGCTCCTGTGACTTGTCGTAGGCAGGCTGGGCACTGCCGGCTTCGCCGATATCCATCATCTCGGCATAGGTGTGGTGATCGAGCTTGTGGAGAGGCTCGTAATCGGCGTGCTCCTGCTGCGCTTCAAAGCGTTCGTTGAAGTAGGGATAGCCGGGCTGGAGGATGATCCACTGCATCTTCTTGTACTCCGGGAATGCCACAAGAAACATCAGCAGCAGCGGCACGACCAGAATGATGTTGAAAAACCCGAAATAGCCTCCGATCAGCAGTACGATGAGCAGCCCGATATAGCATTTCACACGGGTCTGCTCGGCAAAGAACGCCAGTGCCAGCGCCCCCAGACTTAAAAACAGCGTCATCATCCCCATACCGAACGCCATGTGGGAAAGCCCTGTGCCGGCGCCCTGGACATTGTTGGCAGAGGCGACGTTATTGCGGATGGTGATGATCGCCATGACGATCAGAACGCCGGCAACATAGCCGAATTTGACCTTTTTGGACTTCGACTTCCGGAACAGCATCACCCCCACCACAAAGGCAATGGCTGTAAAGCCGATGCTGAGTAACCCGCCGCCCATGCTCACAGCCTTGCCGTCATTGGCGTACATGACGGAAGCGATGTTCTCACCGGTGTATTTGAGTGCAAACGTGTACGTCTGCAAATACAGATTGAGCAGCATACAGACCGCCAGCGTGATGAGCCGGATCATGTAGTTTCGGCGGAATTTGAGCATCAGGTCGGCGCATTCGGTGTAATGCGAAGTGTCATGCATGATAAGCCCCCTCCTTTGGTGACGGGTATCCCTAAAGAATCTATACTATATTAGTATACCACATTTCACCGCCGGAGTCAATCGTTTACGCTACAAATCCCCGTCCGGACGGAGCATTGCCGGAACGGAATGCCCGGTCAGGAGCCAGAGGGCGAGGGCATACACCGCACCGCCTGCCAGAACTGCCAGAAAAAAGGCGATACGCTGCGGAAATCCCTGCATCATCCCGAAGCAGACATAGGCGGCTGCACCGCACAGCACCCCGGCAAATCCCTGCGGCAGGAGCACGCCTGCAAGGTGCAGCGGCGCCCCTAATGTCCGCCGGAGCACGATTAGTGCCGGCACGAGGATCACCGCATAGCAAAGGCTCGTGGACAGCGCCGCCCCGGTGATGCCAAGGCGAGGAACCAGCAGAAGATTCCCGGCGCATTTGACGAGAAGTCCGGGGAGCATGAGGAGAACGGGCAGACGTTCCTGCCCGATGGCTTGCAGCAGGCTGAACAGCGGATAGGTCAGGCACAGGCAGATGACCGCCGGGGAGAGCGCCCGGAGACTCTGCCATGCTGCCCCGATCTCAGCACTTCGTCCGGCAAAGAGAAAGGTGAGACTTTCCCGTGACAGTGCAAACAAGCCGCATCCAGCCGGAATGCACAGCAGTCCCGTGAGGGAGAGCACCTGCCGTGCGTAGACCGCCGCCGCCGGTCGGTCGCCCCTTGCCCATGCTTGGGCGGTGCAGGGGAGGACGCCTTTGGCAAGCATATTCGTCAGCGATGGGACAAGTCCGAACACCGTCACCGCCATCCCCATGAATGACCCGTACTGAAACGCCGGGTCACTCCCGTCCGGCAGCAGGCGCATCACGGTTACAAGGTCGATGAGGGACGTCAGATTGGTGACGAGCGCCCCTAAAGATGCCGGGATGAGCAGACGCAGAATATCACGCAGGATGGGCTTTAGGGGTGCTTTGGGAGCGCTTTTGACAGGACGCTCGCCAAGTGTCCAGAGGAGCGTACACCCCCACCCGGCAAGGGCAGAGAGCGTCACACCCAGCACCGCACCGCAGGCACCGGCACTCTCCGGTGTACAGCCTTGCAGGAGGGCAGGCGGATGGGTGAGAAATGCCTTGCAGAGCGTAAGTCCCAGCACGAGCCTTGCCAGCGCTTCCACGCCTTGCGAAACGGCAGTCGGCAGCATATCGCACAGCCCTTCCCGGTATCCCCGTTCCACCGCCGTCAGGCTGCATATCACGATCGCAGGCGCCATGACGAGCACCGCCGGGTACGCCTGCAAGTCCCCGGCAGACGACAGCGTGAACGCCTTTGCACACAGGAGCGCTGCCGCTGTTCCGAGCAGTCCCGTGCCGAGAAAGAGAAGACTTGCCGCACGCCGGATGCGCCTTGCACCGGCAAAGTCCCCACGTCCGCACCGGTCAGCGACCGGCTTTGCCACTGCCGTGGAAAGCCCCGTGACCAGCACCGCATACAGCGGCAGAAACAGCCCGTAGGCAGTCGAGAAGTACCCCATCCCCCTGCCGCCGAGCAAAGACGTGAGCGGTATCCGGAACAGCGCACCGCAGACCTTTGCCGTCAGCGCCGACAGCGTGAGCAGCAGGGAGCCGTGCAGAAAGGCGCTTGTATCAGTGGTTTGTTTCATGGATACTCCTTCCTTCGTCAGATTCTTTTGTATGGATTGTTAAATTATCACAAATCCCCTTGACATAAAGCTGATTTTGTTGTAAAATAGATGTGTGGGCTTTGTATGCTGCAAGCCCCCCCGTAACAGACTATATGTTAAAGGAAGTCATTGTATGAATTACACGTTCTCTGAGAAAGTTTCTCACCTTCAGGCATCTGCGATCCGTGAGATCCTGAAGTTTACCTCTGATCCGGAGGTCATCTCCTTTGCTGCCGGCAACCCGGCACCGGAGGCGTTTCCGGTGGAGGATGTACAGCGTATCGCCCAGGAGCTCTTTGCACAGGATCCGATCGCTGTTTTACAGTACGGCATCACCGAGGGCTATACCCCTCTGCGTGACACCATGAAGGCAAGAATGCAATCTGCCGGCAATTTCAAGCCGGAATCCGAGGAGCTCATCATCACCTCCGGCGCACAGCAGGTCATGGAGCTTGCATGCAAGTCGCTGTGTGACCCCGGCGACACGCTGATCGCTGAGGCACCGAGCTTTATCGGCTCGCTGAATGCCTTCAAGTCCTATAATGTCAACCTCGTGGGCGTTCCACTCGATGACGAGGGTATGGATCCGGAGAAGCTCGAAGCTGCGCTGAAGGCAAACCCGAATACCAAGCTCATCTACCTCATCCCGAATTTCCAGAACCCCACCGGCAAGACCACGACCTTGAAGCGCCGCAAGGAGCTCTATGCCCTTGCCCAGAAGTACAACACGATCATCCTGGAGGACAACCCCTACGGTGATCTGCGCTTTGCAGGTGAGGATGTTCCCACCATCAAGTCCATGGACACCGACGGCAGAGTGATCTATGCCGGCTCCTTCTCCAAGGTGCTTGCCCCCGGTATCCGTGTGGGCTATTCGATCGCTCCCAAGGAGATCATCTCCAAGATGGTCGTCTGCAAGCAGGTGTCCGACGTGCAGACCAACAATTTCGGTCAGATGCTCGCTTACCGCTTCATGCAGGAGGTCGATTTCGACGCACATCTGGCGAAACTCCGCAGCATCTACAAGCAGAAGGCTGAGCGCATGATGCGTGACATGGAGGAGAATTTCTCCAAGGCGATCGAGTTCACCCGTCCGCAGGGCGGTCTGTTCCTGTGGTGTACACTGCCGGAGGGCTCGGATATGATGGGCTTCTGCACCAGAGCTGTTTCCGAGAACAAGGTCGCTCTCGTACCGGGCAGCGCCTTCATGATCTCCGAATCTGACGTGACGTATTCGTTCCGCATGAACTATTCCACTCCCACCGATGCAGCCATCGACAAGGGCGTGGAGATCCTCGGTAAGCTGACCAAGGAAATGTTCGGTGCGTAATTTGTATCTTTAGAATAGAATGAAAGGAAGTAATCCCAATGGCTACAATCAGACGTTCCCCTCTTGACCCGTATCCGGTCACACCCAAGTATCTTCAGACCCGCAACAGTGCCCTGCACATTCCGCCGGCACAGTTCAAGGACATCAAGTTCAAGCCGGAGGAAGTGTACGGCGTTGTCATCGATATCCCGATGGGTCCGGCAGTCCTCGCAACGATGGTCTGCTTCATCAACGGCGCTGCCAATCTCTACTTCAACAACGGTGCCGAGTATACCGGCGCTTCCACGAAGTACAAGACCGTTGTACAGGCTGCACGCAACCTCGTCCTGAATTCCACCCCCCTCAAGGCAAAGGAGGGCAAGCGCACCTCTGCATTCGCTCTGCCGGTCGCTGGCAAGCACTTTGTCTACATGATGACCAAGCGTGGCGTTTACAAGGCTGAGATCGATCCCCGTACCCTCACCGAGAATGACAAGGAGAAGCGTGTCGTGTACTACCTCTACCAGCAGGTAATGGGCGCTCTGCGTGAAGCACAGCTCCGTGACGCACAGGGTCTCCCGGAAGGCGGTACCACCAATGGCTGATGGCGCAACAGAAAAGAAGCTGATCCTCAGCGGTATCCAGCCGACCGGCACCTTTACCCTCGGCAATTACATCGGCGCAGTCCGCAACTGGGGTCCCCTCCAGGATCAGTACCGCTGCCTGTACTTCATCGCCGATCAGCACGCAATCACTGTGAAGATCGAGCCGGCAGAGCTGCGGAAAAAGACCCTTGAGGCTTACGCACAGCTCCTTGCCTGCGGCATCGATCTGGAGAAATCTCTGGTGTTCGTACAGAGCCATGTGCCGACGCATTCCCAGCTTGCCTGGGTGCTCAACTGCTCCACGCAGTTCGGCGAGCTGTCCCGCATGACCCAGTTCAAGGACAAGTCCCGGAAGCATCCGGATGACATCAATGCTGGTCTCTTTGATTACCCTGTGCTGATGGCGGCGGATATCCTGATCTACAACGCCGACATGGTGCCGGTGGGCGTCGATCAGATGCAGCATCTCGAACTTGCACGCAACATCGCCAACCGCTTCAACGGCAGATACGGCGAGACCTTCAAGGTACCGGAGGGCTATATTCCGCCCGTCGGCGCCAAGGTTATGAGCCTGCAGGATCCGACCAAGAAGATGTCCAAGTCCGATACGAACCCGAATGCGGTCATCCTCATCCTCGATGATAAGGATACCATCATCCGCAAGTTCAAGCGTGCTGTCACCGATTCGGACACCGAGATCGCCTTCCGTGAGGGCAAGGACGGCATCAACAACCTCCTGACCATCTATTCCGCTGTCACCGGCAAGTCCATTGACGACGCCGTGAAGGAGTTCGAGGGACAGGGCTACGGCACCTTCAAGCTTGCCGTCGGTGAGGCGGTCGCAGACCACCTGGCACCGGTGCGTGACGAGTATGCACGCCTCATCCAGGATAAGGCTTACCTCAAGGAATGCTATACCAAATGCGCTGGCGAGGCGCTCAAAATGTCCTATCGCACACTCAATAAGGTCTACAAGAAGGTCGGCTTCGTGCCGACAGAGCTCCGGTAAAGGGAGGCAGTATGGTAGAGTATACACAGAAGGATCACTACGGGATCGAGGATCTGCGGGAGATCGTCAGACTCCTGCGTTCACCGGGCGGCTGTCCGTGGGACAAGGAACAGGATCACCAGTCCATCCGCAATGATTTTCTGGAGGAAGCGTATGAGGCGGTCGAGGCGATCGACCTGTTGGACATGGAGCTGATGCGTGAGGAGCTCGGCGACGTGCTGCTCCAGGTCGTGTTCCATTGCGTACTTGCCGAGGAGGAGAAGGCTTTTGATTTCGAGGCGGTCTGCGACGAGATCTGTAAAAAGCTCATCATCCGCCATCCACACGTTTTTGGCGATGTCAAGGTCGAGGGAACCGAGGACGTCCTCAAGAACTGGGATGCCATCAAGAAAGACACCAAGGGGCAGGAGACCTACGCTGATACCCTGGAAAGTGTTGCCAAATCGCTCCCTGCACTCGCTCGTGCCCAGAAGGTCGGGAAACGTGCTGCGAGAGCCGGTATGGATTTTGACAGTACAGATGCAGCCTTTGACTGCGTGCGTGCAGAGCGTTCGGAGCTCCAGGCAGCCATTGCCGCCGGAGATCAGGGCATGATGGAGGAGGAGCTGGGCGACCTGCTGTTCTCCTGCGTCAATACCGCAAGACACCTCGGCATCGATGCAGAGCAGGCGCTGACAAAAGCCACGAATAAGTTTATTGCAAGATTTGCGGACACCGAACAGCTCGTGACAGCGGATGGCAAGCATATGCCGGATCTGACAATCAGCGAATTGGATGTGTACTGGGAAAATGCCAAGGAGCATCAGCGTCATACCACGACGGAATAAATGACGCAAACTGGGAGAAGTATACGGGAAAACTTTGGGCTATTTGTAAGATTCGATTCTAATTATTATGAAAACAGGAGGAAACATTTATGACCAAGTCTGAACTGATCGCAATGTATGCAAAAGCACGTGACCGCAAGAAGAAGGATGCGGAAGATGATGTGAATTTCATTTTCGAGACCATCCGGGATACCCTTGCGACCGGCGAAAAGGTCGTACTGACCGGCTTTGGTACCTTCGACGTCCGTGAGCGCAGTGAGAAGCGCTGCCTCAATCCCCGTACCCATGAACCGATCCAGCTTCCGTCCGGCAAGGCGCCTGCCTTCAAGGCTGGCAGAGGTCTGAAGGATGCTGTCAATCCGAAGAAGGACTAAGTAATCAAACAATACGAAAAAGCCGGAGATTTCCGGCTTTTTCTGTAGGCAGAAATCATAAGGAGAACCCCATGCGTTTAGACAAGTATCTCAAAAATGCACGGCTCATCAAGCGCCGTACCATCGCAAACGAAGCCTGCGACGCCGGCAAGGTCGTTGTCAACGGCAAGGTCGCCCGTGCGTCCTACGACGTCAAGGAGGGCGATATCATCGAGATCCAGATGGGCGCCAAGCCCGTGAAAGTCCGTGTCCTCGTCGTTTCTGAACACGCAACCAAGGCGGATGCAGCACAGATGTATGAAGTAGCACAGTAGCCTGTGCAAGGCTGACGCATGGGAGAGCTTTCCTGTGTCTGCTTGTGCGGAGCTTGCGATGTAAGTTTGTGTATAGCAAAGCAAATCCCCCTGATGGATTGCATCAGGGGGATTCTCGTTTACGTTACTTTACGCAGCCGGGGAATCAACCAAGCTCTGCGAAGTACTTGATGGTGCGAACCATCTGAGAGGTGTAGGAGTTCTCGTTGTCATACCAAGAAACAACCTGAACCTCGTACAGACCGTTGCCGATCTCGGAAACCATGGTCTGGGTTGCATCGAACAGAGAACCGAACTTCATGCCGATAACG
>CACXGK010000161.1 GCA_902767115.1 uncultured Ruminococcus sp.
CCGCAATTCACCCTCGAAGGCAAAACCGGCGGTCTTGCGAATCTTTTGGGTGCCGCAAGGGGCACGGCTGTCCACAAGATCATGCAGTATCTCGATTTCGAGTTAGCCGAGCGTGACCCGGTTGGAGCCGTGAATAAGCTCCTTGAAACCGGCACCATCGACCAGGCTGAGGCAAAATCCATCACCCCCGAAAAGCTCTCCGCCTTTTTCCGAAGCCCCCTCTACCAGCGCATCGCAAAGGCGCTGACCGTCGAGCGTGAGCGCAAGCTGTTTGTGGAGATTGGTGCCCTGAAATTGCCGAATCATAGCGAAATCATCGAACGCTATCAAGGAACGGACGGCGTTCTGATCGGCACGATGGATTTGCTGTTCCGGGAGCCGGACGGCTGGGTGATCGTCGATTACAAGACCGACTACACCACCAGCGGCGCCGCCCTTTTGAAGGAGTACGCCCTCCAGCTTGAGCTGTACCGGGCAGCGGCGGCTTACATTTTGCAGGACCCGATCAAGGCGCTGTATCTGTACTCATTTGCACTCGACAAGGAGCTTAGCGTTGACTAACTGACCCAGAAAGGAAACAGAAATGATGAAAGAATTACTCGATGCCATGATCGATCGGAGCATGGCGAACGGCGATTTCGTTGGTGCGAATGCAGCCGTTTACAAAGACGGAAAATGCCTGTATTTGAACTCTTTTGGCATGGCTGACCGGGAAGCTGGCAAGCCCATGACCCGTGACACTATTTTCCGCATTTACTCGATGACCAAGCCTGTGACGGCAGTTGCCGTACTCAAACTCGTGGAGCAAGGTCTCATCCACCCCGACATGGAGGTAAGCTGGTTTTTGCCGGAATTTCGGGATTTGCAGGTGTACGGCGCCGACGGCAAGCCCCACAGGGCGCAGAACCCTCTGCGCATCCAGCACCTTCTGAATATGCAGAGTGGGATGCCTTACCCGAACTGCATGAACCAGACCCAGATCGACACCGCTTCGCTCTTTGGTAAAATGGAAGCCGTCCGGGATACCGACAAGGCTTACACGACACGGGAAATTGTCAGTGAAATCGCCAAAATCCCAACAGAATTCGAGCCCGGAACGCACTGGGATTACGGCACCTCCGCCGACATTCTGGGCGCTCTTGTGGAGGTCGTTTCCGGGATGCCGTACCGGGATTTTCTGCATAAAAATATCTTCGAGCCGCTTGGCATGACCGAGACGGATTTCTATGTGCATCCGGACAAGCAGGAACGGTTTGCCTCTGCTTACGAACTGATCGACGGCAAGCTGGTTCGTGACGAGAAATGCCACCTTGGATTAAACGACTATTTGTCGCTTCCGTCGTTTATCTCCGGCGGGGCAGGGCTTACCTCGACCATCGAGGACTATGCGAAATTTGCCAACACCCTCGCAAACGGCGGCGTTTCGCCTGATGGCGTTCGCATTCTCTCACCGGCGGCGTTCCGCTATATGACGACCCCGCAGGTCAAGGGAGATGCCTTCCGTGCCGACCAGGACTGGGATTCGCTGCGTGGCTACGATTACGGCTCGCTCGTGCGTGTCCTGACCGACCCCAAGACCTTCGGAACCCTCGCAAATCCGGGAGAATTCGGCTGGGACGGTTGGACGGGAACCTACTTCTGCGCCGACCCCAAGGAGCACCTTACCATCCTGTTCTGGATCCAGGTTGCCTGCGCCGGCACCTCCCAGACGGCGAAGCTCATGCGCAATATCGTGTACGGTTCGCTGCGCTGAAACTGCGTTTCGTAAGCGATGGCTTACCGGCTTGGCGCCAGACATTCGCTGCGAACCATCCGTCGGAACTTGACTTTTTGTCGTGAATATTGTATAATAGTATTACAAATGCTACCCAAACCAGGAGGGATTCCCATGGATCATGAAATGAACCTCGACGAGCTGCGAGCCGCCATCAATGCGCAGGATGCGATCATCCAGAAGGCATTCGAGGAGCGCATGGAGCTTTGCAAAAACGTCGCTCACTACAAGCAAAAGCACGGAATGCAGATCTTCCAGACCGCCCGTGAAAAGGAGATCATCGACCGCATCCGGAGTGCCACAACGCCGGAACTTGCGTCATCTTCGGCACTTTTGTTCCAGACGGTCATGGACATCAGCAAGTACCTGCAATACCGGGAGCTCCACCGGGAGACCGCCCCCTATGACTTCACGGAGCCGACGATTTCGGCGCAGTCCGTGGTCGCTTGCCAGGGGACAGCCGGGGCTAACGCCGAGACCGCCGCAAAGCAGATCTTCGGCGAGGACGTGCAGCCGGCGTTCCTGCCGACGTTTGCGGACGTGTTTGAAGCCGTGCAGTCCGGCAAGGTGCAGTACGGCATCATTCCCGTGATGAACTCGACCGCAGGTTCCGTTGTGCAGGCTTATGACCTCATGGCGGAGTATAACTTCTACATCGCCCGGACGACGGTCGTCGAAATTACGAACTGCCTTGCCGTTCGCCCCGGAACGAAACTGGGGGAAGTTAGCAGCGTCTACTCGCATCCGCAGGCGCTCTCGCAGTGCTCGCACTTTATCACGCAAAACGGCTTGACGCCCTACCCTTACTCGAACACCGCCACCGCTGCGAAAATGGTGATGGAAAGCGAGGAGCCCATCGCTGCGATTTGCTCGGAAAACTGCGCAAAACTGTTTGGCATGGAGATCCTCCGGGATCATATTTCCGACTACGTGCCGAACTTCACACGCTTCATCTGCATCAGCAAAATGCTCGAAGTTTCGCCCGATGCCGACCGCATTTCGGTCATGCTTCGCCTGCCGCACGAGGAAGGCTCACTGCACCGGATGCTCAGCAAGTTCGTCATTGCCGGCATGAACCTCCTGAAGCTCGAATCACGCCCCATCCGCAACGGCAGCTTTGAGGTGCTGTTCTACCTCGATTTCAGCGGCAGCATCCATGACACGTCCGTGTGCGCATTGCTCTCGGATTTAGCTGAGAATCTCGAATATTTCAAATTTCTCGGCAATTACGGCGAAGCTTTTGTAAATTAAAAATGCCCAAATACTGCGGCTTTCAAACTTTTTCGACGGGCGTCGCATAGAATATTTTCAAAACCCCTTGCAATTTTTTCTGAAATCGTGTATACTATAAGAGAAGTATCACGGCGCAGGGGGATCCGGCGCCGCAGAAGGTTTGGAGAGTTGTCATGTATTACTGCTGTGCTGTAACCGATCAGGGCGTGCGTGAGCATAACGAGGACGCACTGCTCCTGCATAAGCTCGTATTGACGGAGGGAATGACCGAAAGCCGTCTGAATGCGCCATTTCTCGTGGCGGTTGCGGACGGTGTATCCGGCGAGGCTGGTGGCGAGGTCGCATCGGCGACCTGCATGGAGATGCTCCGTGACATCAATTTCAACAGCCGCACCGACCTCGACGACGAGGTCAACACCATCCATGTGACCCTTGCCCAGCTCGGCACGATGGAGGAGGGGCATCGGAATATGCAGACCACCCTTTGCGCTGTCGGAATCGATGAGAACGAGGAGATCCACACCGTCAACGTCGGCGATTCGAGGCTGTACCGCTACCGCAGCGGCTCGCTCCAGCAGCTTTCGAGAGACCAGTCCCTCGTGCAGATGCTCTACGAGGAGGGCTCCATCCAGCATTGGGAGATGGGGACGCATAAGCAAAAGCACGTCATCTTCCCGGTGCTCGGAAATGTCGATTCGATGCCGATTTTCGACATCCAGACGCATCACGAAACGATGCAGTACGGCGATATTCTGTTGCTCTGCTCGGACGGTTTGTCGGACGTGGTCGGGAGTCTGGAGATCGAGGAAATCCTCGCCAGACCCAAGCCCTTGGTGCGCCGCTTGCAGCTTTTGCGTGAGCTTGCGCAGGAGAACGGCAGCCGGGACAATATTTCCGTCCTCGCCCTCACCAAGGTCGTTACCGATAAAAAACGATAAGTGTCGAAAAAGTCCTGTTTCCAAGGAACGCACGGGGACAGGGCTTTTTGTTTGCGAACGTGATGTCAAAATTCTGCTATTATCAGTAAATGAGCATAGAATATACAAAATGATGCGGGTGCAGGGCGGTCACCGCCCTGCCGAGGGAGGTTTAGGAGGGGCGAGAAGCCCCTCCTAAGTCGGCGATAGCCGACAAAAACGATACAAGATTATTCTATGACGAAGGAGAACCATATGGAAGATGAAACCTTAGTGCCAAAGCCCGACGCCGCCCCCGAATCCTTCGGCAAAGCCCTCTACCGCCACCTGATGGAGGGCGTGGGCAATATGCTGCCGTTCACGGTTGCCGGGGGACTGCTGATCGCCGTTTCGTTCCTGATCGATACGATCGGGGGAGCGCCGCAGGATGCGGACTTCGGGACGCATTTAGCGGCGGCGGCATTCTGTAAAACGGTCGGCGGACTTGCATTCAATTTCATGATGCCGGTTTTAGCCGGCTATATCGCCAAATCCATCGCCGACAAGCCGGGATTCCTGACGGGGCTCATCGGCGGTGAGCTTGCCGTTCTCGGTTCGACCTTTGCAGAGCCGTCCGGGGGCGTTTCAAGCGGATTTTTGGGCGCACTGTTCGCCGGATTTGCCGGCGGCTATCTGACGCTCGGCATGGAAAAGCTCTGCGAGCGCATCCCCAAGACCTTTGACGGCATCCGCACCGTGCTGCTCTATCCGCTGTGCGGACTGGTCATGATCGCCCTCGTGATGTGCTCGGTCAACCCCGTGATGGGAATGCTCAATTCCGGGCTTGCGGTGTTCCTCAACAGCATGGGCGGCACGAGCAAGATTCTCCTCGGCGCCATGCTCGGCTGCATGATGTCCATCGACATGGGCGGACCGTTCAACAAGGCGGCGTATGTGTTTGCGCTCGGAGCGCTCGCCGCCGGGAATGACAACGTGATGGCGTCCGTGATGATCGGCGGCATGGTGCCGCCCCTTGCGGTGGCGCTCGCCACGACCTTTTTCAAGAGCCGCTTCACATCGGACGAACTCAAGTCGGGACCCGTCAATTACATCATGGGGCTGAGCTTCGTGACGGAGGGCGTGATTCCGTATGCGGCGGCTGACCCGGCTCGTGTGATACCCTCATGCATGATCGGCGCCGGGATCGCCGGAGCGCTGACGATGGCATTTGACTGCACTCTCCGGGCGCCGCACGGCGGTATTTTCGTGATCGCCGTGATCGGGCATCCGTTGCAATTCCTGCTCTCGCTCGTGATCGGCTCCGTGATCGGAATGCTCCTGCTGGGCGTCCTCAAAAAGAAGCGTACATGACGAAAACGTCCTGTTCTCCAGTTTTGGGGAGCAGGATTTTTGTTCCCAAAACCAACTTCATTTTCGATGGCGCCCCACAATCTATACGAATCGTGAATTTTGTCGAATTATATGTAAAATTCCGGAAATATGCTTGCATTCCGAAACCCGTTGATGTATGATAAAACCTGTGCGTGAACCAGTCTGCGTTCACATCTTTTTTTGCCTATAGGTAAGCTGCCGCTTACTTCGTTGCAGAAAGCGGCAGTCTGTTTCAAATATGTCAATAGGGGGAACTATGAGTATACCTGCAAATACGATCCGGAAGCTGTACGATCTGTTTCCGAGAGTGCCGGATTCCATCGAGCTGTTATTTTTCCGCAATCCTGCCCGGAATCCCCGGAAGATCCTGACCCGGATCCTGCCGTCCGAAGCCAAGGATATCCTCGACATCTGCGCCGGGAGCGGTGCGTCTGCAATGCCCATCGCTGCGGCATTTCCGAAGGCGAAGCTTACCTGCATCGACGCCTCCGAGGGAATGCTTGGCGTCTTTCAGAAGCGACTTGCCCGCACCGAGCTGCACAACATCACGCTGCACAAAATGAGTGCGGAGCACTTGCAGCTTCCGGACGGTGCCTTTGATGCCGCCCTGATCTCGCTCGTCCTGCACGAGCTGTCGGAATCCGACATCACGGGCATCTTGTCCGAGGCAAAGCGTGTTCTTCGACCCACCGGTAAGCTATACCTAACAGAGTGGGATCCGCCAGAACACGGCTGGTACCGGAAGGTGAAATTCCGGATTCTGCAAATGAACGAACCCCCGACATTTCCGGGGTTTATCTTCCAGGATCTCAAGCCCTACATGGAACGCCACGGCTTCCGGGTCGAGCGTGAGATCAAGTGCGATTATTCGAGAATTCTGATATGCGGAAAGGAACATGGGGAATGAAAGCAGCAGATTACGAGAGATTATGTGCAGATTACGAGGAGCGTGGGCTCTGGGAGCGCTGCACCCACAGTGACAAGCTCCACCAGTGCGCCTCACGCTACGGCGACTGCATTGCCCTGATCGACGAGCGTGAGGAGATTAGCTTCGCCGAGCTCGAACGTCGTGCCGATGCGATGGCGGAATACTTCCTCCAGCAGGGCTTCGTCAAGGGCGACCGCATCGTTATCCAGCACGTCAACAGCATCAGCTTCACGGTGATGTGCTTCGGAATGTTCCGCATCGGCGTCATTCCGGTGCTGGCAATGCCGTCCCACCGGGAGACCGAGGTCGGCGGCATCCTGGAACTTTCCGGCGCCGTCGGCTACATCGTCATCCGCTCCTTCCACGGCGTGGACTACGAGCCGCTGAGCCGCACCATGCAGGAGCGCTTCCCGAAGCTCCTCATCCTGTTTGCCGATGAGCTCGAATCGCTCGACTTATCGGCATTTTCGCTGCGAAGCGATTTTGAAAAGCCGCATAATCGTGACACGGCGATCATCGTCCTGTCCGGCGGCTCGACCGGCATCCCGAAGCTCATTGCCCGGACGCATTCCGACTACCTGCACTCCCAGAAATACTGCGCACTTTCCTGCGGCATGACCGAGAACAGCGTCAGCCTGATCGCCATGCCGGTGACGCACAACTGGAATCTCTGCGGCCCCGGCTTATTCGGCTCCATCTTCATGGGCGCACGCACAGTCCTCAGCCGCAACGGCAGTGCCGACGAGATCCTCGACTACATCGCACGCTACCACGTCACGACCGTGGCGCTTGTACCGTCGCTTGTGAATGCGTGTCTGGACATCATGGAGTTTGTAGACGATATCGACGTTTCGTCGCTTGCGATGATCCAGATCGGCTGCGCCGTGTGTACGCCGCAGCTTGCAGAGCGTGCGATGGACGGCTTTGACTGCGTGGTCTCGCAGATCTACGGCATGGGTGAGGGCTTCGTCTGCGCCACTTATCCCGACGACCCCCGTGACATCATCCTCAACACCCAGGGTCGCACGGTTTCGCCCGGTGACATCCTGAAGATCGTGGACGAAAACGACCGGGAAGTGCCGCATGGCACCGAAGGCGAGATCATTGCCAGAGGTCCCTCGGTCGTGACGGAATACTACGGCGCCCCGGAGCTCACCAAGGTCTACTTCACAGAGGACGGCTTCTACCGCACAGGTGATAAGGGCGTCATATCGCCTGAAACCGGCTGCATTTCGAGCTTGACCTCATCTTTGCGGATGTGCTGAGCTTCAGCATCATCCTGAATGACCTGACCAAGCTCTACACCGGCAGCGGCAAGCCTGCCGCCGATCCGGACTGGGATTTCGGCGTGTACCAGGAGCGCCGCCGCCTGCAAAAGCAGGACGCCATCGAAGCCGCCAAAGCCTACTGGACAAAGCGCCTGCCGGAGCTTCCGGACAGACCGGCGCTCCCCCTGAAGCAGCCCCCGGAGCAGCTCGGACAGGCGACCTACCGCCGGCTGTCGTATGTGGTGCCGGATGCGGTATGGCAGGGGCTTTCCGCCAATGCGAGAGCCAACAACTCCACCATCGCCATGGCGCTCCTTGCCGCCTACACGGCAGTGATCGAGCGCTACAGCGAGAACGAGCATTTCCTCATCAACATCCCCGTATTCGACCGGGACATTGACGAGGGCGTGGATGCGGTGGTATCAGACTTCACGAATCTCCTGCTTTTAGAGACTGGTGTGCAGCAGGATGCCGACTTCCTGACGCTCGTGCGCCATACCGAAGCGCAGTTCCGTGCCGACATCGCCCACACGTCCTACAGCGGCATCCAGGTGCAGCGTGACCTTGCCAAATTGCGCAGCAACACACGCTTTATGGCGCCGCTGGTCTACTCCTACATGATCGGCACGGAGCTCATGACCCACGAATGCAAGGAGAGCTTTGGCAGTCTGCACTACATGATCACGCAGACGCCGCAGGTCTGGATCGACTTCCAGATCGTGGAGTGTGACGGCAGCATTCTGCTGTCGTGGGACACCGCAAAGGAGGTATTCCCGGATGGCTTGACAGACTCGATGTTCCAGGCTTTGACGGAGCTGATCGAACAGCTTGCCGCCGCCCCGGACTGGCATTTCATCCCGGATGCCGTGAGTGCAGCAGAACGTGAACGCTTTGCGGAGAACCGCAGTCCCGCACCGCCTGCGCCTGCCCAGGCGCTCACGGACGCCATGCTGCAATACGCAGACAGCGCCCCCGACAAGACCGCCCTGCTCGACACCGTAACGGGCGATACGGTAAGCTTTGGCGAACTGCGTAACAAAATGCAGCAGCTTGCCGCCGTCCTGCGTGACCACGGTGTGCAGCAGGGTGACCATGTGGGCTTTACGTTTGCAAGGGGTGCTGCGCAGGTCATGGCAGCGGCAGCGATTGCCGCATACGGCGCCTGCTACGTTCCGATCGGCGAGAATCTGCCCTACGAGCGCCGGGAGCGTGTGCATACGCAGATGGACGTGCGCTATCTCCTGACGACCGAGTAAATCGCATCCGGAATGCAGGTACCGGACGGCGTGGAGCTTTTGTACCTGAGCGAAGCCGACACCAAAGCCCCGGCAGCGCTGCCCCAGGGACTTGACCCGGCGCTGTCCGCCTACATCATCCTCACGTCCGGAACGACCGGCGAACCCAAGGGCGTTGAAGTCACCCACGCCGCCGCCTGGAACACCATCCGGGACGTCAATGAACGAATTTCCGCCAATGCGCAGGATAGCCTTTTAGCGCTTGCCTCCATTGATTTCGACCTCTCGGTTTATATACTGCCCTCTATTGCAAAGCACAACAATGTTGTGCTTTGCAGTCAGCGCAAGCCGCCAAAGCCACATAGTGGCTTTGGCAGA
>CACXGK010000162.1 GCA_902767115.1 uncultured Ruminococcus sp.
AGATCACTCTGCCTCTGCTGCAGCCCATCATGGTTTACACACTCGTAACCTCCATGATCGGTGGTCTCCAGATGTTCGATATCCCGTTCCTGTTCCACAATGGTGCAAACTTCTCCAAGGAACTCGAAACCGTTGCTGTGTACATCTACTACAACTTCAACAAGGGTACTGTAGAGCAGGCTAACTACGGTTATGCAGGTGCTGCCTCTATTATTATCTTTGCAATCACTGCGGTACTCGGCTCCATCACGTTCTACATGAACCGTGATAAGGATGCGATTGCTAAGAAGAAGCAGCGCAAGAAGGCCGAAAAGCAGTACAAGGCTAAGATGAAGCAAGGAGGTCTGACACTATGAGCCTGAAGCAGCAGTATGGTCAGCCTAAGGACAATTACCATGCAAAGATCGTTGCAAAGTCTACTGCGATCTTTATTGTGTGTGTCCTCCTGACTCTGATTTGTCTTGTTCCGATCTACATTCTGATCGTAAACTCTACCCATAACAGCATGGATCTGGCGCAGAATCCGTCCCGTTTCTGGTTCGGTAAGTCCCTCGGCGATAACTTCAATACGCTGATGAATCATCTGCCGGAGGATGCTGGTAAGACTGCAAAGCGTGTCGCTACCCAGTATCACAATGCGTTCGACGTGGGTCAGGGTTACCTCAACAGCTTGATTATCGCAGGCTGCACCACCCTCCTGACCGTTTTCTTCTCTGCTATGACGGCATACGGTCTCACTGTTTATGATTTCAAGCTGAACAGTGCTGCCTATACCTTCATCATCGCAGTTATGATGATTCCGGTACAGGTATCTTCCGCAGGTTTTGTCCGTTTCATGTACTCCCTGCACCTCATTAACAACTTTATTCCGCTGATTGTTCCGGCGATTGCGGCGCCTGCCGTTATCTTCTTTATGGTTTCCTACATGAAATCGAGCTTCCCACTTGATATCGTGGAGGCATCCCGTATTGACGGCTGCGGCGAGTTCCGCACCTTCCTCACCATCGCTATCCCGATGATGAAGCCGGCTATCGCAGTACAGGCAATCTTTGCCTTCGTTGCGAACTGGAACAACTACTACACCCAGAACATGATCCTCAAGAATGAGAAGCTCGCAACTGTGCCGATCATGGTGTCCAAGGTTCTCGCATTCGATAAGAACATCGATAACGGTGTTAACTTCCTCTGCGTAACCCTGTCGATCCTGCCGATCGTCATCGTTTACTTCATTCTCTCTAAGTTCATCATCGCTGGTGTAGCTCTGGGCGGCGTAAAGGAGTAATCCGAGCGCATACATTTTGCAAAACATTTGCCCCCTGTCAGTTTGACAGGGGGATTTTTTTGCGATATTCTGGAAAAAGATATCCCCCATCACTGCGATGGGGGATTGGTTTGTTATACCAGAGACATCTGATCGGTATCTTCGAGATCCTTTGCAAGCTTGCCGGCAGCCGGAAGCGTCTTGACACGGTAATTCTCCGCAACGGTGAGAAGTTCGCCCTGCGGGATGATCGCAGAGGTAACGACCTGCTTTGCCTTGAGGTTCATGACGTTGACACCCTGCGTGGAGCGGGTTGTCTTTTCCGGAATCATGGACGCATCGATGAGAATCGCACGGTTTCCGGAAGAACGCAGCAGAATGGGCGTTTCTTCCTCCATCAGGTGGAAAATCCGCACAGCAGGGGACTTGTCGGAGAACGCACCCGTCAGCTTTTTGCGGTTGGTCTTGGTCTCGTAGGCAGATAGCGGAACCTTGGAGATCTTGCCGTTTTCGTAAACGAACAGCAGCTCACCCATGTAGTCATTGGTCATGACCATGCCAACAACCAGCTCATCCTCGTCAAATCCAAGCTTGACCGGAATATAGTCGCCGAGTCCGGACGCCTTGCCGTCCTCAAAGACCGCCGCACGGCATTTGTACACCTGGGCTTTGGTCGTGAAGAACAGCAGCTCGGTTTTATTCGTCGCCTCAAACTGCTGCGCAATGAAGTCGCCTTCCTTGACCTTCTGCTCGCCGCTCATGCGCAGACTTTGCGCCGTGATCTTCTTGAAATACCCATCCTTCGTGAGGAACAGGTGAACCGGGTAATCCGGCGTGTCGTCCTCGATCGTGATGTCCTCCTCGTCCGTGACGTGCAAAAACATCGATTTTCTGGGCTGTCCGTACTTTTTGGCAGTCTCCTTGAGCTCCTGCTCGATGATCTTTCGGATGCGCTTGGGGTTCGCAAGGATGTCCTCCATGTCGGCGATCTCAGACGCCAGCTTGTCCACGTCCTCGATCTTGTTGAGGATGTACTCACGGTTCAGGTGGCGCAGCTTGATCTCAGCGACGTATTCCGCCTGAATTTCGTCGATTGAGAAGCCGTCCATCAGGTTCTGTACAACAAGTGCTTCCTCAGGCGTTGCACGAATGATGGAAATCGCCTTGTCGATGTCAAGCAAAATCTTCTTCAGACCTTCGAGCAGGTGCAGGCGATCCTTCTTTTTGTTGAGATCGTGGTACACCCGGCGGCGCACGCACTCCTCACGGAACGCCAGCCATTCCTCCAGAATCTCCCGGATGCCCATGACCTTGGGCTGGTTGCCGATGAGGATGTTGAAATTGCAGCCAAAGCTGTCCTGCAGCGGCGTCATCCGGAACAGCTTCTGCATGAGCTTTTCCGGGTCGGTGCCACGTTTTACATCGATGGCAAGCCGAAAACCGTTCACGTCGATCTCATCACGGGCGTAGGAGACCTCACGCAGCTTGCCGAGCTTGACGAGCTCAGCGATCTTGTCCTTGATTTGTTCGAGGGTCGTGGTGTACGGAATTTCCGTGACCTCGATGCACCCAGCCGCCTTGTCGAAATTCCACTTCGACCGCAGCTTGATGGAGCCTCTGCCGGTCTCGTACACACGCCGCAGCTCCGCCTCGTCGTAAATGATATACGCACCCGACGGGAAATCCGGCCCCTTGAGCGTGGACAGGATGTCGTGCGCCGGGTCCTTCATCAGGGCAATGCAGGTCTCGCACAGCTCTGCGAGGTTGAACGGGCAGATGTTGCTCGCCATCGAAACGGCGATACCCATGTTGGCGTTGACCAGAATCGACGGGAAAGTCGCCGGGAGCAGCGACGGCTCCTGCATAGTATTGTCGTAATTTGGGACAAAATCGACTGTTTCCTTGTCGATCTCCGAGAACAGCGCCTCAGCGATCGGCGCCAGCTTGACCTCGGTGTATCGGGATGCGGCGAACGCCATATCCCTCGAATAGTGCTTGCCGAAGTTACCCTTGCTGTCCACGTAGGGGTGCAGCAGGCATTCGTTGGCACGGGTCAGGCGCACCATAGTCTCGTAGATCGCCTGGTCGCCGTGCGGATTCAGACGCATGGTCTGTCCCACGACATTGGCGGACTTGGTGCGGGCGCCGGTCAGCAGTCCCATCTTGTACATGGTGTACAGGAGCTTGCGGTGCGAGGGCTTGAAGCCGTCGATCTCCGGCAGCGCACGGGATATGATCACGCTCATGGCGTAGGGGAGGTAGTTCTTTTCGAGTGTATCGGTAACAGACTCCTCCTGCGTGGTGCCGGCGCCCTCAAACCAGGCGTCCATCATCGGCTTTGCTTTTTTGGGGAGTTCTTTTTTTCTTGGCATTCTAAATCCTTCCTGGTGATAAAATTTGCGTACCCTATAATCTTACCATAATTCGCCCATTTTGTCAAGCATCTCCGGCGCTGTGGCAAGGGAATTCGCCCTCAGCCGAATGGCAAAGGGCGATCTCTGGTTTATGTCTGGTTCAGGTAGTCGTCGAGCAGCAGCAGCGTCATGCCGGCGTAGGAGCCGACGCCTTCGGGGACGCCGTTGACTTTGAGGGAAGCGTCCATGACCTTCTCGGCGGTCTCGGTGACGATCACCGTGGGGATGACCTCCTCGGTCTCCCGGTGGGTCTCCCAGTAGTCGTCCGGCACGTAGGAGTACAGATCGGTGCGTACGCCCTCGCTCATGGATTGATAAATCTCCTGGAATTCCTCCCAGGCGTCGGCATCGTCACCGAAGTCCACATCGAACCACTCTAATGCGGAAATATACGCAGAATAGCGAAAATCCGCACTCTCGCTCGTCTGGCAGGCTAAAAAGGCATAGTACCCGGCTTCGTCCTCAAAGATGTTGCCTTTGAGGTGGGTGTACTCGTGGCAGATGGTGACGGGGAGGTTGACATCGTACACGACGGGGTTGTAGTTCGCCTCCATCGAGTGCGGAAAATAGATGCCGATCAGGTTTTGCTGCGAGAAGAAATACGCATGATAGATCGGCTTCGGGTCGGGGTAAAAGCCCTGAAACTGCGGATAATTGTTCGCAAGCCGCATCATGCACGCCTTGGCTTCGGGGACGAGGTCGTCCGTCAGGACGAAATGCCCGTCCGCATCCCGTGCGACACGCTCCCCCTCGGCATCTGCCTGCTCCGCCAGCGTCCGGTATACCCGCAGGACGTCCGCATTGGCGTAGGTGGTGCGGTCGATGGTGCGGCTGAGCTGCGTCCCCTGGTACAGCACGAAAAACCGGAACGTCATGAGACACAGCACCCACGTCACGACCCAGCCATAGCATTGCCCTGCGATGGTGAGGATGCGGCGGCGACGGGACTTTCCAAAGAGCAGCACCAGCGGCAGCCCGATGATGCCGACCATGACCAGCACAACGCCGCAAACGATCATCCATTCCCCGACCGAGAACGGCACAAGCCCCGAAACCCTCGACCAGAGCCCGGAGATGAGGGGGAAGATGTGTGCAATGTAGAAGTCTGTGAGTGGCGTGCAGAGCCTTGCCAGCAGGTTGACAAGCCCTAAAAATGCCCATATCACGAGCATGATGCAGAGGAAGCGTTTGCCTTTCATCTCACACCTCAGGCATACGGCTCAAAGCAGATGTCCATGTCCACGGTGCCGGTGATGCCGGGGAGAGTGCCGTCGGAGCAGTACTGCCAGATGCGGTAGTCGTAGTAGTAGCTTGCCATCGCCTCCTCGTTGTACTCGGCGAGCCAGAAGTCGTACTCCTTCAGCGCCGGGAGGTCAAGCCGGAGCAGGGAGGTCTGCTTGTTCTGGTAGATCATGGGGGTGTAGCCAGCCTGCTTGATGCGTTCGCAGAAGGCGATATTGCAGGCGGTCAGGTCCTCCACGCTGATGCCGTTGGTGCGGGCAGTGCTCTCGGAGACCACCTCCCAGTCGTACACGATCGGGTAGGTCACGTCGTAGCCCTCGATCATGGAGAGCGCCAGCTCCGCCTCCTCAACGGCTTCCTCCGGGGTGATCGCCTGGGAGTAGAAGTACACGCCTACCTGAATGCCGGCGTCCAGCGCCCCCTGCATATTCGTGTAATAGTTCGCATCGACGACCAGTTCGCCGCTTTCGTACCCACGGTAGCCGCAGCGGATGAACGCAAACTCCACCCCGGCTTCCCGGACGGTCTGCCAGTCGATATTGCCCTGGTAGGCGGAAACGTCAATGCCAATCTTGGATGTGATCTGGTTGTTTTCGAGGTAAAAGACCTCGCCGTTGCGCAAAACGTGCTGCTCCGGCACACGGGTACACGCCGGCACGTCGGCAAGCACCGGGATCCACATCTGTCCGTCGCCGGTGTCAAGCAAGATCTTATCCACCTCGGTATCGGAGCCGTCCACCTCCTGCTCCTCGAAGGAGTCCACGGACGCCTGCATGATCTTCTCCCGTGCGATATGGATGACCCAACCAATGACAACGAGCAGTGCAAGGATGCCGACTATCGGGAGAAGCACAATGGTTTTGCGATTTGATTTCATAAGTATCACGCCTTTCAAGGGAGCGCAAGCCGCCGGGTGCGGCTGCTGGGAAGCACCCGGCAAGCCGGGACTGCTCCTTTTAAGTATACCATATGTCGGCGGTTTTGTAAAGATGAAAATCCGCCCAAAAACGGAAAAATCCCCTGCAAGCCGCAGCTTGCAGGGGAGGGGTCACTTAGCAGGTTCCTCCTCGCTGAAATCGGTATCCATGGCGATCTGGAGGGTGTAGCCGGGGTAGGCGCTTTGCACCTTGTCGGTGATGGAGCGCAGGACGGCATTTCTGTCCTTTGCATCAAAGCTGACCACCACGTCAAACCGGATGCGCTGCTCCGCCTGATTCACATAGAAAGCGTGCATCTGGAGGACATGGGGCTGTGCCATGACGAGCTCACGGACGGTGTCACGCATCTGTGCCGCTTCGGGGTCGGTGGTGTTGTAGGAATAGACACCGATGGCGGTGAGGATGACGTTGTGCTTGCTGTAGACCTCGACCGAAATGCGCCGCAGAAGGTCGTCAAGGTCATTGGCACGCAATGTGTCCGGCACCTCGATGTGAACAGAGCCCTGGTAGGCGTCAGGACCGTAGTTGTGGAGGATGAGGTCATAGGCGCCGCTGACGTCAGGGAAGCCCATGACAGTCGCCTTGATGTCCCGTGCAAGCTCGGCATCGGCACGCTCACCGAGGATCTTGGAGAGGGTGTCGCTGAGCATTTCCAAGCCGGATTTGATGATGACCGCTGCGATTACCGCACCCAGCCACGCTTCGATGGAAAGCCCGAACAGCAGGTATACCGCCGCAGCCGCCAGCGTGGTCAGGGAAATGATGGAATCGAGCTTGGCGTCCTCGCCGGAATTGACGAGCGAATCGGAATTGACCTTGACGCCCACACGTTTGACATACAGCCCCAGCACGATCTTGACCACGACCGCAGCGCCCACGATGATGAGGGACGCAGCGCTGTAATCGGGGGTGTCGGGGTGAATGATCTTCTTGACGGACTCCACAAAAGCCGTCACGCCGGCGTAGAGCACGAGCAGAGAAATGACCATTGCACTCAGGTACTCGATCCTGCCGTAGCCGAAGGGGTGCTTGCGGTCAGGCGCACGTCCGGCAAGCTTGGTGCCGACGATGGTAATGACGGAGCTTGCGGCGTCGGAAAGGTTGTTGACAGCGTCCATCACGATCGCCACCGAGTGCGAAGCCAAGCCCACCACCGCCTTGAAGCCGGCAAGAAACACATTCGCCAGAATACCGATAATGCTGGTGCGGATGATCTGTTTATCACGGGAGAGCGTTTCATTCATAGAATCACCTCATGGTTTGTTTCAGAAGTTAACTGTATCTATTGTAGCAGATTTCGGGACGATTGTCAAGTTAGTGCCGGTTAGTTGGATGCACAAAAGTCCCGGAAGCAAGGCGCTTCCGGGACTTTCAGAGCTTCTGAAATTACAGGGAATTGATCGGTGTATGTTCGCCCTCACCCTTGACGGTGCGGACAATCTGCACATTGTTGTAGATGTCCATACCGGTACCAGCCGGGATGAGCTTACCGATGATAACGTTCTCCTTCAGACCCTGGAGATCGTCGGTCTTACCACGAATTGCAGCGTCTGTGAGCGCCTTGGTGGTCTCCTGGAAGGAAGCCGCCGACATGAACGACTCAGAGCTGGAAGCTGCCTTGGTGATACCCTGGAGCACCGGCTCAACGGTCACGAGCTTCAGATCAGTCTGACCGGCATCGATACGTGCCTGGATCGCATCGTTGATCTCGTCCACCTTCTTGCGCTCCACGAGCGTGCCGGGCAGGAGATACTCGGTATGCGGCAGGTCGTTAGCGCTGCCTGCGTCGTCGATGCGAACCTTGCGGAGCATCTGGCGAACGATAACTTCGATGTGCTTATCGTTGATATCTACACCCTGGAGACGGTAAACCTTCTGAACCTCGGTGATGATGTAATCCTGCACAGCAGAGGTATCGAGCACCTCCAGGATGCGTGCCGGGTATACATTACCCTCAGTCAGGCGGTCGCCCTTCTCCACCTTCACGCCGTCACGGACGTTCTGGCAGTACTTGTAGTTGTACGGAACGCTGATCTCATCAGCCTCACCGGTCTCCTGGTCACGGATCACGAGGGTACGCAGGTTCTTGTCCTCACGCAGTTCGAGCACACCGCTTCTGCCTGCAACGATCGCAGCATTCTTCGGCTTTCTAGCCTCGAACAGTTCCTCGACACGGGGAAGACCCTGTGTGATATCACCCTCACCACCGGATGCGATACCGCCGGTATGGAAGGTTCTCATGGTAAGCTGGGTACCCGGCTCACCGATGGACTGTGCAGCGATGATGCCGACAGCTTCACCAACGGAAACCAGGTTATTATTGGCGAGGTTAGCGCCGTAGCACTTAGCGCAGACGCCACGCTTTGCCTTGCACTTGAGGACGGAGCGAATCTTGACACGCTTTACGCCCATATCAATGATGCGCTGTGCGTCCTTCTCGGTCAGGAGCTTATCCTTGCTGATGATGAGCTCACCGGTCTCTGCGTCACGCAGATCGTCCACGAGGAATCTGCCGACCAGACGGTCGGTCATCTTCTCGATGAGCTCGTTGCCGGACGTGATCTCGTAAGCATCCAGACCATCGGTCGCACCGCAGTCGATCTCACGGATGATGACATCCTGTGAAACGTCAACCAGACGACGGGTCAGGTAACCAGAGTCAGCGGTACGCAGAGCGGTATCCGCCAAGCCCTTACGAGCGCCTCGGGAGGAGATGAAGTACTCCAAGATATTCAGACCCTCACGATAGTTTGCACGAATCGGGATCTCAATGACGGAACCGGAGGTATTGGCGATCAGTCCACGCATACCTGCGAGCTGACGCAACTGGGCGATAGAACCACGGGCACCGGAGTCTGCCATCATCTGGATGGGGTTGTACGGGTCCATGTTTGCCTTCAGTGCTTCGGTAACTTCATCGGTCGCATCGTTCCAGGTCTTAACGACCATCTTGGACTTCTCCTCCTCGGACAGACGACCCTTGTTGAACTGCTTGTTGATGACCTCAATCATCTCGTCAGCCTTGGCAAGGATGTCCTTCTTCTGCGGCGGAATGGTCGCATCGCAGACAGCGGTGGTGATACCGGAACGGGTGGAGAACTTGTAGCCGAGTGCCTTGATCTTATCGAGCACCTCGGAGGTGGTGGTGGTACCATGGATGCGGATGCAGCGGTCGATGATATCACCGAGCTGCTTCTTCTTGACAAGGAAGGAAATTTCCAGGTCAAACTGACGGTCGGAATTGGTACGGTCTACATAACCGAGGTTCTGCGGGATATTCTCGTTGAAGATCAGACGACCGATGGTGCAGTCGATGATCTTGGAGAGCTTCTTCTCTGCAACGTCCTTGGTGATGCGGACACGGATGGGAGCGTGGAGGGTGACATCGCCCTCGTAGTACGCCATCATTGCCTCATCGACGTCACGGAAGGTCTTTCCGGAGCCCTTATCGCCTTCCTTGAGGATGGTCAGATAGTAGGAACCCAGGATCATATCCTGCGACGGTACGGCTACCGGCTTACCGTCGGAAAGCTTGAGCAGGTTATTGGCAGCGAGCATCAGGAAACGTGCCTCAGCCTGTGCCTCAGCGGACAGGGGGAGGTGAACTGCCATCTGGTCGCCGTCGAAGTCGGCGTTAAATGCGGAGCAAACCAGCGGATGGAGCTTGATCGCACGACCCTCGACCAGGATCGGCTCGAATGCCTGGATACCCAGACGGTGCAGTGTAGGCGCACGGTTCAGGAGTACCGGGTGGGACTTGATGACGTTTTCGAGCGCATCCCAGACAGCCTTGTCGGTCGCTCTGTCCACGATCTTACGTGCGGACTTGATGTTAGCGATCACGCCGGTGTCAACGAGGCGCTTGAGAACGAACGGCTTGAACAGTTCGAGTGCCATTTCCTTCGGCAGACCGCACTGGTACATCTTCAGCTCAGGGCCAACGACGATAACGGAACGGCCGGAGTAGTCAACACGCTTACCAAGCAGGTTCTGACGGAAACGACCCTGCTTACCCTTCAGCATATCGGACAGGGATTTGAGGGCACGGTTGTTCGGACCAGTAACGGCTCTGCCGTGTCTGCCGTTGTCGATAAGGGCGTCAACAGCTTCCTGGAGCATACGCTTCTCGTTGCGCACGATGATGTCAGGGGCTTCGAGTTTGAGCATACGCTGGAGACGGTTGTTACGGTTGATGACACGTCTGTACAGGTCATTCAGGTCAGAGGTCGCATATCTGCCGCCGTCGAGCATGACCATCGGGCGCAGATCGGGCGGAATGACCGGAACGACATTCATGACCATCCAGGACGGCTTGTTGCCGGACTGGAGGAATGCCTCGACGATTTCCAGGCGCTTTAAGATCTTGATCTTCTTCTGACCGTTCGGGAGGTCTTTGAGCTCCTCCTTGAGCGCATCAGCGGTATACTGAAGGTCGCCGATCCAGTTCTCACGGCGGATCTCAGCGAATTCCTCGTTGGTCGGGTCAAACTTCTGCTCAAAGAGCTCTGTGATATACTGATAGCCGGTCTTGATGACAGCCGGTGTATCGGTGGTATCCTCACACTTGCGGTTGTAGGGGAGGATCATCTCCTTGTAGTCCGCATAGGTGACGATATCCCCGTCGCTGTAGCCGGAGTTCTCGCCGCTTTCCACATAATAGGAGAAGCGATGCAGGAAATTGTGGATCTCACGCTCGGTCATACCGAGAACCTTGGAGAACTGCTCCATATGGCGCTCGATAAAGCGGATGTGACCCTCCGGGTCATACTCATCGAGGAGCCACTGGATCGCCTCGGCACCCATTTCAGCGATGAAGGTATCGCCGTACTGTTCGAGGGTCTCCTGGTATTCCTTCTCGGTGATGAGCTGATTCTTCATGAGGGAAGTCTCACCGGGTTCAATGACAACGTACTTGGTGAAGTAGAGGACTTCCTCCAGACGCTTCTGGGAAATTTCGAGCACCTGACCGATTCTGGACGGTGTGCCCTTGAAGTACCAGATATGGGAAACGGGGGCAGCCAGCTCGATGTGACCCATACGCTCACGGCGTACCTTGGCACGGGTCACCTCAACGCCGCAGCGGTCGCAGACCTTACCCTTGAAACGGATCTTCTTGAACTTACCGCAGTGGCACTCCCAGTCCTTGGTCGGGCCAAAGATGCGCTCACAGTACAGACCGCCGGTTTCCGGCTTCTGGGTTCTGTAGTTGATAGTTTCGGGGCGTTCTACAACACCATAGGACCACTCTCTGATGCGCTCCGGAGAGGCAAGACCAATCTGCAGGGATGCAAAAGTCGTAGATTCCAAACCGTTTACCTCCTTATAAGAAGTTGGATTATATCTCAAAATCTGCAAGTCCCCGGTGCGGCGTACACAGCACCGGGCTTGCAAGTAGTATCAAAGCTTAGCGCTTAGAACAGATCCTCGTCACCGAAATCCTCATCCGAGAGGTCGGGGTCTGCGGACTCTGCAAAGCTGTCCTCGTCATCGTCGGGCAGGGGAGCATCGATATCCTCGACGTCACCGGTGGTGAAGCCGTGGCTCTCGAACTCGTCCTCATCGCTGCGGAAGTCGTCATTGAAGTCGGCTGCCGGCATCGGGAGATCATCGTCCTCCTCGAAGTGCTGCTTGAGGTCGATCTCGTTCTTCTCGTTGTCGAGCACCTTGACATCCAGACCGAGGGACTGCATCTCCTTGATGAGCACCTTGAAGGATTCCGGAATACCCGGCTTCGGAACGTTCTGACCCTTGACGATGTGCTCATAGGTGTTGACACGGCCGATGGTATCATCGGACTTGACGGTCAGGATCTCCTGGAGGGTGTAAGCGGCACCGTAAGCCTCCAGTGCCCAAACCTCCATCTCACCGAAACGCTGACCGCCGAACTGTGCCTTACCACCGAGCGGCTGCTGGGTAACGAGGGAGTAGGGACCAACGGAACGTGCGTGGATCTTATCGTCAACGAGGTGGTGGAGCTTGAGGTAGTACATATAACCTACGGTAACACGGTTATCGAACTTCTCACCGGTTCTGCCGTCATAGAGGGTGAACTTACCATCCTCATTCATTTCGATCGCCTTGGGATTGATGACCTTGTCCATCTTGCCGATCTCGAAGGGATCGTTTCTGTAAGGCGCATTCTTCTCATTTGCCTCACGGAAGCAAGCACGGATATCATCCTCATGCGCACCGTCGAATACCGGTGTCATGATGTGCCAGCCAAGTGCCTTGGCGCTCATGCCGAGGTGAACCTCCAGTACCTGACCGATGTTCATACGGGAAGGTACGCCCAGAGGGTTCAGCACGATATCCAGCGGCGTACCATCGGGCAGGAACGGCATATCCTCCTCCGGGAGAATACGGGAAACGACACCCTTGTTACCGTGGCGGCCTGCCATCTTGTCGCCGACAGAGATCTTACGCTTCTGTGCAATGTAAACACGAACGAGCATATTGACGCCGGTTCCGAGCTCGGAGACCTCAGCGCCTGTATCATCAGAGATCTTCTCGCCACGCTTAAAGATCTTGACGTCAATGACGATACCGCCTTCGCCGTGCGGCACCTTCAGGGAATTATCACGAACTTCTCTTGCCTTCTCACCAAAGATCGCACGCAGGAGGCGCTCCTCGGCGGTGAGCTCGGTCTCGCCCTTGGGTGTAACCTTACCAACGAGGATATCGCCGGCAGTGACCTCTGCACCGATGCGGATGATACCATGCTCATCGAGGTTCTTGAGGGCATCATCGCCGACATTCGGGATGTCACGGGTAATCTCCTCAGGTCCGAGCTTGGTGTCACGGCATTCAAGCTCGTACTCCTCGATGTGGATGGAAGTGAAGACGTCCTCACGTACCAGACGCTCGTTCAGCAGAACGGCATCCTCGTAGTTGTAGCCCTCCCAGGTCATGAAGCCGATGAGGGCATTCTTACCGAGGGAGATCTCACCGTCAGCGGTAGCCGGACCGTCAGCGAGCACCTGACCCTTGCGGATGGTGTCACCAACGCTCACGATCGGACGCTGGTTGACGCAGCAGTCCTGGTTGGAACGCTGGAACTTGGTGAGCTCGTAGGTATGCTCGACCTTGTTGGCGTCCTGGATTACGATCTTATCAGCGGAAACAAAGGAGCAGGTACCGTCATATTCGGAGATCACGCAAACGCCGGAGTCAACAGCAGCCTTGTACTCCATACCGGTGCCGACGAACGG
>CACXGK010000163.1 GCA_902767115.1 uncultured Ruminococcus sp.
GCGCTGTACCTCAGCCTCGACCTTATCCGGGAGGGTCGGGTCGGTGGTGATGAGGATGGCGGATGCAAGCTTGTCGTGCTCTGCCTGGCTCATGAGGTCAGCCGCTACAAACTTCGGGTCAGCAGTGTGGTCTGCCATCACGAGAATTTCGCTCGGTCCTGCGATCATATCAATATCAACAACACCGTAGAGCAGCTTCTTTGCAGTCGCAACGAAGATGTTTCCCGGTCCGACAATTTTATCGACCTTCGGGATCTCCTCGGTACCGTAAGCAAGCGCTGCAATTGCCTGTGCGCCGCCGGAGAGGAATACTCTGTCCACGCCGCAAATTGCCGCAGCGACCAGGATATCCTTGTTCGGTGTGCCGTCCTTGCAGGGAGGTGTGACCATGATGATCTCCTTGACACCTGCGATCTTTGCAGGAATTGCGTTCATCAGCACGCTCGACGGATATGCTGCTGTGCCGCCCGGAACGTAGAGACCTACTCGCTCTAAGCCACGTACACGCTGTCCTAAGATCACGCCGTTCGGCTGTGCATCGGTAAAGCCCTGCGGCTTCTGGCGGTTGTGGAAGTTGGCGATATTCTCCTGCGCATTCAGGAGGGCATTGACAAACTCCTGGTCAGCCGAGGTCAGTGCATCGTTGATGACCTCACGGGGCACCTCGTAGTACTGCGGCAGATTGCCGTCGAATTTCTTGGTATACGCCTTAACAGCCTCATCGCCGCCGTCACGAACGGTGTCAATGATCTCGGTGACGATCTCCGTCACCTTGCGGTCGGTCTCACCGCTGCGCTTGGCAAGCTCCTTCAGAAACGCATATTCTGCTTTTCCATCGCACTTAATCTGCTTTATCATTGATCTTCTCCTCCACTTTCTTGACTAAATCCTCGATCTCCTTCTGGCGCATCTTCAGGCTGACAGTATTGACGATCAGCCGTGCGGAAACCTGTGCCACGTCCTCTACGACCTCCAAGCCATTTTCCTTCAGGGTCGTGCCGGTCTCCACGATGTCCACTATGCCGTCCGCAAGCCCCAGAAGCGGCGCAAGCTCAACGGAACCTTCGATCTTGACAATATCGACATCCATGCCCTTATTCTCAAAAAAGGCACGGGTCACATTCGGATATTTGGAAGCGATCGTCTTGACGCCAAAGCCGTCATAGAAGGGATAATCCTTCTTGGTCGCAAGGGCAAATTTGCACTTGCCGAAGCCTAAATTCACCAGCTCAAAGAGCTTGCCGTTCATCTCCATCAGCGTGTCCTTGCCGACAACGCCCATATCACAAACACCGTGCTCCACATAGGTAATAACGTCAGCTGCCTTTGCCAGAACGACCTCCATGTTTCCATCCGGGATGGGGAGGATCAGGCGTCTGCCCTTTTCGTGAACGGCGGTGCAGTCGTAGCCCAGGCTTTCGAGCAGCGCAACGGTGTCCTTTTCCAGTCTGCCCTTGGTCAGGGCGATTCTCAACGGTTTATCCATCATACCTGCACCTCCTTGGTGGTGTCCTTTTCGATCTGAACGATCTTGGTAATGCCACGGCTCTTGGCGTAGCTCTCCGCATCAGCGGCATCGAGCGCAAACTCGACCCGAAGTCCCTGCTCACGCAGTTTTTCGGAGGTCTGTACAGCCTGTGCCTCACAGCCTGCCTCTGCTGCAATCAGCACATCTGCCGGCTCCGGGGACGGGGTATACTTCTTGCCGATGACATTGGCAACAGCGTCCACATTGACCGCCATGCCGACTGCCGGCACGTCATAGCCGAAATCAGACAGGAGCTTGTCATAGCGCCCGCCGGAAATGACCTCCTCGCCATAGCCTTCGAGGTAGCCCTTGATGACGAGACCGGTGTAGTAATCGGTCTTGTTGACAAGTCCGAGATCCACGATCACATTGCCGTCACCACGGATCGCACAAACGGTCTTGTACAGCTCACGCATACTGTCGAGGATCTCGCCGATGCGCTCATCCTGGAAGACCTCTGCAGCACGCTCAAAGACCTCCTCACCGCCGAACAGGGTCGGCAGCTTACGCAGGGATGCGGTGATCTTGTTGTCACCGAGGGTATCGAGCATATCATTCAGTGCCGGGTAGTTCTTGGATTCGATCAGGCTGCGGATCTCCTCCTTCTGGGCTGGTGTCGCATTCAGGCGGTGCATCAGCTCCCGGAAAATGCGCACATCCCCAAGCTCCAGCGAATAGTTCACTGCGAACGGCACCGGTGTGTCCTTGCCGACGCTTGACAGTACCGAAAGTGCTGCCGAGATCACTTCCACATCCGCCATCCGGGAGGAAGAACCGATCAGCTCAATACCGGTCTGGTTGACCTCGGTGCTTCTGCCCTTGAGGGACGGTGCAAAATTGTACACCGGCTGGGTGTAGTACAGACGCAGCGGAAGATGCGCATCACGCAGACGGGTCGCAACCACTCTGGCAATCGGCATCGTCGAATCCGGACGAACTGCCATCAGTCTGCCCTTGTTATCCGTCAGCTTGCAAAGCTCCTCCTGCGGGAAATAGCGGGAATTCAGGCTGAATACATCATAGAATTCCAGACCCGGCGTGATGAGCCGGGAATAGCCCATCGACTTGAAGATCTCACGGGTGCGGTTTTCAACAATGCGCTTGAGGGCACATTCCTCGAACAGATAGTCCCTCGTTCCTTCGGGGGTGATCAGATCATATCGGCGCATAAGGTTTACCTCTTTCTTTATGGTTTTCACTTTAGCGTGTTACTATATTACCGTAGTATCATAGTACTATAATATCATATTACACAACCGCTGTCAAGCATAATTGCCGGGGTTCACCAGACTTTGGTTGGTTTGACGGGAATTCTCCGCTTTTTCAGGAGAATCCCCGCAACGATCGACAATGTCTTATGCCGGGGCATCGGTGTAATAGACGATCCTGCCGCCCAGTTCATGGAAGCTTTTCAGGAAAATGTCGTTATCGACCGTGACGGTCGTGCCGGCATTCGGGTCACGGTAAACGATCGTATCTTCGTCATATCCGCAGATCACGATGGCGTGCTCGCCGCCAGGCCAGTGAACGATCGCATCCGACTGGTAATCCTGCCAGCTCCGGCGGTACACGATGGAACGCATCGGCGCTGTCACATACCACGCAAGAACAGGATTGCCGGAATCAATGATGGCGTGAATGTCGTCCAATGTTGCCTGCTCCTTGGTCTGGGCACCGGGCTTGAAAAGCTCTGCAACCTGTGCCACAGGGCGGTTAAACACACCAAACGAGCTGCTGCTCCGGGGATCGCCGACAAATTCGGTTTCGGGATTGGCGCCGTATTTCACGCCATTCTCCCAGTACGGCTGCGGTCCCATCGGAAGCAGATCATAGATCTGATCGACCGTGACGTCCACTCCGTAATACCGCAGCAGCATAAACAGCGACACACTCTCACAGCCGGTCGGATAGTCGGGATACTGGCAGTATTCGATCACATCGAGCGGAATCAGCGGCTGCTCGATGGTTCCGTTCAGGACACGCTGTTTGAGGAGAGACAGATCATAAATATCCGCCTGTCCGTCACCGTCCAGATCAGCGCTTGCCCACTGGCGGAAATCCATCGGGATCTGCCCCAGCAGATAACGCTGCATCAGCACCATGTCCATGACACTCACCATGCCGTCCAGATTCGTGTCGCCTGCGCACCACTGCTTGCACTTGGTCGGTGCCAGGACGGATGTATAATCGTAGAGCTTTTCGGAGAAAGCGTCTGCGGCTTCCTGCACATACAGCGGATCATAGTAATACGGCAGGACTGCCGCCACCATTTCCGGGGTAATGCCCTCGGCGGCGTATTCCTCCGGGGTGTGGTAGTACATCCACTTGGCACAGTAGCCCTTGTCGCCAATGACGATGGTGCTGCCTGATGCAAAGCGCTGCATTGCCAGGGCTGCATCATCGCCCAGGAGAATGTCGATCTCCTCATCCGTAAAGGGGATGCGGTGTACCATCCGCTCGCCGTCAGAAAGGGCGCTCCGGACAGCATCCGGATCCAGATCGTGGTCATGGATGAAGGAATAGACATTGGCGTAATCCATGAGCGTCAGCGCCCATTCCGGCTTGCCCTCTGCATAGCTGTACTCCCAGCTATTGCCCCCCTCTGCAAGGTTCATCAGCGCCTCCGGCAGCAGACTCAACCGATCGTCACAGGGCTTTGCAAAATAGGCAGAATTCTGGGTTGCTGTGCCGAACGGCACCGGCATCGTGTCCAATGCAGCTGCCGGAACACAAGTCAGCATGGATGTACCAAGCACCGCTGCAAGAAGCGCAGCGGCACATCGGCGGAAAAATTTTAGATATATCATTGGTTTTACTCCACTCTTAAAACAAAGTCATCTGTGTCGATTCCGGCAGATCGCCGAATGCGCCAAGATCCTGCAAAAGCTGCACAATGGTCTTGGAGCAGCCGCTTTCCTGCTGGAATTCCTCGATGGACATGAAGCCGCCCCTCTGTGCCGCCTCATAAACGCCGGTCGCCGCACCAACGCCAACGCCGGACAGTGCTGCGAACGGAATGCGGATCTTTCGCTGATCCCCTTCCCCTTCGATCAGGTACTTGTAGGCGTGGGAATGGAACAGGTCGATCGGCAGGAATTCATAGCCCCGTGCCATCATTTCGTTGACGATCATCAGGATATCGAGGAGGTCGTTTTCCTTCTTGGAACGCTCGTTGCCCTTGGCACGCAGCTCGTTGATCTTTGCCTTGACAGCGTCAATGCCCTGCACGGCGAGGTTGACATCAAAGTCGTCACCACGAACTGTGAAATAGGTCGAGTAATACTCCAGCGGCATATACAGCTTGAACCAGCCGAGCTTCATCGCTGCGATAACGTATGCGGCAGCGTGCGCCTTCGGGAACATATACTTGATCTTCAGGCAGCTCTCAATGTACCAGTCCTCGACATTGTTGTCCTTGAGCATCTGGATGATCTCCGGGGTGAACTGCTTCGGGGCTTTGCCTTTACGGGTCCACTCCATGATCTGGAAAGCCATCTTCGGCGGAACACCCTTATACAGCAGTGTCGTCATGATGCTGTCACGGGTTCCGATTACCTCGGAAATCGTGCAGGTTCCCTCGGCGATAAGGTCTTTCGCATTGCCAAGCCATACGTCCGTACCGTGGGACAGTCCGGAGATTTGCAGGAAGTCGGAAAATTTGGTGGGCTTTGCATCGAGGAGCATCTGGATGGTAAAGCCCGTACCCATCTCCGGGATGCCAAGACTTCCGGTCTTGCAGTAGATGTCCTCCTCCGTCACACCCAGCACTGAACAGTCGGTACACATCTCAATGACCTTCTGGTCATAGCCGGGGACATCCTTGATGAGGATA
>CACXGK010000164.1 GCA_902767115.1 uncultured Ruminococcus sp.
ACAAATTTATTATAACATACCAGAATGTATAATGCAATGATATTTTTGCGCTTTTGTATAATTTTAGCGAAGTTGACAAATTCAAGAATAAATTGATTCTCTCAACTGTGCAATTTCGGCAATTCTGTACAACTATTTTAACATTTCCGGGCATCTTGTACGATACAAACGGGCTTCATATGGTGCAAATTCTGGCGAAATGCCAGTCCTGCCAGGGTAGTTGCAGAGCACGATTTGCAATGCCCGATTTGCATATTCCGGAGGCAGCGTCACGGTCTGGGGCTTGGACGAGAACGAGCAGATGACAAGATATGCCGTTTTGCCAAGTCTCCGTTCGTACATGAAGATCTTCGGATGCAGCGGACAGAACTCCCGGTAGGAACCGTAGAGCAGCGCCTTGCTGCGTTTGCGGATGCGCAGGCACTCCCGGTAGAACCGCAGGATGCTGTAGGGTTGGTGCTCCTCACGCTCCACGTTGATGCGCTTGTAATTGGGGTTGACGTAGAACCACGGGCGATGGGTCGAGAACCCGGCGTACTTCCCTGCTGTCCACTGCATGGGCGTGCGTGCGGAATCCCGGCTCGACAAATGCACACGCCGCAGACGCTTCGACGGCGGCTCGAACGTGAACAGGCGCTCGTAATTCGTGCGGCTCGCCGTGTCCACGTACTGCTCGATGGAGTTCAGGCGGATGTTGGTCATGCCGATCTCCTGTCCCTGATAAATGAACGGCGTCCCCTGCAAAAACAGGTAGCTCATGGCGAGCATCGTGCCGCTTTCACGCCAGAACTGCTCGCTGCCGTAGCGTGAGATCACACGGGGATGGTCGTGATTTTCGAGGTAGAGCACATTCCACGAGCGTCCGGCGAGGGTGTTCTGCCACCGGGACACCGCCGCCTTGAACCGCACCAGACTGAACGGCAGATGCACATATTCCGTCATAAAGCAGTCCGCCAGCATATGGTCAAACGAGATCATCATGTCAAGCGACTTCGTTTCGCCCGTCAGGTACGCCAGCGCCGAGCGCACGGTGGTCATGGGGCCCTCACCGATCTGGACGGCGCCGTATTCATTCGCAACTTCCCGGAATTCCGCCATATACTCATGGATATGCGGCCCGTCCTTGAAGTGCATCAGCCCGTTGGCAAGCGGCACGAACGGCAGACCATCGGGCAGTCCCTCCGCCTTGGAGATGAAGTTGATGACGTCCTCCCGGAAGCCGTCCACGCCCATATCCAGCCAGAAACGCATGATGCGTTTAACCTCCTCACGCACCTTGGGGTTGTCCATGTTCAGATCAGGCTGCTTGCGGGTGAACAGGTGGAGATAGTACTGGTCACGCTCCGGCACATACTCCCACGCCTTCCCCTCAAAGAGTGAATCCCAGTTATTCGGCTCGTCACGCCAGATATAGTAATCGCTGTAGGGGTTATCCCGGCTTTTGCGGCTCTCCTGAAACCAGCGGTGCTCGTCCGAGGTGTGGTTGATGACAAGATCCATGAGAATTTTCAGCCCCAGAGCGTGCGCCTTGTCCAGCACCTTCCGGAACTGGTCGAGCGTCCCGTATTCCGGGTGGATATCGCAGTAATCCGCAATATCATACCCGAAATCCGCATTCGGCGAAGGGTACAGCGGTGAAAACCAGATGCCGTCCACGCCGAGGGACTTGACATATTCGAGCTTGTCGTACACGCCGTACAGATCGCCGATGCCGTCGCCGTTGCCGTCCGCAAAGGAGCGCACCCAGATCTGATAGAAGCTCAGCCCTTTGTACCATTCAGCTTGTTCCATTCCGATTCCAGCTCCTCCTTCAGATCTTTGAGTTCGTCCCGGACGCCACGGATGCCGACCTTGACGCCGTCGCTGACCTCATGGCGCTTCTCACGCAGGTAATCGCCCACGCCGGAGAAATTCTCCTGCATACCCTCCAGATTGTCCAGCACGATGTCACGGATCTCCGCAAAGCCGTCCTTCATTTCCTCCTTCATGTCGCCGTAGCCGGTGTGCATCTCGTCACGGATCTCGTGGTAGCTCTCACGCACCTCGGAGCGCACGTTTTTGAAGCCCGACTTCACCTCGTCCTTAACCTCCGAAAAGCCCTCACGCATCCCGTCCTTCATCTCATGGAACCCGTCATGGATCCCGGCGAAACCGCCCTGGAGGGTGTCCTTGGTACCCTGATAGAGCGCCTTCGGGAAGTGGAAGGCGTCGTACATCCCGTTCATAACGTCTGTCGTAAAGTGCAGGAACTTGTCAGATTTGCCGTTTCTGCGCTCCTTGAAAGCGCCCTGCCGGTCGAGCTCCAGAACCGCCTGATAGCGGTCAGCGGCAGCAAGGACGCTCTCCTCCCACGAGATATAGATCTCGTCCATGGCGTGCTGTCCGACGTCGTGCATCGTGTCAAAGCGCTTGCCGACATCAAAGAGGAGTGCTGCCATTGCATCGGCGTTTTCGTCGATGATAAAGCCGTTTCGTCCGTGCGTGATGCCCTCGGCGGCGCAGGAATCCTTGATGAGCACGCTTGCCAGTCCGCAAGCCGCCGCCTCCCGGACAACGATGCCGTTGGTGTCGTAGGTCGAGGGGAACAGGAACAGGTTCGCACGGGTATTCCATGCACGGAGCACGTCACGGTCGTAGATGGGGCCTGTGAAGATGACCTTGCCGGGAACGGTGCCGGGGGTGGAGGTGACGGTGCCGTTCTCCTCACGCACATCGAGGGAAATGCCGTATTCCCGGACGGTTTTCTGCAAATCCCCTGCATTGACGCCGCCGCCGATGAACACCATGCGGTAGTCCACGCCCTTGGCGGAAAGCTTCTGCATGGCATCGAGGATGAGGGGGAGCCCCTTGTAATTGATGATGCGTCCGACAAACAGGAACATCGGCACGCCCTCCGGCAGGTCAAAGCCCTTGACCGCACGGGCAACGTCCTCGTCGGACACTCTGCCCTTTGCGAAATCCACGCCGTTGGAAACGACCCGGATGTCGCCCTCATACCCCAATGCACGCAGGCTCTCCCCTGCCCCGTGGCTGACCGTCCAGACCTCATCGCTGGCGGAGATATTGGCGATCATCGCCTTGATGGCTTCCTCACGCAGGTGCTCGGACTTGACGGCACGGGCGATGTCGATGTCGTATTTGGTGTGGTAGGTGAAGATGATGGGGGCGTGTGTCTCGTTGCGCAGGATGCGCCCCAGAATGGCAGATGCCGCCGGGCAGTGAACGTGGATGATATCCGGCTGGAATTTCGAGAGCTTGGAAAGCGCCTTGAAATTGATGGGGTTCCCGGCACGGTATCCGGCAGCGACCTTTGGCGTGTCGAGGCTCGAATATGCCACGACCTCATACGGATACACGGAATAATCGACACCCGGATACCGGGGTGTTCCGACCATGACCTTCGCCCTGCCCGTTTCGGTCAGGATGCTGGCATAATTGGTGACAGCGGTCGCCACGCCGTCGATCACCGGCGGAAAGGAATCATTCAGCAGTACAACATTCATTGCAAATACCTCCTTTGGAATATCTCAGAGCCTGTCTTCACAAGATGCCACAGCAGCTTGCGAAAGAAGTTCTCATTTTTGTACATCTTTATTATAACACGGCAGACCGGGGAATGCAAGAGGGAAATGAAAAGCGCCGGAGCCGGCAGACCCCACCCCCACCCCCCTCCCCAGAGGGGAGGGGGCTTTCCTCGCAGGGGGCTGCGCCCCCTGCACCCGCTTTATCCACTCCGGGGGGGCTCCAGCGGTTCAGGGTTCAGGACAAAGTCCCCCAAAAAAGACGCCCCACCGTTCAGGGGCGAGGGGCAAAGCCCCAATGCCCCAAAGGGGGGGCTGGGGGGCGACAGTCCCCCAGGGAAAGAAAAAAAAGCCCCCTCCCCCCAAAAAACAGCAATGCCCCCCTTTGGCGTAAGCCATTGGGGGGCATTGCGGACAATCGAAAACGAACTATCCCTCACCGCTATCTCGCCTGCGCCGCCTTGATTGCATTATGGATAAATTTCTCAATGACGACCTGCGCACGTTCGCTGCGAATGCCGACCTTGACTTCATCGGCGAGCTTGGCGATGATGGACTTTTCGAGTTCATCCTGTGCTTCGCTCTCGTTCTGGTTTCTGACCTGCTGCGAATACTGCTGCAAGGACCAGTAATCCTGCTCGGAAAAATCACGCTGCATTCCCATCGCATACCACGGGCTCACCGCACCGCTGATGACTTCGGCTTCCGCTTCGGTCTGCTGGAGCGTCCAGCGGAAGATCTGGCGAATTTTGCCCAAAAGTCCCGTCGCATCCTCGTTCTTGCCGGAGGTCGCAATGCCGAGAAGCTGCTCCTCCTGTCCGTCATTGACTGCAACGTTCGCTGCCACGCAGATGCGGCAGAGAATGCCGGTCGCCGTCGGCTCGGATTCCAGCCAGAACGAGCCGGAAAAGCCTTTGACAATGCCATCGACCAGGCTCACGGTCTCCTCCATCAGCAATCGGATGTGCATGGCGTCCTTGCCGGTCAGCCCGTTGTAAACGGCAAAACGCTCGGCTTCCTGCATGGCTTCCGCCTTGCCGGTCAGGTCACTTTTGATTCGGATCACATTGGTTTTCATATTGCTTACTCCTTATTAAAATATTATAGCTCTGGCTTTTCCACGTTGTCGTAATCGAAATAATACTGCATCGCCAGGTCATTATTCCCGACCATCTGGAGCATTCCGCCGGTCTCCCAGCGCAGGATCTCATCCCAGAGATAAATGTCGTTCTCGACCTCACAGGACGCATTGGAAACGACGTGGATCTCCGGTGTCCCCTGCTCGGAAGCTGTTTTCATGAACGCCGACTCAAACAGCAGCGACCCCCACGCAATGTGATAATTGCTGCTGATGAGCGCCACGGAATCGACCTGCGGATAATCCTTGCGCAGAATTTCGTAGGAATTGGTGGCATTCTCGGCAGTCGTGTGGGACTGATCCTCGATGATAAGGCGGTTCTCATCCAGCCCGTGTTCGAGCATCCAAGCCCCCATCAAGCCGCCTTCGGTGACATCCGGGTTGTCCTTCGCCGTACCGCCGCCGGTGCAGACCACGTAGGCATTCGGGTACTGCTCGGCGCACGAAAGCGCCACCGTCAGTCTGTCCACCAGCTCCTGCTGCATCGTGCCGTCGTCATTGAGCTCGAAGCCGAGCACGACAAGCACGAGCGAATCGTCCTGCGGCAGGTCGTCCGGCAGCTTGTCCACGTTGACCACGAGGTCGGTGTTGGCGTAATGCCAGTAGTTCATGATGTCCGTCCAGAGCTTCGCCTCACGGGCATCTATGGTGGTCAGCTCGCCCAGGAGCTCCTGCACCTTGATATCCGCCTCGTCGCCGTAACAGCCGTGGTAGGTGATGATCTCCTCGATCACCTGCGTGTCGGTGCGCTCCGCCGGCTGGGATGTGGTTTTCGTTGTACTGCAAGCCGTCACGCTCAGAGCCATGAGCGCTGCGGCTGCGATCGCTGTTAATCGTTTCATAACAGCGTCCCCCTTTCAAATACCATCTATAACACCCTGCAACACCCCAAACGGTTGCATCGGATGCCAAAAAATTTTCATAAACAAAAAAGCACATCAAAAACTGATGTGCTCATTTGGAGGGTGGATAGTCGGATTCGAACCGACGGTCTTCAGTGCCACAAACTGACGCGTTAACCAACTACGCTATACCCACCATATTTAGTTTATTTTGTCGTTCTCTCTTGCCGACTTATATAGTATACCACACATCGAAGGATTTGTCAAGTGTTTTTTCAAATTTTTTCAAAAAAATTTACGCAGCGGCAAAAGCCCCTGAAATATAACAAAAGCACATCATGACCGATGTGCTTTCCGTGATTGGCGCGCCTTATTGGACTCGAACCAATGGCTTACTGCTTAGAAGGCAGTTACTCTATCCAGCTGAGTTAAAGGCGCATATCTTGCGTTGCAGTCTATCGCTGTCAACTTTTATAGTATACCACACTTTCCGGGGAATGTCAAGCGGATTTTCATTTTTCGGCATATTTTGGTATGTAAACGTTTCAATGTTGTAAGATTTTACAAAGTTTGCACAAATTCGAGATACATCTTGCAATCTCCCCACCCATATGGTATAATAAGTATGTAAGAAACTGGCTCCTTTTCGAGGAGCAACGGAGGTGCATCCCATGAGTGACCTGATCCAGGTTGACCACGACAAGCCCGTCCGGGACAAGCCGCATTTTGCGGACAGCGAGCTGACCGAAGCACAGTTCATCCACCTGCTCGGCGAGGACATGGTTCCCATCCAGCAATTTTTCACGTACTACCAGTGCGCCATCATGGAGATCGAAACGAAATTCAAGGTGCTCAATGCGCAGTTCTCGCTGCGTGGCGAGAAGAACCCGATCGAGTTCATCCAGTCCCGCATCAAGAGCTACGGCAGCATCATGCGCAAGGTACATAAAACCGGTATCCCCTGCCGTCTGGACGCCATTGAGGACGAGCTGGACGACATTGCCGGCATCCGGGTGGTGTGCTCGTTCCGGGAGGATATTTACCGGCTGGCGGACTGTTTTTTGCAGCAGGACGACATCACGCTGATCGAGCGCAAGGACTACATCGAGCACCCCAAGCCCAACGGCTACCGCAGTCTGCACCTGATCGTGAGCGTGCCGATCTTCCTGGAAAACGAGAAGCGCCCCGTCAAGGCAGAGCTCCAGCTCCGGACGCTGGCAATGGACTTCTGGGCAAGCGTCGAGCACAAGCTCCGCTACAAAAAGGATCTCCCCCGCAAGACCCTCGCCCTCCTCTACCGTGACCTCAAGGACTGCGCCGAGGAGAGCGCTGCATGGGACGAAAAGATGCAGCGGATACGGAATATGTTGGAGTGAGGAAGTTCCAATTCCCCATAAACCAAACCGCCCCTTGGCAATCAAGGGGCGGCCTTTTTTGCGTTATTCTCCGATCTCCGCAAGCTTCGAGCCGCAGAACGGGCAGAAACCGATCACGAAATGCGCACTGCCGATGTTGAGGTAATCCTCGTCCTGATAGTGGAACAGGAGCGGACTGCGTTTGGTATCCTCCTCGACCAGCGGATCGAAGGGTTCCTCCTCCTCTGGTTCCGGCTCCGGTTCGGGCTCAGGCTCCGGCGCATCACCGAAACCAAAGAGCTTTTCGAGATCGTCCATGGTGCTGTTCATGGCATCTACGGCGTCCTTGGGGGCTTCCTGCTCCGGCTCTGGCTCTGGCTCAGACGCCGGGGCATTCTTGGCATTTTCCTTTTCGATCTGCTTGTCGTAAGCCTCTGCAATCAGAGAACTCAGCGGCTGTCCGGCACGCATCCATTGCATTTCATCCTCATTTGGCACCGGTAGGCGGTTGCACCGCTGGCACCCGACATTTTTCCTATCCAGGATTCTCATATCATGTCACCTACTCCTTCAAATTCTCCAGTACTACCCAGCGCATCTTCAAACGAAGTTGTGCCTTCCTCCGGGTCTCTCGTAGCACCTTCGACCAAGAGCATATCATCCGGCAGATCCGGCGTATCATCGTCATGATTCATGACCGGAACCGGCGGCGGCGTCTGCTCATCCTCGTCATCGTCCTTGTGCAGAACCATGACAGGAACCGGCGGCGGCGTCTGCTTATCCTCATCATCGTCCTTATGCAGAACCATGACCGGCGGCGGATTCTTGGCATCGTCGTCCTTATGCAGCACCATAGCCGGCGGCGGATTCTCTGTGTCGGTATCCAGCACACGCAGCGGTGTGGTATTCTTCTCTGCGCCGTTGTCGTCATGGATCACCATGGACGGGCGGTTCTTGGAAAGGTCTGCGAACATGATGGAATCCCGCATCGTGCTCTGCGGCTCCGGTGCAGGCTCGGACTTGGACGCATTCTCGGAATTGACAACCTCCTGGAGGTTCTCAGACATCTGGGAAAGCGCCTCAACAGCCTCGGAAGCCGTCATGATCTGCTCATGGATATTGGCGGAACGATCGGCAAATTCCTTTGCCACCTCGTAATAACTCTGGGTCATTGTGCCGATGGCAGCGATAAACTGCTGCATCTTTGCGAAGTCCGCTTCTGTCAGGTTTTCGAGCTTCTTATCTTTATAGTATTCCAGGCAGGACTGGCTGAACTTCTGGAGTCTGGAGATGTTGTTGCTCAGCTCCTCTGCCTTCACGCTGATGTCATCGGTGGATGTCTTCATCTGTGCCTGGGTCGCCTGCATCTCGACGCTGATCTCATTGATCATGCTGATCTGCTCCACGCAGGTATCGTACACGTCCTTGAGCTGGCTGTAGCTGTCCTTCAGGCTGTGCTTGAGGTAATTGACGCAGTTCTCCCGGACATTCTGACCACGGAAGATCGCACACGCCATATCGTGGCAGCTCTTGTAACCGCAGGCAGTACAGTTGATATTCTGCGAAGTCGCATCGGTCTTGTACATCGTCTGGAAAATGCGGTTGTAATCCGCAACCGTCGGTGCCGGACGATTCAGCTCCTCAGAATGATACCGTGTGACGAAGTCCTCGTATTTGAGGGTCTTGTCAAAGTCCTTGAACCGCTTATTCTTACCAAATCCCAGCAGCTTGCCCTGGGTGTCCTTCACGCTCTGCACAGCGATGCTGTCCATCATGCTCTCGACCTCGGTGAGGGACGCCACGATGGAAGGCGTTGCGCTGCCGTGGTTACAGCCGTTTTCGCAATTGAGCACGTCAAGCACATCCGGCTTCTTACCCTCCTCGGTGACAGCGTAGCGCTCCAGGCGGTCATACAAGGTCTGCGGGCCCTCTGCCGTGTGGATCAGGAGCTCCTGATTGAACATCATGAGCGTATTCTTCATGCCGCCGGGCATCGGGTACAGACGTCCGATGGTGCCCTCCAGGTCACCGTCAAAGGAGAAATCCGCCGGTGTATTCAGGTTGACCTTCCGGCTTCTTGCAAACTCCTCCAGGCGGCGGAACGTTACATTATAGTCAAAGAGCTGTTCTCTTGCCGCCTCACTGGATTTCGCAATACAGGGCGAGAGCAGGAACATCGGCTCACGAACCTTCTCGTACTTGCGCAGATACGCCGCCATACAGCCCTCCGGGCTGAGGATGGGCGAGAGGTTCTTGATGAGCTCCGGGCGGTACATCTGCACGTAGTTGACAACAGCAGGACACTGCTGTGTCAGGAGCTTTGCCTCCGGGTTGCGCTCGAAATACTGGTGCTGCATATAGGCATTGATGTCAGCGCCGTAGCCGACGTCATAGATCTTGGCATTGCCGATATCCCGGAGCCAGTACAGCAGCGCACGCCACTTGCCCTTGGGAAAGCTTGTGCGGATGGCGGAGGAAACGATCAGCACGATCGGATCCTTCTTCTCCAGCTTATCGATCAGAATGTCGATATCGTCAATATAGTCACGGGCGCCGTGCGAGCAGGCCTTGACGCATTCACCGCAGTTGATGCACGCCTTGGGGTCAACGGTGGTCACGATCTCGTCCTTGGACCCCTCCTTGAGTCGGGTGATATTGGCATGAACCGGACAGACTCTTACGCAAGAATTACATCCGACGCACTTATCTTCATTGACAGTAATAATCTGTTTCATGGCAAAGACTCCTTTACATTATAATCTCCATCATGATAATCTCCATCATGTTTTCCAATGTTTGAAACGTTCACGGGGGCACACGCCCCTACTTTCCCAATCATTATATCATTTTATAGCAAATTTGTCAATGCAATTCATAAAATACGTATATTCTTTTTACGTATGCACTAATTTACACAGTGGTGTTTACAGCAAGTTATCTAAACCGGAACACAAATTTGACAGGTGTAACCGCATTGTCAGAAAGTTGCAATAATACGTCATAATTCCATTTTACAGAGTGTAGATGTTGATGCTGTTTTTTCCGTTAGTAAAATCCGGGAGCGCTGTCGTCAAAAGGGTGGGATTGCAATTTTTTGTCGTTTGTGCTATAATAGAGGTGCAAACAGACGAGAAAGGAGACAGTGCTTATGTTTTGTAAAAACTGCGGAAAGCAGATCCCCGATCATTCGGAGCTCTGCCCCCTGTGCGGCAGCGCACAGACCATCACGGAGCTCGAATACCGCACCGGCGCCAGAACTCCGGCAGGTGCGCTCCTCAAACGCTTCCGGCGAGAGCCGGCAACCCGGCAGGCAGCGATCATCCTCGAAATACTCGGCATTTTGTGGGGTGTGGTATGGATGACCTTTGCGATCATAGCAGGCGGCGAGGATTTTTCGTTTGCAAGGGCGCTGCTCCTGATGGGCGGCGGCGGACTCTCGCTCGGCTTCGGGCTGGCGCTGACCTGTAGCCTTGCGAAATGCCGGAAAGAGGAGGAATGACCATGTTTTGTCAGAAATGCGGCAAGGAGATTCCCGAAGGCACCGGACGGGTCGTGGACGAGCATCTGCTCTGCCCCGACTGCGCCAAGGCGGCGGTCAAGTGCTATTGCCAGCGCTGCGGCTGTGAGCTGCCGGGCGATACGCCGGCGCAGGAAAACGGCAGGCTGCTTTGTGAGAAATGTGCGAAACTGCCCGATGATTCGCAGGAAACCGAAGCCTACTTCGACCCCGACGGCAAGCGTCCGCACGGCACTCGCCTGCCCATGCTCCCGGTCTGGATCGCAGCGCTGTCTTTGATCGTGGTGGTCGGGGCGGTGGCGGCGCTCTTTGGGACAAAAACGCTGTGCTTTCACGACTGGCAGCCGGCAACGTGCGAGGTGCCGGAAATCTGCACCAAATGCGGACGCTCCCACGGCGACCCCCTCCCCCACAAGTGGAAGGAAGCGACCTGCACGGAACCGCAGACCTGCATGATCTGCGGCAAGACCGAGGGCGAACCCCTGGGGCATAGCTGGCTCGACCCGACCTGCGTGGCACCCAGAACCTGCATGATCTGCGGCGAGACGGAGGGAAAGCCCCTGGGTCACAAATGGGAGCCGGCAACGTGTCAGGCGCCGATGACGTGCAGCGTCTGCGGCGAGACAAAGGGCGAACCCGGCGAGCACCAGTGGCTCGATGCGACCTGCGAGGAACCACGCACCTGCGAGCTTTGCGGTGAAACGGAGGGTGAAGCGCTTGGGCATACATGGGTGGATGCGACCTGCACCGAGCCCAAAACGTGCGAGGTCTGCGGCAAGACCGAAGGCGAACCTGCCGGTCACAAATGGAAGGAAGCGACCGTCCTTGCGCCCAAGACCTGTGAGGTTTGCGGCGAGACCGAGGGCAAGCCGCTGCGCATCCGTGACCTGCTCCCTTTTGACCTGATGGGCGTGGCAAAGAGTGATTTCATCGGTGCGACAACAGACGCCCATCACGAAGCCATCGGCTGCGACTACTGCGCCGACAACCGTTCCACCCTCGTGAGCGACCTGTTTCCGGGATGCGTGCTGGCTTACGGGGAAAGCTCGGAATCTACGCCATCGCACATTCACGTTTTCGACGGAAATGTGACATCCGGCACCCATATCGGCATGACCTACAAGGAACTGACCGAAGCCCTCGGCACCCCGGCATGGTCGCTGAACGAAGCCGAAAACACCGCCATTGCGACCTATACCATCGACGGACAGACGGTCGGCTTCGTGTTCAACGACAAGAAGGTCATTGACGCCGTTGTCCGCTACCTCTCCGGCAGAACCCAGACCATCCGCATCACCAAGACGTCCATGAAGGTGGTGGCGGCAAGAATCGGGGAGTGAGGGCACTGCCCCGCCCTCACCCCACACCTATTTTTCATGCAATTCACACAAACCCACTTTCAGATTTACAACTGCGAATGGTAAGATAATACCATAGAAAAAACCAATCCATTCCAGTGAAAGGGGTAAAATCGCATGAAACGAAACCTGATGATGAACATGACAATGACCGCACTGATGATCGTAAGTCTTGCCGGAACAGGCGCTATTTCGGGCGTCACCGGGTACCAGACAGATGTCGATACCATCGGCACGACACTTGCGATTTCCACCACGGCAACTGCCGATACCCAGCAGACCTCCGATGACGACGAGAAACAGACTGCTGCCCAATAACGCCATCCCCAATCCTCCCCATACTCCGCAATGCCGGCTCTCCCTCCCCCCCTATGAGCCGATATTGCGGAGTTTTTATGCGTATCAGAGACAAAAATCCCCCTCCCCGTTTCGGGGAGAGGGATGAGTTTTGTTCAGGCGTGTTAGTGTCCTGCCAGCTCCCGATACAGATCGAGGTACGCATCTGCGGAAGTGCTCCAGCTATAGTCGCACTCCATCGCACGCTTGACAAGTGCATTCCACTCGTCGGGCTTGTCAAAACAAGCCTTGGCACGTTCGCAGGCGTCGAGCATATCGTGGGCGTTGTAGGTCTTGAAGGTGTAGCCGTTGCCGTCACCGTCGCCGTTGTCCTTGACGGTGTCACGCAGACCGCCGGTCTCACGCACGATCGGGATGGTGCCATAGCGCATGGCGATCATCTGTGCCAGACCGCACGGCTCACTCTGCGACGGCATCAGGAAGAAGTCGCAGCCGGCGTAAATGCGGCGTGCCAGATCCGGCTGGAAGCCGAGCGTCACGCTCACCTGATCCTTGTAACGCCACTGCATTTCGGCAAAGAAGTCCTCATAGATCTTCTCGCCGCTGCCGAGGATGGCAAACTTGCAGCCGAGCTTGAGCAGATCCTCAAAGACGAAACGGATGAGGTCAATGCCCTTATGCGACACAAATCTCGACACGATACCGATCACCGGTTCGTCACCCTCCTGGAGTGCAAGCTCCTGGAGCAGCGCCTCCTTGCAAGCCTTCTTGCCAGCCGGCTTTGCGGCGGAGAATTTTGCAGCGATCAGGTCGTCCTTCTGCGGATCATACAGGTTGGTGTCGATGCCGTTGAGGATGCCGCTGAGCTTGTACTGCTTGTTCACGAGGATGCGGTCAAGCCCGTGCGCATACCACGGGTCAAGGATCTCCCACGCATAGCTGGGAGAAACGGTCGTGATCTTGTCTGCCGTTTCGATGGCGCCCTTCATCATGTTGATGGCGCCGTCATATTCCAGGATGCCCATGTGGTAGAGCGGAATGCCCATGACTTCGTTGAGCACCTCTCTGCCGTAGCTGCCCTGGTACTGGATATTGTGGATGGTGAAGACGTGCTTGATGTCCTGGTAGCCCTGCTGGTACTTGTAGAACACCTGATAGAACACAGGGATCAGCGCCGTTTGCCAGTCATTGCCGTTGATGATGTCGGGCTTGAAGTCGATGTAACGGAGCATTTCGAGCACGGCACGGGAGAAAAAGACGTAACGCTCACAATCGTCATAGAAGCCGTACAGCCCCTCTCTGCCGAAGTAGTACTCGTTATCAATGAAATAGTACGTCACACCGTTCCAGATACCGGTAAAGATCCCGCAATACTGCTTTCTCCACGACACATCGACCGTGATGTTCGTCAGGAATGTGAGCTGCGCACGCAGTTCGGGACGAATGGACTTGTACATGGGGATCACGACCCGGCAGTCATGCCCTTTTTCACGGATGGCAGCAGGCAGGGAGCCTACCACATCTGCCAGACCGCCGGAAGCTGCGAACGGTACTGCTTCACTTGCTGCAAACAGGATATTCAAGATCTATCACCTTCCAATTTTAGTGTGTTGCCCCAAGGCAACACCGCACCAAGACCGCCTGGCGGCTCAGCACGTCATCTGTTTGCATCTTTTCCGCCATCTTGCCAAATTCCTCCTAACAATACATACAGTATTGTGTCGTCGTCATTCAGCAATCTGACGAAAAATCTGCTGCACATCTGACGCACTGTCCTTTGTGCGGTGTTGCCCTAAATCCCCGGAAATGCAGGGATTTAGGGCTATTTTGTGTAATGGGATTAAAGATTAGCGTTTTTGCCGATGTAAACGGGATAGCTGTCAGAACCGGTCAGAACTCTGCCCTCCTCCAGGACAACGTTCTTATCAGCGATCACGGATGTGAGCTGACACTCAGCGCCGACTTCGGTCGCCTGCATCAGGATACAGTTCTTTACGACAGCGCCCTTTCCGATCTTGACGCCACGGAACAGGATGGAATTCTCAACAGTACCCTCAATGATGCAGCCGTCTGCAATCAGGGAATTGGCAACCTTGGAATCCAGACCGTATTTCACAGGACCGTTGTCGCCGATCTTGGTGTAGATCGGAGCATTGGTCTTAAAGAGGGCATCCCGGTTCTCCTTGTTGAGGAGTGCGAGGTTTGCCTCGTAATAGCTCTTGACGGAGTCAATGCGGGAGAAGTAGCCCTTGTACTCATAGCCCATGAAATTGAACTCCTTGCATCTTGCCTGCATGAAATCACGGATGAGGCTGTACTGGCTGCGAGCAGCGGCTTCCTTGACGATCTTTGCCAGGAAATCCTTGCGCATAACGTACATATCCATGCAGATATCGCACTCACCGGCGATCTGCGGATCGATGAGGACAGAACGGATCTGGTCAGTCTCGTCCATCTGGAGAACATCGACACCGGAACCGGATTCCTCGTTATAGCGGTACTTTCCGTACACAACGGTCACGTCAGCGTCATTCTCCTTGTGGAACTTGATAACATCCGCAAAGTCCACATTCGCAATGAAGTCGCAGTCCGACAGGACAACATACTCACACTTGGACTTGCCGACGTAGCTCCAGACATTGTTCAGCGCTTCGAGTCTGCCACGGTACACGCCGTCCGTATTCTGGGAGAACGGCGGCAGGAGGTTCAGACCGCCCTGCTTTCTGGCAAGATCCCACTCACGGCCGGTGCCCAGGTGATCGAGCAGGGAGCCATAATTGGACTTGGTGATAACACCGACCTCGGTGATGCCGGAATTGACCATATTGGAAAGCGGAAAGTCGATCAGGCGGTATCTGCCGCCGAACAGGATCGAACCCATAGTACGCTGTTTTGTAAGTTCCACTACGGTCGAATCGTGCATGGATGCAAAGATCAGACCGAGTACATTATTGTTAACGCCCATTAGAAGAAGCCTCCTTACATATTCTCAGAAATGATATCCTTCGGCTTAACGAATGCGTTGCCGGAGATGGTCACATTATGACCAACGACTGCGATGCCCCAGTCATCACGGTTTTCAGCTTCCTCAGGGGAAGTACCGATGCGGGCACCGGATTCGACCACGCAGTTTTCGCCCACGATCGCATACTCGACCTTAGCGCCGGACTTGACAACGGTACCGGGCATCAGGATGGAGTAATTGACAGAGGCGCCTTCTTCGATGGTAACGCCGGAGAAGATGACAGAGAAATCTACCTCGCCGCTGATGGAGGAACCCTCAGTGATCATGGAGTTCTCGATCTTAGCGGTATCGCCGATGTACTGCGGCGGCATATTGTTGTGACGAGCGTAGATCTTCCAGGAACGGTCATACAGATCGAGCGGAACGGAGGGGCTCAGCAGATCCATATTCGCTTCCCACAGGGAATCGAGGGTACCAACGTCCTTCCAGTAGCCGTCGAAGGTGTAAGCAAACAGGCGCTCCTGATTCTGGAGCATTGCCGGGATGATGTCCTTACCGAAGTCCTTGGAGCCGGTATTTGCCTCCTCGTTCTCGATGAGGTACTTCTTGAGCTTCTGCCAGGTAAAGCAGTAGATACCCATAGACGCCAGCGTAGAATCCGGATGCTTCGGCTTCTCCGTGAAGCGAACGACACGGTTCTCCGCATCGACCGTCATGATACCAAAACGGGAAGCCTCCTCCATCGGCACGTCGATAACGGCGATGGTACCGTCGGACTTGTTCTTCTCATGGAACTCCACGAGCTTGGAGTAATCCATCTTATAGATATGGTCGCCGCCGAGGACGATGACGTACTCAGGGTCATAGCGCTCGATGAAGCGCATATTCTGATAAATTGCATTGGCTGTGCCCTGGAACCAGTCCGCACCCTCCTTGGTCTCAAAGGGAGAGAGGACATGGACACCGCCATACATTCTGTCAAGATCCCACGGCTGACCATTGCCGATATATTCATTCAGCACGAGCGGCTGATACTGCGTCAGGACACCAACGGTATCAATACCGGAATTGGTGCAGTTGGACAGTGCGAAATCAATGATACGATACTTACCGCCGTAGGGAACTGCCGGCTTTGCAACATTCTGGGTCAGTGCATACAATCTGCTACCCTGACCGCCAGCCAGCAGCATTGCAATGACTTTTTTCTTAGCGTTCATAATATTCCTCCTATAACTTACAGATCCGGTCACGCAAACCGAACCCCATCATCTTCCGAACGGATGCTTTACATCCGCAAAAGACTGATTATTTTTTGCTACGTTTCTTCTCGGCTTCCTCCGCCTTCCTGTCCGCAAGCTCTGCAATCGAGATCTGACGGGTCTTGGAAGGCATCACTCTCTTGAGATACAGAACAGAGAGTGCCGGAAGTGTCAGGGATACGCACTGGTCAAAGCCGTGCATACTGAAATCAATGGTGTCATAATGTGCCTTGGCACGACCCTGACCACCGAATTCCGGTGCATCCGTGCTGAACAGCAGCTCATAGCGGCCTTCAAACGGCACACCGATCTTGTAATCCTCACGGGTCACAGGCACGAAGTTGCACACAGCGATGATCTCGCTGCCGTCATCTGCGATACGGCGGAAGGCGATCACGCTCTGCTTGTAATCATCGTGGGAGATCCACGAGAAGCCGCTCCAGGAATCGTCATTGTCCCAGAGAGCCGGGGTATCGAGATAGAGATGGTTCAGCGCAGCGACATAGTCCTGCGTCTGCTTGTGCTCGGTCTGATCGAGCAGCTCCCAGTCGAGCTGGGACTTGTAATTCCACTCGTTGCGCTGGGCGAATTCCTGCCCCATAAAGAGCATCTTCTTGCCCGGATGCGCCATCATATACGCCAGGAATGCACGGTACGAAGCGAACTTGTCCCCCTCGTAACCCGGCATCTTGTTGATCATGGAGCACTTGCCGTACACGATCTCGTCATGGGAGATCGGCAGGATGTAATTCTCCGAGAAGCAGTAGAAGAACGAGAATGTCAGCTTGTCGTGATTGAACGCACGATAGATCGGGTCGAGGGACATATACTGGAGCATATCGTTCATCCAGCCCATGTTCCACTTGAAGTTGAAGCCCAGTCCGCCAATGTCAGTCGGCTTGGTCACAAGCGGCCATGCGGTGGATTCCTCAGCGATCATCAGCACGTCCGGGTGCTTGGCAAAGACAGCCTCGTTGAGGTGGCGGAAGAACTCGACAGCTTCGAGGTTCTCGTTGCCGCCGTTGATATTCGCCGTCCACTCGCCGTCACGGCGGTCATAGTCGAGGTAAAGCATGGACGCCACGGCATCCACACGCAGACCATCGAGATGGAATTCGGAGATCCAGTAATTCGCACTGGAGATCAGGAAGGAGCAAACCTCTCCCCTGCCGTAATCAAAGACTCTGGTGCCCCAGCTCTTGTGCTCACGCTTCTTGGGGTCGGTGTACTCGTAGCAGCAGGTGCCGTCAAACTCGTACAGACCGTGCGCATCCTTCGGGAAGTGCGCCGGCACCCAGTCGAGGATGACGCCGATGCCAGCCTGATGGAACAGGTCGATCATCTCACGGAACTGATCCGGTGTGCCGAAACGGGACGTCGGTGCATAGTAGCCCGTCACCTGATACCCCCACGAACCACTGTACGGATACTCCGTCAGCGGCATGAATTCGATGTGGGTATAACCCATCTTCTGCATATACGGCACCATCTCCTTGGCAAAGGAGACATAGTCCGGTGTTGTGTCGTCCGGGTTGTGCTTCCAGGAGTCGAAATGCACCTCATAGATGTTCATGGGGCGCTTGTATACGACCTGCTCACGCTTGTCCTTGAACCACTTGTCGTCCTTCCACTGGTAGGAGCTCTCGTAGATCTTGGAAGCGGTCGCAGGCGGTGTCTCAAAATGTGTCGCATAGGGGTCGGATTTCATCAGAAATTCGCCCTTTTGTGTTTCGATGCTGTACTTGTAAGCATCAAACTGCTTGAGCCCTCCAATAGTAGCCTCCCAGACGCCATCCGCAATAAGCTCCATCGGATTGACGCTGCGGCTCCACTCGTTGAAGTCGCCGACAACGGAAACACTTACGGCATTGGGCGCCCACACACGGAAACGATGCAGGGTCTTGCCATTTTCTTTGACAGAATGAACACCAAAGAATTTATAGCCCTCGCTATTCTTTCCCTGGTAAAAGAGATACAACGGAAAATCGTTAGGATTTGTATTCTTGTTGGTAGAAGTAGTCATAGCTTCCCCCCCTTTATAATACTATTTTAACAGATATGACGCCATCTTGCAATACTTTTTCCAATATCGTATCAAAATTTCATAGGCTGTCATAATTCTAACCCTTGTTTTTTGTATACTTTTCACAATTTACTTGTGGACAATGGGGTATTCTTGACGCAATGTCCGACTGACGCAATGTCGTTTTTTGTGGAAACTGTCTGAAGACAAGAGACCACCCGTGCCGCAATGACCGTCACATCGTCCCTCGACTGTCCCCCCTGAAAGACCGCCGCCTTCCGGCAAGCCTCCTGCGTGATGCGTTCAGGGTCAGCCCCCTCCCGGAGCAGGCTGCTGATGAACGGGTATTCCGCCTCGCCGATGCCGTCCGAAAGCATCACGACCGCATCCCCGGCAAAGGCTGTGGTGCGCCGCTGCGAGGGCATTGCGTCCGTCACGATGCCGATCGGAAAACTCATGGAGCTGATGCGCTGCACACGTCCGGCATGGCAGAAAAGTGTCGCCGCCGCACCGGATTTGTAGAGCGAGAGCTCGCCGCAGTCGGCATGGAAATGCAGGACATCGAGCGTGGCGAAATTCTCCGTGCTGGTCTCGGTCAATAGCATAGAATTGACCAAACGGATGGCAGTCGGCACGGACATCCCACTCTCGACCATCCGCCGGAACGTGCGCACCGCAATGCGTGACGCCAAGGACGCCGCACTGCCGCTGCCCATCCCGTCCGACAGCACCAGGAACGTGTCCCCGATCCCGTCCGTGAACGCATCAAAATGGTCGCCGCATCGTTCGTAATCCGGCGCATTTTCGCTCTGCACCGACCAGACGAGCTTGTAGGGCGGCGCCTGATAGAGGCAGATGCGAGTCCCCTGTCCGCCGCCCGGAAGCTCCGTGATGTCCAGCGAGACCCTTAGCTCCTGCGAGAGAAGCGTGCGGATGGAAGCCGCCGGAAAATCCGCCTGCCGGGTGAGGATCTCGGCGGCGAACCGACCGGTTTTCAGGCGATACACCTGCGCATCCTCCGCCTTGGCAGCGCACTGGTGCAGAAGTCTCTGGAGGGCTTCGGTCTGGGCGGAGAGCGCCGTTCTGTCCGGCTTCTGGCAAAGCCCTGCGGTCACGTCCTCCAAAATGCGCAGGTGTTCGAGCGTGACCTGCCGGCTCTGGAGCATATGCACACGCTGCATCTGCGAAAGCGCATTGCGCACCCCCTGCGAGGCGCAAATTTCGAGCAGACTTGTCCGCCGGATGCACCCGTCAAGTGCTTCGGGGACAAGCCCCCGGTGGTGCGTCCGGATAAGCTCCCGGATGGCGCCGGACGTCTGGGAAGCACGCTGCGCCCAGCAAAAGCTCTGGTTCTTGCAGCCCATGCACAGCTTGGCACGCACCTGCATCACGCCGTCCTCCGGCGGCACGATGGTCAGGCGGTGCATGACCTCATCCGTTTCCTCGCAAAGCGAGTGAAGTGCCGCTGCAAGGCGCTTCGCCTGCCGGTGGTCGGGCGCTGCGGCAGGCGTTTCGACGGACAAAAACCGGTGCAGATCGACCCCCGACAGCATCGCAAACAGCGCACACGCCAGACACAGCTCCACCAGCACACGCACCAGCTCCCGGCTGCTGTCAAGCACGGCGCAGCTCAGCGCCTGCAAGAGGAAGAACACCGGGATGAGCAAGGCGTTGTGGAGCTGCGAGCAGAACCCCGTCATCATCGCCGTCACCGGCAGAAAGAGCATCGGTGTTCCGATCGGTACGCTGCACAGCGTCATGCCGCAAGCTGTCAGCGCCCCCATGAGGGTGCCGCCGGTGTGCCGGAACTGCTTGGCAAAGAGGAGCGTGAGGGTTGTCCCCACGATGCGCCCGACATTGCAAAACGGCGTATCCAAGCCGCAAACCGCCGTCACGCACAGCAGATAGCACAGCGCAAAGGTGAAGGTCTTTCCGGCGTGGAGGATGATGCGCCGATCCGCCCGGAGACAGTCGGCAGCATCCGCAATGAAGTACGCCGCAATGCCGATGAGGACGGCTTCAAAGCCGTACAGCGGTAAGCGTCCTGCGTTTCCGTAAATCACGACATCGAGCACCAGTCCACCTAAAATGCCGCAAAACGCCGTCATAAATGCGATCATATGCGGCTTGAACCGTTCCCGGAATAAAATGCGGAAGCACGTCACGAGCAGCAGACTTGCCAGCAAAAAATGCATCCCGGCAGGCGCCCCCATCACCGCATAGCAAATGAGCGCTCCGAGCAGAATGCACATCGCATAAACAGGCGGCACGACCCCGGCGACCGCCGCAGCCAGGGGCGACGCCACCCCGGAGACCGTCCCCCGTGACAGCAGAAAGCCTCCCCCCAGCGACGCTGCAATGGCGAGGGGGACTTGCAGCACGCCGGGATGGAGGCGCAGGTTTGGTTTGTTCATAGTCATCTCTCCTTTGTACGTTTTGTTCGTGCGAACTCCATACTCATTATACCGGAAAGATAGCCATATTTTTTGTCAAAACCCTTTGCAGATTCCTGTGGATTTGCAGAGAGGGGATGTCATTTCCTGCCAAGCAGTGCGTTTCCTGTTAGAGGGCTCTGGAAATGCTTTTGGTCAGTGCCGTAAGCTGCTCCATGGTAAGCGCTTCGATGCGCACCGTGGGCGAAAGTCCGGCGTCCGCAAAGGCGGCTGCGACCGCATCCTTCGGGAGCGACAGAGCCCCTGCCAGCACGCCGCCAAGCTGTTTGCGCCGCTGCGCAAAGCCAGCCTTCACGATACGGAAAAACATCGCTTCATCGCCAAAATCAATAGGGTTTTCGGAATGCAGCCGAATCTGGATGACAGCCGAATCGACATTCGGCGCCGGCATAAAGCTGCCTCTCGACACGTCAAAGAGCTTCTCCGCCTCGCCGTAATAAGCGACCGCAACGGACACCGCCCCCGACTCCCTCGAACCGATGGGCGCACACAGGCGCTGTGCAGCTTCACGCTGCACCATGACGGTGATTGTCTCGATGGGAAGCCGTTCTTCGAGCAGACGCATGATGAGGGGGGACGTGATGTAATACGGCAGATTAGCGCAGACCGCAACGTGCAGCCCTGCAAATTCCGAACCTATGAGCCCTGCCAGATCGTACTTCATGGCGTCGCCGTGGAAAATTTTAACGTTCTCAAAATCCGCAAGCGTTTCGTCTAAAATCGGGAACAACCGCTGGTCAAGCTCGACCGCACACACCTTGTCCGCACGCTTGGCAAGCTCCTTGGTGAGCGTGCCGATGCCGGTGCCGATCTCCAGAACGCCCCAACCGGGCGCCGCATTGCCCATCTCAGCGATCCGGGGGCAGATGGTAGGGTTGATGAGGAAATTCTGCCCCAGCGCCTTGGAAAATGAGAACCCGTGGCGCTCCAGAATCTCCCGTACATAGCCAATATCTGTCAGTTCACGCATACCTTTCCTCCTGCCTGCATGATGATTGCTTCGGCGCAGCGGATGCCGTCCACCGCCGCCGACGTGATGCCCCCGGCGTACCCGGCGCCTTCGCCGCAGGGGTAGAGCCCCTGGCAGCCGACGCTGCAAAGGTCGTCCCCACGCAGCATCCGCACGGGCGAGGAGCTTCTCGCTTCCACGCCGGTCAGCAGCGCATCAGGGTCCGCAAAGCCGTGCAGCCGTTTTTCCATTTCCGTCAGACCAAGCCGCAGCGTATCGGTCATAAATGCCGGTAAATAGCGCTCCGGCGACGCAAATGCCGTTCCGGGCGTATAGGTGGGCTTGACCTTGCCAAAGCCGGAGGATTCCCGTTTTTTGAGAAAATCCCCGACCCGGATGACCGGCGCCTTGAAATCACCGCCGCCTGCGAGGAACGCTTTTTTCTCGATCTGACGCTGCAAATACATTCCGGCAAGCGGATGCTCACCGCCGAAATCCTGCGGTGTCACGCCGACCAGCAGCGCACTGTTGGCATTGCGCCCGTCACGGGCGAAATTGCTCATGCCATTGACGCAAAGCCGCCCCGGTTCGGACGCCGCCGCAACGACCTCGCCGCCCGGACACATACAAAATGTGTAGAGACTTCGCCCATTTTTGAGGTGAACCGCCAGCTTGTAATCCGCAGCCCCAAGCGCCGGATGGTTCCAGAATTTGCCATACAGCGACCGGTTCATCTGCTCCTGCAAATGCTCGATGCGCACGCCCATCGCAAAGGGCTTCTGTGCCAGCGGCAACCCCAGCGCATGGAGCTTTTCGAGCGTATCCCGTGTGCTGTGTCCGAGAGCGAGAATGGCATGGGAGCAGGAAATGGTTTTCGACTCGCCGTCCTGCTCGTAGGAAATCGCATGTAATACGCCATTTTCCTGCACAAACCCGGTCATTTTCGCCCCAAAGTGAACCTGTCCGCCCATGCGTTCGATGAGCTGCCGCAGATTCCGGACGGTGCCGGTCAGGCAGTCGGTGCCGATGTGGGGCTTCGCCTGCCAGAGGATCTCCTCCGGCGCACCGCACTGCACGAACGTTTCGAGCACGAAGCGGATGCGAGGGTCCTTGATGCCGGTGTTGAGCTTGCCGTCCGAAAACGTCCCTGCGCCGCCCTCACCGAACTGCACATTGCTCTCCGGATGGAGCACGCCAGTCGTCCGGAACGTCGAAACATCGGCAATTCTCTCATCCACCGGCTTGCCACGTTCGAGCACGATGGGGCGCAGTCCGGCTTTCGCCAGCACGAACGCTGCAAACATTCCGCCCGGTCCGAACCCGACGATCACCGGGCGGTCAGCCGACTTGCAGACCGGTACCCGGTAGGGCTTCTCGGTCACGAGAGAAATATCCCGATCTTTCTTGGTTTTTGAGAGGATGCGGTTCTCCCCCTCCGCCTTGACATCGAGGGTTGCCAGGAACGAAATGGCGTCCCGTTTCCGGGCATCGACCGAGCGCTTGCGGAGCTTGATGGAACGAATCTTGTCAAAGGGAATGTGGAGCTTCTGCCCGACCGCACGGCGGAGCGTGTCCTCCGTGTAGTCAAGCGGCAGCCGGATATTCTGAATGCGAATCATAGTACTCCTTTCGGGATTTATCCCATTTTACGTGCAATATCGGATGCCGCAGCCGCACCGCTCGCCCAGCACCAGTGCAGATGATAGCCGCCGCAGTCGGCGTGAACATCCGCCGCCTCGCCCGTGACATACAGCCCCGGATGCGACCTGACCTGCAAATGCGCATCGAGCGCACGCCCCGGCACACCACCACGAGTGGACTGCGCCTGCTCAAATCCAGCAAGTCCTTTGACCGGAAACGTCAGGCTGCGAGAGCTAATCGACAGGCGTCGAATTTCCTGACCAGATAATTCCGAGCAGGGATAGTCCGGCGATATATCAGCGTTTTTCAGTATCAAACGGACCAACGGTTTCGGCAGCAGACCGCTGAGCATCTCCTCGCAATTCATCCCGTACCGGGTGCCCTGGAGCGTGTAGAGGATGCTTTCGATGTCGAAGCCGAGCTCCGGCAACGGGTCAAACAGCAGGAAATAATCCTCAAATCGACGGGTGTCGATAAACCCAGACAGATTGAACACGCAAATGCCGGACAGCGCCTTGTCCGTGAACTGCACCTCGCCGATTTCCGTGCGAACAGCGTCGTCCTGGTCGTACAGCGTGATCTCGCCCTTGACCCGAAGTCCTTTGAGCTGCCGCAGCATCCTGGCATCCGAGAGCACCGGGCAGAGGTTGGGATTGGGCGAAACAATAGGAATATCGAGCTTTTTCAGCAAATCCCAAGCACTCCCATCCGTGCCAAGCTTCGGCGCCGCAAAGCCCCCGGCGGCAAAGATCACGTAGGGCGCAGCGTAATCGACGCCCGTCGTTTTGACGTGCCACAAGCCTTTGGTGAAATGCAGCGAATCGACCTGCGCATCGCAGATCTCCTCCACCCCATCCTCACGCATCCGCAGCCGGAACGCATCGAGCACGGACGTTGCCGCCATCGTGTGCGGATACATCCGCCCGGCGTCATCCGTCCGGATGTAAAGCCCAAGTGTTTCAAAAAACGCCTTCACATCGCCAAATTCCGCTAAAATCGGCGCTACATCCACACTCCCCCGGAAATTCTCCGCCGTAATGGGCGTGTGGCTGAGATTGCATCTGCCATTGCCGGTCGCAAGGATTTTTTTGCCGACACGAGGGAGCCTTTCGAGAACGGCAATTTTCCCGATTCCAAGGGATTTTGCGGTTACAGCCGCCGCCAGTCCCGAAGCGCCGCCGCCGATGATGAGCAGGTCATATGTCATGGGCGTCCTCCCCGTCAATGCGCATCAGTTCGTTGCGGATAAATCCCGAAACGATGCGATTTTCCGGGTCTTCGGCGTTGACGCAGATGACCCGCTGGGACTTCGGGAGCATGACGCATTTCTGCCCCCACTTGCCGCTCATATAAAAGTAGTCCGGGTGAATCCAGAAGAACAGCCCGTAACCCTTCCCCTTGTCGGAAATGGTGTGCGGACGGGTCGCCTCGTGGATGAATTCTTTGGGGTAGAGCTCGCCGGAAAGGACGGAATTTCCAAGCTTTGCAAGGTCGAGTGTGGACAGCATCAAGCCGCTGGCTCCAAAGAAATGCCCCTGCGGATCGTACTCGAAATCGAACTGCCGGATGCCGAGCGGCGTGAAAATACGCTGCTCGATGAAGTCGGAAAGCCGCATTCCGCAAGCCGCTTCCGCCATGCGTCCGGCGAGGTACGCATCGGCGTTATTGTAGTGAAATCGCCCTTTTCCCTTCTCACACGCAAGGCAAGCCGCCAGATAATCCGGGCAGGTCTTGCGGTCCGCAAACAAAAGCTCCTGCGTGAGCCCGGAGCGCATCGTCATGAGCTCTTCGAGCGTCACCGCCGCCAACGGCGCATCCTTCGGCAAATCAAGATAATCGACAACAGTCGATTCCAGAGAAATCCGACCCTCGTCGATTAGGATGCCAATGCATAAGGACAGCAAGCTTTTCGTGATGGAATACTGCGGAAAGAGTGTATCCGCTGATTCTGTTTGTGCAGATATCTTGCCGTTTTTCATCACGACAGCCGCTTTGATCTCCGGGTGTTCGAGCTTTATCATCGTGTTCCCTCCTACTCCCACTCGTACTTTGTCAAATTTCCCTGCGCCGTCATATCCGGGTAATTCCACTGGCGCAGCACCTCATACGCTGCGATCGCCACCGAATTGGACAAATTCAAACTCCGCAGCGTCGGGCGCATCGGGATCCGCACGGCGGTTTCCGGGTGCTGCACGAGAAGCTCCTCCGGCAGTCCTGCGTCCTCCCTGCCGAACATCAGGTACACATCCCGGTCGGTCGGGTAGGTCACATCGCTGTGGCACGAACGGGCTTTGGTCGTGAAATAGTAAATACGTTCGTCCGCATGGCTTTCCAGAAAAGCTGATAGATCGGCATATTCCAGAATTTCCAGCTTATCCCAGTAATCGAGCCCAGCCCGTTTGAGATTCTTGTCGGTGATCTCAAAGCCATACGGCTTTATCAAATGCAGCACCGCACCTGTCACAGCGCAGGTGCGTGAAATATTGCCGGTATTCTGCGGAATTTGCGGTTCGCAGAGAACGATGTGAAGCTTTGGCATATGGATATCCTTTCCAAGAAAAGAGCGGAATCGACGGCGGATTCCGGGGCATACTATCCTTGCAGTCCGAGGCTGCAAGGAGGTAGAAACATGAGTTGGAACGCAATGCTCAAGGGCATTTCTGTCGGCGCATCGGTCGGTGCGGCGTGCTTTATGCTCATCAATTCCAAGGATAAGAAAAAGCGCTCGCTCAAGCGCAAGGCTGGCAAAATGCTCAAGGCTGCCGGCGATGCGCTGAACGACATGACCGATGTCCTGAAATAAACACCAAATGCGGGGCAAAATTCGCCCCGCTTCGGTTACTTATTCGACTGTTTCCGTATTCTGACGATCAGCGGCATTCTTGCGGTAGCCCAGATAGCTCTCCAGAATGATGACTGCTGCCACGGCATCGACCACCGCCTTGCGTTTTTTGCCACGGGTGTTGGTCGTGTTGAGGTAATTGTGCGCCAGAACGGTCGTGGAACGCTCGTCCCACATGACGCATTCGAGGTCGGTCAGCTCGTGCAGACGCTCCGCAAATGCGGTGCATTTCTCGGCACGCTCGCCGACCGAATTGTTCATATTCTTCGGGAGACCCACAACAATGAGCTCCGCCCTCTGCTCCCTGGCGTGCGCCGAAACCGCCTGTGCGCAGCGCTCAAAGCCCTTCTCGTGAATGACGGTGAGGGGCGATGCGAGAAATTCCGCTTTGTCGCAGATGGCAAGCCCCGTCCGGGAGTCGCCGAAATCCACAGCTAAGATCTTCATGCCATCACCACGGCTGCACCGTGCCAACGATGTCACGCACGGCAGAAATGCCATGTGCATCGAGGAAATCGTTCATCTCCCCGATGATCTTGACCGGCGCAAACGGGTCTGTAAAGCAAGCCATGCCCACCTGCACAGCGGACGCACCGGCTTCCATCAGTTCAATGGCGTCCTCGCCGGTCGTCACGCCGCCCATGCCGATGATCGGGATGTTGACGGCATTTGCTACCTGCCAGACCATGCGCACAGCGACCGGGAAGATTGCAGGACCCGAAAGTCCGCCCACATTATTGTGAAGGATCGGGCGCCGGGTCTTGATGTCGATGCGCATTCCGAGGAGGGTGTTGATGAGGGAGACCGCATCCGCACCGGCAGCCTCGACCGCCTTGGCAATGTCGGTGATGCTCGTGACGTTCGGGGAGAGCTTGACCACGAGGGGCTTGGAGGTCGCCTTGCGGACGGCGGCTGTCACCTGCTCCGCCATCGTGCAGGACGTACCAAATGCCGCACCACCCTGCTTGACGTTCGGGCAGGAGATGTTCAACTCGATCATGTGAACATCGGTGCTGTCGAGTTTTGCCGCAACTTCGGCACATTCCTCCGGTGTGGAGCCGGCGATATTTGCCAGGATCACGGTGTCCTTGGTCAGGAGATTCGGAAGCTCCTTGGCGATGAAATGGTCGATACCCGGATTCTGAAGTCCCACAGAATTGAGCATTCCTGCCGGTGTTTCGGCAATTCTGGGGGCGATGTTACCGGTACGCTTTGTGCCGGTGGTACCCTTGGTGGCGATGCCGCCCAAGCGGGACAGCGGATAGAATTCCTCATACTCACGTCCGTACCCAAACACGCCGGATGCCGGAATGATGGGGTTTTTGAACTCAACACCGCAAATATTGACAGACAGATCAGCCATTACCACTGCACCTCCTCAGCCTTGAAAACGGGGCCGTTCTTGCAGACGTGAACAAACTGCTCCTCGCCCTTCTCGTCCCGTGTCCTGCACGCACAGCCCAGACAGGCGCCAACGCCGCACGCCATGCGCTCCTCCAGCGAAACCTCGCAATAGGTACCGGTTCGCATACAAACATCCGCCACAGCACGCAGCATCGGCATCGGACCGCAGGCATAGACCGCATCCACGCCCTCACTCAGAAGCTGCTCCAGCGGCGTGGTCACAAAGCCCTTGACAGCGCCGGCGGTGCCGTCCTCTGTGCAGCAGATGGTCTGCGCACCGAGGGCTTCGAGATCCTCCTGCAAAATGACCTGCTGGAAGCTGCGGAAACCGGAGATTGCCGTTGCCTTTGTGCCGTAGAATTTGGCAAGCGGCAGCATAGGCGGCACGCCGATTCCGCCGCCGACGAGGACAACGTGCTGGGCGTCATTTTTCAGTGTAAAGCCGTGACCGAGCGGTGCGATCATGTCCATGTACTCGCCCTCGTTCAGTCCGGCGAGCTCCTTGGTACCCTTGCCACGGATGGCAAAGACCAGGCGCAGTGTTCCGGCTTCGGGGTCAATGCCGGCGATGGAGATCGGGCGGCGCAGACCATAGCCCTTTGGCAGGATGTGGACGAACTGACCGGGCTGCGCTGCGGCAGCGACCTCCGGACAGCGGAGCGTGATGCTCACGGTATCCTGCGCAATGAGCTTTTTCTCAACGATCGGGTAGCAACCCTGTGTGTATTTCATAGCTTAGTCCTCGCTTTCCGTAGTGGTTTCAGAGGCAAATTCGGGGTCGAGATCGCTCAGGCTGATGGCAAGCGGCACGCACGCCTTGGTGTAGCTCGGATACCATCTGTCGTCGATGCAGAGCAGGTACACGACCTGTCCCTCCACACGCTCACCGCTTTCCTGCCCGACGAAATAGAACATATCCCGGATGAAGCCCCGTGTAATATCGAGATGGAGCGAATTGGCAAAGGACTGCACCTCGTTGTCACGCATGACCGTGCGCTTGCCGGGCTCGATCTCCCACGCCTCACCGGACACGCCGGATGTGACCATCGCATTCTGGCAGGTATTGAAATCCGCCGCTGCGATCTTCCGGAACATATCCGGATCGGTACGGGAAAGAAAGCTCTGGTAATCGGCATCCATTTTCAGATCAAACCGATTTTTCAGGAATTTCGAGGGGACATTTCCGGCAGCCTCGACCTCGGCAGGGTTGAACAGGGCGCAGTACGTATCCACGTCCATCGCCTGAAAAGCGTCCAGATACGCCTGATAGGCAGCATCCGCATCATCAAATCCGGGTTCCTCCGGTTGTGTGGGGGCAGTAAAGCCCTGGGTCTCTGTGACAGTGGTCTCTGTGACGGTCGTTTCGGTCGGGATCGAAAAGTCCGCCTTGGGATGCCGGGAGCATCCGGTCAGCATTACACCGAGTACAAGGATACCGGCGATCAGTTTCGGGGTTCTCAAATTTTACCTCCTGCGTTTTAGACCATGCAGTGCATCGTCATGTGGCGGATCAAATGTTTGTGATATCTACAAGCTCCACGTCGTCCATCGTTCTGCCGGACAGCAGCACATTGGCAAGGGCATTGGCTGTATCGACCGCCGTCAGTGAACAGATGGAACGCTCGATGGACTTGCGGCGCATCTTGACGGAATCTCTTGCCGGCATTCTGCCCTTGGCGGATGTGGAGATCATATAGTGGATCTTGCCGCTTTCCAGAAGGTCAATGGTATTCGGGGAGCCTTCGGAGATCTTGCGGACGGTGTTGGTAGCAATCATGTTGCGGTTGAGGTAGCTTGCGGTGCCGCTGGTCGCATACAGGTCGAATCCCATACGGGAGAACTTGTCGGCGATCTTGACGATCTCACGCTTCTCGGAATCCCGCACGGAGATCAGCACGCCGCCCTCACGTTTAAGGTCATAGCCGGCAGCGACCAGACCCTTGAGGAGTGCATCCTCAAAGCTGTGACCGATACCCAGACACTCACCGGTGGACTTCATCTCCGGGCCGAGCATGGTGTCCACGTCCTGGAGCTTTTCAAAGCTGAATACCGGCACCTTGACGGCAACGTAGTCGCCCTCCGGGTAAAGCCCCGACTCGTAGCCAAGCTCCTTCAAGGTCGCACCGAACATGATTTTTGTCGCAATATCGACCATCGGGATGCCCGTGACCTTCGAGATGTACGGCACAGTTCTGGACGAACGGGGGTTCACCTCGATGACATAGACCTCGCCACGGTACACAACATACTGGATGTTCACCAGACCAATGACATTGAGAGCGAGCGACAGGCGGCGGGTATACTCAATGATGGTCTCACGTACCTTCTGTGAGAGGTTCTGCGCCGGATAAATTGAGATGGAATCGCCGGAATGCACGCCGGCACGCTCGATATGCTCCATGATGCCGGGGATGAGAAAGTCCTTGCCGTCGCAGATGGCATCGACCTCGACCTCGGTACCCATCATGTACTTGTCGATGAGGACAGGGTTCTCGATCATATGGGACGTGATGATGTCCATATACTCCACAACATCCTGATCGGAGTGCGCAATGATCATATTCTGACCGCCGAGCACGTAGGACGGA
>CACXGK010000165.1 GCA_902767115.1 uncultured Ruminococcus sp.
CCAGTCCACTTACGTGAACCTCGCTGCGCCGCTGGAATTCAACGAGGTACACTACGTTCAGAAGAACGGCATCCAGGCGACTGTGACTCTTCACCAGAATGGGCAGGAGTTCACCATCAAGTCCGACGGCGACGGCAGACTTGATGCAGTTACCAATGCGCTCAAGGCGTTCCTTGGCAGGCAGTTTACCATCCATACCTATACTGAGCACGCACTCACCGTTTCTTCCAAGTCTGATGCCGTTTCCTATGTTGGCATCGAGGCAGACGGCAAGACCTTCTGGGGCGTTGGCATCCGCAAGGATATCAGCGACTCCTCCGCAGCAGCGCTCTTCAGCGCACTCAACCGTATGCTCACTGCAAAGTAAGCTTACAGCAAAACCACCACAAAGCCCGGCTCTGGAAACAGGGACGGGCTGTGTGTGATTATACATAGACAGAACAGGGAGGATCCCGTATGCAATACCAAATCCGCCTTGATGGGCAATGGCAGTTTTATGCCGATGAAGAAAAGAAATATACCGGCTTTCCGCCGGATCTGTCCGCATTTCACGATACCATCCACCTCCCCGGCACAACAGCACAGGAGAAAAAAGGCAAGGGGATGGGCAAGCGTGAGGACGGCTGCCTGACAGAACGCTATCCGTACCTCGGCAACGCCTGGTTTTACCGGGAGGTGGAGATCGGGGATGTGCCGTCCTCACGGCATTTGCAGCTATTCCTGGAACGCACCCGTGTGACGACCCTCTGGGTCAACGGCGACCGCATCGGGAGCTGCAACAGCCTGTGTACACCGCATTGCTATGACCTGAGCGCCTACGCTGCCGCAGACAAGCTCCGGCTCCTGATCTGCGTGGACAATTCCCAGTACCCGACCCGTGGCGGTCATATGACATCCCCGGATACCCAGACAAACTGGAACGGCATCACAGGCGAGATCAGCCTTCGTTTTTTTGCTGACGTGTGCATCAAAAATGTCCGTCCGGAAACGAATGCTCAAAGGCGTGAGGTGACGTTTTTCCTGCGCACGGAAGGCGATTTTGACGAGATCAAAGCATCTGGTATCTGGGTCGGCGAACAGGGAAAACTTGCCGAGATACCGGAACAGAAATTGCCGCTGACAAGGCTTCCCGACGGCAGATGCAAGGCGGTCATGGCGCTTGGGGACGATGCGCCCCTCTGGGATGAATATAACCCTGTGACTGCACAAATGCATTTGCAGCCGTGCGGCTCTGATGATGTCACGGAGGTCTGCTTGGGACTGACGGACTTCCGTGCGGAGGAACGGTACTTTACCAATCACGGCAGACCGCTGCTGCTGCGTGGCAAGCATGACGGCATGATCTTTCCGCTCGAAGGCGCAGCGCCGACGGACGTGGAGAGCTGGATGCGTGTCATGCGCATTGCTAAGTCCTACGGCATCAATCACTACCGTTTCCACACCTGCACGCCCCCCGATGCTGCCTTTGCTGCGGCTGACCGGCTGGGCATTTATATGGAGCCGGAGGTGCCGTTCTGGGGTTCCATCCATGCGCCGGAGGATGAGGGCTTTGACGCTGCCGAGCAGGCATATCTCATCGCAGAGGGCAGACGCATTCTTGAAAGCTTCGGGCATCATCCGTCCTTCTGTATGTTCTCCCTTGGCAATGAGCTGTGGGGAAGTGCGGAACGCATGGGCGAAATTCTGCGGTATTACAAGCAGCACGAGAACCGCATCCTGATGACGCAGGGCTGCAATAATTTCCAGTTCTGGCCAAATATCCTGCCGGAGGATGATTATTTCGTCGGCGTGCGCCTGTCGAAGGACAGGCTCATTCGTGGCAGCTACGGCGCCTGTGACCAGCCGTATGGTCACATCCAGGCGGAGCGTCCGTCCACGATGCACAGCTATGATGCGATCATCCATCCGGAACTGACAGCCGTTTCGGAAGCGCAGGACGATGCGCAGGAGATCGAGATCCAGTACGGAACAGGCGTCAAGAAAGTGCGCATCGATCAGGCGACCAGCGGACTTTGCCCGAATAAACCCGTTGTCACGCACGAGATCGGGCAGTACGTGACGTACCCGAATTACGATGAGATCGAAAAATACACCGGCGTCCTCGAAGCCTGCAATTTCGAGATCTTCCGGGAACGCCTGGAGCAGGCGGGGATGCTCTCGCAGTGGAAGGATTTCTTCACCTGCTCCGGCAAGCTTGCTGTGCAGTGCTACAAGGAGGAGCTCGAAGCCGTGATGCGCTCGGCGTCTGTCGCAGGATGTCAGATCCTGGATATTCAGGACTTTTCCGGGCAGGGAACGGCACTTGTCGGCGTTCTGGATGCCTTCATGGATTCCAAGGGGCTGGTGACGCCGGAGGAATGGCGTGGCTTTTGCTCGGATTCCGTATTGCTTGGAATGTTCCCGGACTACTGCCTGACGGATGCGCTCTGCATGGAGATCAAGCTGCGGCACCATGCGCCGTTTGCGGTCCATGCGCCCATGCGGTATGCGGTCGCTGCCGGTGGACAAATCCTGTTGCAGGGCGAAATGGATGTGGATATTGACGGACAGGGGCTCTTTTCCATCGGCAGGCTTGAACTGCCGCTGCCGCCTGTAACATCTGTGCAGCGCATTGAGGTCACGCTTGAACTGCCGCATACCCGGAATGGCTACACGCTCTGGCAGTTCCCGGACGTGCCGGATGTCCGGTTTGCAAGCGACAGCGTCTGCATCACGCATGACGTCGATGCCGCCTGCAAGGCACTGGCGGAAGGGGAACGTGTGCTGCTCCTGCCAAAGTCGCTTGCGAATGCTGTTAAGGGCTTCTATTGCAGCGATTTCTGGTGCTATCCGATGTTTCGGAGTATTTCCGAAAGCATGGGCAAGGAGGTGCCGGTCGGCACACTCGGACTTTGCATCCAAAATGAGCACCCGGCGGTGCAGGATTTCGGCGCCGAGCGCTGGTCTACGCCGCAGTGGTACGACATCGTCAGCCATGCCGATCTTGCCATTCTCGACGGCACACCCGTGCAGCCGATCGTCCAGATGATCGACAATTTCGAGCGCAACCACAAGCTTGGACTGCTTTTTGAATGTACCGTGGGCAAGGGCAGACTGCTCGTCTGCACCGCACGGCTTGACGAAGTGATGGAACGTCCGGAGGTACGGGTGTTTGCGGAAGGGATTTTACGGTATGTGCATTCCGATGCATTTGCACCCGACAGCAGCCTGACCGCATCCGAACTGCAAACCATTCTGGCAGAAAGGAATACACTATGAAATTTGATGAATCCTACGAGCTGCTTGCCGATCTGTACGGCGACAGCAGCTTCCCGAAGAAAAGCGTTGACAAGCTCAAAAACCAGATGAAGCAGACAATCTCCTTCCTCGAACAGGGACAGCGTGACCCTGCCAAGGTGCAGAAGCAGTTTGACAAGGTCTGCATCACGGCAGCAGGCGCCTTTCCGGAGAGCAGGACGGAGGTGCAGGATATTCTGGCGGCAGACGTGCTGTATATCCTGGAGTGGTTCGAGATCGACCTCGATGTCGAGGATGCGATGCGGGAACTTAAAATTTGAAAGTTTTTTCTGCACGTCTTGACGAATCCTGAAAGATATGGTATAATAAACTGTATCCCATACGTATACAATTGATTTTCTATCAAAAACAAGGAGTGATTCCCATGGAAAAAATCCCGTTTATCACCAAGGAGCAGGCGGAGGAGATCGCAAAGACCTACCCCACCCCGTTTCATATTTACGATGAGAAGGGCATTCGTGAGAATGCAAGGCTTGTAAAGAAGGCTTTTGCCTGGAATAAGGGCTATAAAGAGTATTTCGCAGTGAAGGCGACCCCGAACCCGTTCATTCTCAAGATCCTCAAGGAGGAGGGCTGCGGCGTGGACTGCTCGTCTTACACCGAGCTGCAAATGTCCGATGCTTGCGGTTTTTCGGGCAGTGATATCATGTTCTCCTCGAACGTGACTCCAGCGCAGGATTACGAGCTCGCTTACAAGCTGGGTGCGTACATCAACCTCGATGACCTGACCCATGTGGACTATCTGGACAAGCTGACCGGTATTCCGGAGACCATCTGCTGCCGTTTCAATGCCGGCGGCAAGTTTACGATCTCCACACAGATCATGGATTCCCCGGAGGACGCTAAGTACGGTTTTACCCGTGAGCAGATGTTTGAGGGCTTCCGCAAGCTCCAGAAGCTCGGCGCAAAGCACTTCGGCATCCATGCGTTCCTTGCGTCCAATACTGTCACCAATGACTACTATCCGACTCTTGCCAAGCAGATGTTCCAGCTCGCTGTGGATCTCAAGAATGAGACCGGTGCGGACATCAAGTTCATCAATCTGTCCGGCGGTGTCGGTGTTGCCTACAAGCCTGACCAGCAGCCGAATGACATCATGGCGATCGGTGAGGGCGTTCACAAGGTATTCGACGAGATCCTCGTACCGGCAGGTCTGGGCGATGTAGCGATCTTTACGGAAATGGGCAGATTCATGCTCGCACCCTACGGTGCCCTCGTGTCCCGTGTGCTCCACAAGAAGCACATCTACAAGGAGTACGTGGGTCTGGATGCGTGCGCTGCCAACCTCATGCGTCCGGCAATGTACGGCGCTTACCACCACATCACCGTGCTCGGCAAGGAGAACGAGCCGTGTACCTACAAGTGTGACGTGACCGGCGGTCTTTGCGAGAATAACGATAAGTTTGCAATCGACCGTATGCTGCCGCCTGTGGAGATCGGTGATCTGGTGTATATCCACGATGCCGGTGCGCATGGCTTCTCGATGGGCTACAACTACAACGGCAAGCTGCGCTCCGCTGAGCTGCTCCTCTGCGAGGATGGTTCTGTCAAGATGATCCGCCGTGCCGAGACACCTGCGGATTACTTTGCAACGTTCGATTTCTGCGATGTTATGGACAAATATCTGAATAAGTAAGCGATATAGAGCTGGCGGTATCCGTACCGCCGGCTCTTTTCGGCGTCAGAGGTGATTCGCTATTTCACCAAAAGCGAGATATTGCTTTTGTGCAAATCTATCAAATTCCCCAAAGTTCGATTTTTCCGGCAGTAAGCATTGACAAACTGTAGATCCATCGGTTATAATAGAACTATAGGGCGATTTCTGCCCGGAACAGGAGGGAGTATCGTTGAATATCTGGCACAATATCAGTCCGAAGCGCATCAATGCCGAGGATTTTGTCGCTGTGATCGAGATTCCGAAGGGCAGCAAGATCAAGTATGAGCTGGATAAGGAAACCGGACTCATGAAGCTTGACCGGATCCTGCATACATCCACGCACTATCCGGCAAACTATGGCTTGATTCCACGTACTTACGCTGATGATGAGGATCCGCTCGATGTGCTCGTGCTCTGCTCGGAGGCGCTTCTGCCGATGACGCTCGTGCGCTGCTATCCGATCGGTGTGATCCGCATGATCGATTCCGGACGTCATGACGACAAGATCATTGCGATCCCGTTTGACGACCCGAATTACAATACCTACCAGTCGATCGATGAGCTTCCGCCGCATATTTTTGCTGAAATGACGCACTTCTTCCGGGTCTATAAGGAACTGGAAAACAAGACGACTGCCGTCAATGAGGTAGAGGATCTGGAAACAGCCAAGACGATCATCGCCGAGGATATCGATCGTTATATCGAGAAGTTCTGCAAGTGATCCTGCATCGGGGGATCCGTAGATCAAGGTATGCTTTGGGCAGGGCTTGCTGCCTACAATAAAATACAGCAAGGGAGGAAACCTTCGCTGCTGCACAGCGAAGGGGAGAGAAAGTATGAGTACGAATAATGAAGTTCTGTTTGACCACAAGACCAATGTCGCACCGCTGAGCCTGATTGCTATGAACAGTGCCACTGAGCTTGGTGAGAAGATCAATGATTATCTCGTCAAGTGGGCGCACAAGGGTGGTTTCCAGACCGACTCCTTCCTCGTGGAGAGTGAGTGCCCCCGTTTCTCCTCTGGTGATGGCAAGGGCATGATCAAGGAGACCGTTCGTGGCAACGATCTGTTCATCATCACCGACATGGGCAACTACAGCATTACATATGACTACTTCGGCAAGACCAATGCCATGAGTCCGGATGATCATTTTCAGGATCTCAAGCGTATCATCCAGGCGGCATCCGGTAAGGCGCACAGAATCAACGTCATCATGCCGATCCTGTACGGCGGCAGACAGCACAGAAGAAACTACCGTGAGTCTCTTGACTGTGCAGTGGCTCTCCAGGAGCTTCAGGCAATGGGTGTTGCAAATATCGTGACCTTTGATGCGCATGACCCCCGTGTCTGCAATGCCATCCCGCTGATGGGCTTTGACAACGTGATCCCGTCCTACCAGGTGCTCAAGGCGATGTACGAGAGCATCGACGGCTTCCATGCGACCAAGGAGACCTTCATGGTCGTATCCCCCGACGAGGGCGCACTGGGCAGAAATATGCTCTATGCTTCCGAGCTGGGCGTGGATATGGGTATGTTCTACAAGCGCCGTGACTACTCCAAGATCGTCAACGGCAGAAACCCGATCGTTGCACACGAGTACCTCGGCAACGATGTGACCGGCAAGGATGTTTTCATTGCGGATGATATCATTTCCTCCGGTGAGTCCATGCTTGATATCGCCTATGCCCTCAAGGAGCGTGGCGCAAAGCGCATCTTCGCTTATGCAACCTATTCCATCTTCACCAATGGTCTGGACAAGTTCGACAAGGCATATGCAGACGGCTTCATCAGCGGCGTATTCGGCACCAACCTGACCTACAGAAGCCCTGAGCTGCTGAGCCGTGAGTGGTTCCATGAGGTTGACGTTTCCAAGTATGTGGCATACTTCATCGCATCCATCAACCACGATGTTTCCATCAGCACCGTGATCGATCCGCACGAGAAGATCCGTCAGCTCCTCGAAAAGTACAACTAAGAACGTATTACAAAATCCCCATCGGTCATTTTGTGAAATGCTCCCCTTTTGTTAGACAATGTGGTATAATAGAGATATACCGAATCAAAGTCTAACGAAAGGGGGCATTTTTATGC
>CACXGK010000166.1 GCA_902767115.1 uncultured Ruminococcus sp.
CAACCCCCTCCCCAGAGGGGAGGGGGCTTTTCTCGCAAAAAGGGCGAGGGGCTGTTCCCCGGAGACCCCACCCCCAACCCCCTCCCCGGAGGGGAGGGGGCTCTTTTTCTCGCAAAAACGGCGAGGGCGCCGTTCCCAGGAGCCCCACCCCCAACCGCACTAACAGACCCACGTCCCCTTTGCCCACAAAGCCTTACACCCCTTTCCTAAAATACCGCCCATCTTGTTGACATTCTTTCTCTAACGTGGTATGATGGTAATAAACTTATATAACAACCGGAACCTTGTTTTCGGATGCGGAGGGAGTATGTGCTATGCGGAAACGAATTGGGATCCTGGTGCTGTGTGCGGTGCTGGGAATTACGGGGACTGCCGGGTGTTTGCCGGGTTCTGCGGTGCTGCCTGCCAGTGCCTCGTATGAGACCTCCGGAACGTGGGGTGAGGTGAACTGGTCACTTGATGAGGAGGGCACCCTCACCATTTCCGGCAGTGGGACTATGGGCGAGGACAAGGGCTGGGCGTCCTCCTCGGATTCGCCGTGGTCGTACCGTTCGGATATCAGGAACGTCATCATTGAGGATGGCGTCACCAATATCAGGACATGGGCATTTTATGCGTGCTCCGGGCTCGTTTCTGTTACCATTCCGGCGAGCGTGACAGAGTACGGCAGCGGTATATTTAACTCATGCAGCTTGCTGACGACCGTTTCGCTGCCGGAGGGCATGACGAAGATCGCTGACAGTATGTTCTGTAATTGCGAGAGCCTCACATCCATTACCATCCCGGAGGGCGTCAGCTATATCGGCAGTAACGCATTTGACGGCTGCACGAGCCTGACGGATATTTCCATTCCTGCATCTGTAACGGATATCGGCGGTTCTGCCTTTGCCGGAACGCCCTGGCTGGTACAGCATCCCATGACCATCATCAACCACATCCTGCTAAACGGCAGCAGCGTCGAAGGGGATGTGGTGATCCCGGATGACGTGACTGCCATTTCGGATTATGCCTTTCAGGACAATACGGCGATGACCTCCGTCACCATTCCCGACAGCGTGACCAAGATCGGCAGCGGCGCCTTTTCGGGCTGCACGGGGCTGACCGCTCTGGTGCTGCCGGATACGATCGAGGAGATCCCGTTTGGTCTGTGTGAGGGCTGTACAGGGCTGACGGAGATCACATTCCCGGCGAGTGTCACCTCCATCAGCGCCAATGCCTACAGGGGATGCACGGGGCTGACGTCCGTCGTGATCCCGGACACGGTCACGTACATGAGCAGCGGCGTATTTGAGGACTGCACCTCGCTTGCGTCCGTCACGCTCCCCGAAACCCTGACCACGATCGGCAAGGGCGCCTTTGCCGGGACGGCATGGCAGGCTGCAAACCCGTTCTTTGTGCATCAGGGTGTGCTGTATGATGCATCGGCGGTGACAGGCGATGTGACGGTGCCGGAGGATGTGACGAAGGTCGATGCCTACGCCTTTGCAGGAAATACAGAGGTGACGTCGGTGGTATTTCCGGCGAATGTGTCACTTCTCATGGATTACGTGTTCAACGGCTGTGATGCGCTCACATCCGTGACCATCGAAAATCCCCTTTGCAGGATCGCAGACAGCGAATACACCATCCCTGCAAACACCACGATCTGCGGCTATCCCGGTTCTCTGGCAGAGAACTATGCGAAGAAGTACGGCAGGACATTCGTGGCGCTGGAGGGGGAAGCGCCGGCAGGGTATACTTACGAGGTCTTTCCGCTGATGGCGCCGTTCCATGACTATTTCTACGTCCGTACCGACAACCCCGACCCGTACTCCTTCCGTTTCGTGGACAAGGACACCGTGTACGGCGACGAGGGCGAGATCAAGCTCAAGGAAGCACTCTTTGCCGATGTGAAGTACGAGGATACGGCGACCTACCGGGTAAACGGCGGCTATTTGTTTGTCGGGTCCGGAACGGACGGCGGTGTGCTCACGCTCCAGATCGACACGCAGACCAGTGCGCCCCGGACGATCCCCGTCCACAACCTCTCCACCGGCGAGATCGAATATGAGACCGACCGCAACGAGATCTGGGTAGATCTTGACACGCAGATCACGCTGCCGCAGCTTTATGATGATGTGGATTACCTCATTGCAACGTATGCGGAAGGCTCGGATTTCTTTGCGAAAATGGATGCGGTGCAGAAGGGATTTTCCTCGATCTGTCTGTACAGCGGCTCGTACATCCGGGGCGAGGTGCAGCGCAAGGGCGAGTTCTGGAGTTTGTCCAATTCGCCGCACGTTGACCAGACGTTCTACATCCAGTCGCCTTACGCACGCAGCGGCAACCAGACCTTACTGGCAAGCTCGCTGTATCCGCTGCGGTACGATTCCGTGGGATTCCCGTCCATGATGGGCGCCGTTGCCAAGCGGCTCGATGAAAATGCGACCTACAAGTGGAGCGATTCCTCGCACTGGCTCATTGACGTGACAAACGGCGGCGAAACGAAATCCTACGGCGGTCAGGGCTCTGGCACGGGACAGGGCATTGACCCCGACCAGGTGCTGCAAACCTTCACCTTCGAGGAGGAAGCCCCCGGCTATGACATGACATCCATCCGCACGCTGCTCGGCGATTACGCAAAGCTCGAAGTTCCGGACGATGTGCCGGATGTGGACACGCTGACCTGGGATGCGGTGATGGATACCGTCGGTGACGGCGCCTGGGTGCGGATGACGAGCATCGGGTCGATCTTCGGCGGCTACAGCTCGGCGTATGCCTACCTGTACGACACCGGCAGCGACCGCAGCTTGAACGCAGACCCGGTGGGAACCGGCGGCAGCATTTACTGGTGGGGTCCGCTGGGCTACGGGTCGGATACGTGGGTCGATGGCAGATACATCGGCTCGCACGAGATCTGGGAACCGGGCACAGTCTGGGAGGAGCATCCGCAGAGCGATATCATCCTGACGCAGACGGCATTTCCGGAGATCACGTACCGCTATACGTATAGCCGCACCTACGAGGATGTGGAGATCACCGAGACTGTCCGGAATGTGCGGTTTACCTATGATGCGCAGAATGAAATCTGGATTCCGGCGGATATGGACAGCAATGATTACCAGGCGATCATCACTCTGGCAGGGCAGGGCGAAATTGCTGAGAAGTATCTGGACATGGTGCAGCTCACGAGTGACGAGATTCAGGCGCTCGGCGTGGACAGCAACACCAACACGCCGCCCATGACAGGCTATATCTACGACGGCACCGCCGCAGCCGGAACGCCGTTTGAGGGACCGGAGTTCGGGCTTGGTGATGTGAATCTGGACAAGACCATTGATGCTTCGGATGCAGCCGATGTCCTGATCGCAGCGGCTCGTATCGGGGCAGGGGATGACGCCGGACTGACAGCGCAGCAGTCCGCCCTTGCCGATGTCAACAGCGACGGCAGCGTCAATGCCGGCGATGCGGCTGTGATCCTCAGCTACGCCGCCGAGCTCGGTGCGCAGACCTTTACGGGAACGCTGGAGGAATATCTGGCGCAGTCAGTGCATAGATAAAAATTGCCCCCGGTGCCGGGAAAGCACCGGGGGATTCTCATTTGTTCTCAAAACCGCCCGATCACCGTTCATTCCTCACCCGGCGTTCTGCCGAGAATTTTGTAGAGCAGGCGGTACAGCGTCTGCGCCTCCTCCGGTGTCAGCCGGGAGCAGGCAGCCATTTGCATGGGGACGTTCACGGCTTTGTCACGCAGTGCAGCCCCTTCGGGTGTGAGCTCAACGAGGAGTACACGTTCGTCCTCCTTGGAACGGCGGCGGAGCAGATAGCCCTTGGCTTCGAGGGATTTGAGCACGGGCGTCAGCGTGCCGGAATCGAGATAGAGCCGCTTGCCAAGCTCCTTGACATTCAGGCAGCGCTCCTCCCAGATGACCATCATCGCAATGTACTGCGTGTAGGTCAGGTCGAGTGCTTCGAGAAAAGGACGGTACTGCTTGATGATCTCACGGGAGCAGGCGTACAGCGGAAAGCAGATCTGATTTTTCAGACAAAGCATCTCATACTTTTGCTCCATAGCGAACCTCCGTTTCAGGCGTTTTCGGATTCGTAGGCGGTGCGGACTGCCACGGCAAGCTGGTCAGCGCACGAAGTCTTTCGGGGACCGCAGGTATTGCCGCTGAACATATCGCTGATCTGCGAAACAGTCCAGCCGTCTACGACCTTGGAAATGGCTTTGAGATTGCCGTTGCATCCGCCGGTGAATTTGACATTGCGAACAATATCCCCATCGAGGTCAAAGGTGATGAGGGAGGGACAGACGCCCTGGGGACGGAATTGCATGGTTTTCATACGGATAACCTCCTGTGTTAAATTATTTTGTATCCAATTTAATTATAACACAAGAAAATCGTTTTGTCAATAGAAAATCCCGGAAGTTCTCGAAACTTCCGGGATTTTGTGATTCCGTTATTTCTTGCCGCCACGCATCATTTTAATGATAAAGTACGCAAAGACCTCCAGCGAGATCAGACCTGCAAGCGAACCGCCGATGATCCACGGCAGATTACCGCTTTTTTCCTTGGGAGCATCGTCATCTACGGCGGTGTCCTGGGATTTCTTGGGGGAGGGATTGGATTTTTCCTCGGCTGCGATCTCGGACGCCTTTTCGGAGTCGTAGGTCTGCTTGTCATTGGACTTGCCGCTGCCGCCGTCGTTGGCTGCCAGAGAAACCGCACCCACGATCACGCCGCCGTCCTGTTCGCACAGATAGGATGTCAGCCATGCCAGCGGCGTGTTCCAGTTGATGGTACACTCGTTGACCGACCAGGCTTCGATGTGATCCATGTAGCACTTCTGCGGAGAGATCGTGCCCTTCTTCCAGCCGGAACCACGCACCCACGGGTCTTCCATACCAGAATTCGGACCGCCGACAAGGACACCGCACGGTGCCTTCGGGAACTCATCCGACAGCAGATTCGACCACCATCTGTGATGCGGATACTGCACAGAATGTGTACCGTAGCCGGTGACGTAGGAATAGTCCATCGGGTTTCTGCCGAGGAGATAGTCCATTGCGCCGACCACGCCGTTGAGGTAGTCGGCGTTGGTGTTCAGGTCGTAGGCATATGCTAAGATGATCGCATTGTCCGCCACGAACGAATTGGAACCCCAGACATAGCCGGTGTCACCATCCGCATAGCTGATGGTGCTCTGCCCGTAGGGGAGCCCATAGCCCTGGGATGTTTCGAGATCGACATAGTAATTTGCCGCTGCTGTGATGTTGCTTTCGATCGCAGCGACCTCTTTCTCGCTCAGGACATCCCGGTTCAGGATGAGGGAGAGGGAGCCGAGCGCTGCGGTGTGCCCCCAGTCAAAGCTGCCCACGATACCGGACGCCTCACCGCCGGACAGGGAAGTGGGGATGGCGTACTGCCATGCATCACCCTGGATGGCATCGTTGTAGGTATCATCGCCGGTCGCTGCAAAGAGCTCACACGCAGCCCAGTAGAATTCATCAGTCACGTCCGTATCGCCGTAAGCGCCGCCGCCAACGGATTCATCGAGAGGTGCATACATTTCCGGATGGGACTTCGCTGCTTCATATGCATTTTTTGCCGCCGTCAGGCACTCCTGTGCAAAGTCCGGGTCGAGATCCTTCCACAGGCGGTAGCTCTGCGCACCGCAAGCAGCAAGGTTCAGCGTTGCAGCCGTCGTCGGGGGCTTGAGGATACGCTCCAGATCATCATCTGCCGGTGCAGTTGCAAGTGCCGTCCACTTGATGTCGTGAACCTTGTGGTACGCCATATCCTTGCAGTCGCCGTCCTTGACGATCATTTTGAGCATCCATTCCATCTCGTAGCGTGCTTCGTCCAGGAGATCGGGGTAGCCGTTGTTGTTTTCGGGGAGATTCATGGTGCCGTCAGCGTAAACGTCCTCATTTCCGAGGGTGAGCGCACGTTCGTACTGGTTCTGCATCAGCCAAAGCGAAATGCCGCCATTGACGACATACTTGCCGTGGTCTCCGGCGTCATACCAGCCTCCGGTCACGTCCTGCGTGCCGGAGGAAGCGGAATAGCCCCACGTCTGCTCAACAGTTGCCACGTCAGAGGTGTGACCGGCTGCACGG
>CACXGK010000167.1 GCA_902767115.1 uncultured Ruminococcus sp.
CTTCTCGAATGCAGTATTTGCATCGTCGCCAGCCTTGATGAAGTCCATCATCTTGCCAAAGTTTACAAACTTGTAGCCGATGATCTCATCATCCTCGTTCAGTGCAAGCTTAGTAACATAACCGTCGGTCATCTCAAGATAACGAGGTCCCTTTGCCAGAGTACCATACATGGTACCTACCTGAGAGCGCAGGCCCTTACCCAGATCTTCAAGACCAGCGCCGACTACCAGACCGCCTTCAGAGAATGCAGACTGGGAACGGCCGTAAACGATCTGAAGGAACAGCTCTCTCATAGCTGTATTGATCGCATCACATACGAGGTCGGTGTTCAGTGCTTCGAGAATGGTTCTGCCGGGAAGGATCTCAGCAGCCATAGCAGCGGAATGTGTCATACCGGAGCAGCCAATGGTCTCAACCAGTGCTTCCTGGATCACACCCTCCTTAACGTTGAGGGTGAGCTTGCAGGTACCCTGCTGCGGAGCACACCAACCCACACCATGTGTGAAGCCGGAGATGTCCTTGATCTCCTTTGCCTTGACCCACTTTGCTTCCTCCGGGATGGGAGCTGCACCGTGAGCCACGCCCTGTGCGATCGGGCACATTGTTTCAACTTCGTGCGAATAAATCATATCTTTACTCCTTTCGGTTTGTAGAGCCGAGCCCGTGATCTGTCTGCAAGGCAGCACAACGAAGCCCACCGTGTGCGAAACGGCGGTACCTCCAAACCATGAAGCGAATCAGCTCTCAGGCAGCCGGAAAACTGTCCTATACTATATTTTACTACATTCCGGCTCTAAAATCAAGTACTTTTTGTAAAAAAATCGTTCAATTGCCTTTTTTCTGTAAAACAAAGCGGCAGCCCTCTCCTTTTTTCGGAGAGGGCTGCTAAAGATCACTTTCCGGATGCTTCCTGTGTCAGCACGATATACTGCTCAATGAGGTTCACCGCACCGCCGATGCCGGTCTTGGCACTGTTGATGGAGAGGTCGTAACCCTCAGCATCGCCCCATTTCCAGTCGGTATAGTGCTGATAATACGCCGCACGGCGCTTATCTGTGATGCGGATCTGCTTTTCCGCCTCCGCATCAGTCATGTTTTGCAGGCGGCAGATGCGGTCAATGCGTTTTACCTTCGGTGCATGGATGAAAATACTCAGGACATTCGGCTGATCCCGGAGAACGTAGTTTGCACAGCGTCCGACAATGATGCACGGACCCTTCTGGGCAACTTCGCCGATCGCACGGAACTGTTCCAGACAAAGCTGCACAGGCAGCGGCAATTCCATGCCGTACATCGAACCAGTCGTGAGGGCGTAATACAGCATACTCTCCTTCGATTCATCAAACATCTCAAAGGTCTGCTCGGAAAAACCGGAGCTTTTGGCGGCTTCCGTCAGGATCTCCTTATCATACAGCGGAATATCCAGCCGTGAGGCAAGGAGCTTGGCGATCTCCCGTCCGCCGCTTCCGTACTGTCTGCCAATGGTAATGATCGGAATATTCATAGAATCACGCTCCTGTCGTGGTAGCATTCGGAGGAATTTGCCTCCTATGTACTATTATACCACAAGCAAGAGCGTTTGTCTATAGTTTTTGTGAAATTTTACAATTTGTGCATCAGTTTTCCGCCGTTTCGACCGGAATGCGTTCGATTTCGACCTGCTCGATGCGCTTGCGGAACATCTTGAGCACACGGACACGCAGCCCGTCACTTTCAAAGCTGTCCCCTTCTGCCGGGATTTTCTCCAGCACCTCCATGACCCATCCGCTGACGGTCATAGCTTCGTAGCCGCAGTCCACGTCAAGATCCTCAAAGACCTTCTCGACATTTGCCTTGCCGGAAACGACCCAGGTCTGGTCGCCGGTCTGGGCGATCTCACGGATGATCTCGTCATGCTCGTCCCAGATCTCGCCGACAAGCTCCTCCAGAATATCCTCCAGTGTTACCAACCCGACCGTACAGCCGAACTCATCCATCACGATCGCAATGTGGAGCTGCTGCTCCTGGAGCTCCTTGCGCAGGTCAGAGATTTTCTTGCTTTTCGGAACGAAAATAACAGGCTTGATGATCTCCTCGATGCTGCTCTTGCCACGGAACGCTATATTATAAAAGTCTTTGAGGTACACGATTCCAATGATATTATCGATGCTCTCCTCATAGACCGGCAGGCGGGAATAGCCGCTTTCGGAGAAAACGTGCGCCACTTCGTCCTTAGTCATGTCCTTGCGGATGGCTTCGATGTCGATGCGAGGAGTGAAAATATCCCGCACTTCCAGCTCGTTGAACTCGATCGCCGAACGGATCAGCTCACTCTCGTCCGCATCAATGTTGCCGTCCTGCTCCGCTTCATCGACGATCGTGAGAAGCTCCTGCTCGGTGATGCCGGAATCGCCGGAGGGCTTGAACAGCAAAGAAAGCAGCTTCTGCCAGAGCTTGAAGATCCAGTTGAACGGTGTGAGCAGGTAGATCAGGACGTTCAGCAACGGTGCAGACAGCATCGCAAATTTCTCGGCGTTTTCCTTGGCAATGCTCTTGGGAGAGATCTCGCCGAAAATCAGCAAAACGACCGTCACCACAACCGTAGAAACCGTTGCGCCCAGATCCTCGTCACCCAGCAGCCGCACGAACAGCAGTGTTGCAAGCGAGGTGCAGGCGATATTGACGATGTTGTTGCCGATGAGAATGGTCGAAAGCATCTCGTCATACTTGTCCAGCAGCTTCAACACCAGACGAGCCTTCTGGTTGCCGTCCTCCGCCTTGTTCTTGATGCGCACACGGGAGAGCGCATTGAAGGCTGTTTCCGTGGCGGAAAAGTACATGGAGAACAGCACGCAGGCAAGAATGATGAGTACCGATATCGTGTTATTATCCATGACACACCTCCGGAGAGACTGCGCCGGGCACAACGAAAAGGGTAAAGCAAGCCCCTTGCATTACCCTGCTATGTTCATACTTCATACTGTGACACGGGACGCCCGCATCATCTGAGCTATTATGTGTCATATGCTCCTCCTTGTTTGAATTGATACTATTATAGCATAAGCGCCGGTACTTGTCAAGTGAATCCGGAGATTTCTCTGGAAAAATGCGTTTTCGCCAGGATTTAGCGGTTTTTCAGAGAATACAGATTGTATTCCACAATACAACTTGTGCAGATTGTATATTTTTGTGTTATTTTATGGAAACTCTCTCTCCAAAGAACTTTTGCAAAAACGCTTGACAATCTGCTCTAAATGCGGTATAATAATAAAGCAGTCCGGAAACGGACGCATGAAATGAGTTGCGAGTGTGCTGGAATTGGCAGACAGGCTAGCTTGAGGTGCTA
>CACXGK010000168.1 GCA_902767115.1 uncultured Ruminococcus sp.
ACAGCAAGTATTGCTGCGTCGGACATCCATCATCAGGACAAAAGCCTGCTCGAAAATCCGACTACCTCCAGATACTAAACAGGCTCTAAGACGCTGGCTGCTATGTATCAAAAAAGCTCTGTTCCGCAAATGGAACAGAGCTTTTGTATTTTTTAATCTGCAAAGAGACTTGCCATATTGCTGTCCAGTGACGTCAGGCACCGGATGACCAGCTCCTCCGGCTCCTCAAACTGGTTCAATACCCACTTGGAGATCACCGACAGGCAGCCCTGCGCATGATAGCAGCACAGATAGGACAGGCGGCTGTCCGTGATGCTCTTGCCGGTCTTTTCGCTCTGGATCTTCAGGAATACGCCCTCCAGCAGCTTACTGAGCTTGCTGCGAAGCTGACCCGTGGCATTCGGGCTGCAGATCATCTGAAAGATCTGGCGGTGCTCCGAAATGTACCCGACAAGGCTCGAAAAGATCTCGCCATCCGATACTTCCTCCAGCCGCAGCATCAGCATTCCGAACTCGACCAGGGTCTCCGATTCGATCTTGTCATACAGATCGTACACATCCAGGTAATGCTTATAAAACGTCACACGGTTCACATCCGCCTTGTCAGCGATCTGCTGCACCGTCACCTTATGCAATTCATGATCGACCAGCAGTTCAGCAAGCGCATCTGCCAGTGCCTTGCGGGTCTTGAGCGTGCGGCGGTCTACAGTTTTCTTCTCAGCCATCGGATGAGCTCCCCCTCTCCATTCGGATACCTTTATTATAACATGATTCCAGAAGGGTGTCAAGGAAGGCGACAGGGCGCATTTTTGCTAAAGTTTGGCTACAGTTTATATGCTTTTTGTAGCTTAGTTTACAAAGCAGGCAAAAAATGTAGCTTTTACTACATTTCAATATGTAATTGTATATTGATTTTTTTACCAATCCGTGGTATGATAGAGGTACAGAAAGGGAAACGCCCTTTCCTATGAAAATCTTAAGCGAAATGAATAAAGGAGAAAAGACCATGAAAAAGAATGTTTCGATCATCACAACTGCCATCCTGACTGCTGCCATTGCTATGGCAGGCTCTATGACCGCTTTCGCTGAGGAAGCAACTGCACCGGCTGCAACTGAAACCGCCATTGCAGAGACAACAACCACCGACGTTGCTACCACCCTTGCAGAGACCACAACTCTGGCAGAGACTACCACTCTGGACGAGACCACAACGCTCTCTGAGACCACGACCCAGGCTGCGACCACTACCACCGCAGCAGCCGCTACTGATCCGGCACCGTCCATCAGCGTACAGGATATCGTTGGTAAGTGGAAGTATCAGGACGCAGGCAAGGACAACGGCACCGTTGAGATCAAGGCTGACGGCACTTACACCTATACCGATGCAGCCGGCAAGACCTCCAATGGTACTGTCAAGATCGGCACTGAGACCGTAGAGGGCACCACTGCAACAACTGTAAACTTCTATGTTGGTGAGACCCGCAGCTTCGGCGGTTACTACCGCAGCACCGAGATCTCTCTCGGCAACGGCGGCGTGGCTCGTCTGGTAAAGGACAACGGCGCTGCATCGACCACTGCAACTGCTGCAGCTACCACGACCGCAAAGACAACCACCACCGCAAAGGCTACTACCACTACTTCCTCCAAGACCAGCTCCCCGAAGACCGGTGTTTCCTTCCCTGGCTTCGTACTCGCAGGTCTGGCAGCAGCAGCCGCAGCAGCTACCCTGACTCTGAAGAAGAAGGACTAATCCGAATTCTTCACCTCTAATGAAAACGACTACCAATTTGGCATAATAGATTTTCAGCCACAAAGCCCTGAACATGACGTTCAGGGCTTTGTGGTTTTTTCTATGACCAATGTGCAAACGGCGCATCAGCTAACAGGTGTCCAGGTATTGTCCTGAAGCGTGTACAAAACGGCTCCGTTGGCATCACAGGCGGTACCGGTAAGCGGCTCCTGGGACTGTCTGAACTGATGTTCAATATAGAACTGGCAGAGACCCTCCGGATACTGAACAGCCGGCATGGAATAGTCCTGCTCTCCGCAGGTGATGTTGAGAACCTGCACAGCCGGATCATTGATATAATAATAGCAGCAGTCATAAAAATCGTAGTTCAGCGGCGGTGTCACGGCATAGACACCCGGTTCTGCCGGAAACTCCATTTCGTCAATGATGCCCCCCAGGAACCAGCAGCCTGCCGTCTTGAACGTATATGTCGAAAGCAACGTCTGCTTGCCGCTCTCCTCATCCCGGCATTGCATAAAGCAGAGCTTCTCCTTTCCGTTCGACGGGGAGAATACGAGCATATACCCATCGAAGTTCTCGATGTGGTTTTTCCGGAGTCCGGCGATTGCCGCCCTCTGCGCTGACAGTCTGCCGCCGCAGTAACCGAACACATACACGCCCGTTCCCAAACCGATCGCCAGAACCGTAGCAAGCACTGTCCCGACCAGCACACGGGCACGCTTGCGTTTCACACGCTTGGCAGCTTTGGCATACTGCCTGGTCTCCTCCGGCACCTCCACACTCGGAACCGTCCCCTGCTGGATCTCCTCCCATTCAGCGGCGCAGTCCTTGCAACCGGCAAGGTGCTCACGCACGATCATCTGACTTTTCTCCGAAGCCATATGCTCCGCACACAGCGGAAGCAGATCACGGATCATATCACATTCATATTTCATAGCCATACTCCTCTCGCAATATCGTTCGCAGTTTTTGCCTTGCACGGCTGCACATCACAGCCGCCGTCTGGGCATTCACGCCGGTGAGCGATGCGATCTCCGCATAGCTCAGTCCCGAAAACATCCGGTATTCCGCCACAGTCCGCATCGGTTCACTGAGCGTTTCCATCGCTTTGCGCACGGCGCAAAGCTGTTCACGCTGTTCCGCCCGATCCGCCGCAGAGGGTGCCAGGGTTTCCGGCATTTCCGTTTGCTGACGGGCGATCTGGCGCTGGCGAATCTCCTTGCGCAAGTACTTGCCGTACACATTCTTGGCGATCTGACAAAGCCAGGTCTTGACCGTACAGTCCCCCCTGAATTTCCCGAATGACAAAAACGCCTGATAAAAGCATTCCTGCGTCAATTCCTCGGCGGCATCATGCGCTCCGCCGGAGAGATACAGCAAAAACCGATACACGTCCGGCTGGTATTTCTCATACATCTCCGCAAAAGGTTCCAGATTAGCCGCCTCCTTCCATGAAAATTGTGTACACTGTTTTGAACGTTCTGTCTATTAGTACCCACAGGGTGAAAAATATAACAGGATTTGCAAAAATATTTTGAGCATCGCCATCATTTCCTTTTACTATCATACCATGTCCACAAGAATTTGTCCAGTAATGGGGATAAAAAAAGACACCCCGTGAGAGGTGTCTCCTTCTGCATAAAAGCCAGATGTATAAGCTTTTGCGTTCTTTTATAAATATCATGTATTCGGCTGCTGCGCCTGATGCACAACCTCCACCCCGCTCTCCGAAAACCGAAAGATCTTGTCACAAATATCCAGCGCCGCCGGACGGTGGGTCACGATAATGACGGTTTTGTCCGTCATCGAGCGCAGATTTTCGAGGAGCTTTTGCTCCGTATTTTCATCCAGAGCCGACGTCGATTCGTCGAGCATCATGACCGGGCTCTCCGAAAAGATTGCACGAGCCACCGCAATGCGCTGCATCTGCCCTTCCGAAAGTCCCGTCCCACGCTCTCCAAGCATCGTATCCAAGCCATTTTCAAGGCTTCTAACGAATTCGTCAGCGCAGGCAATTTTCAAGGCTTCATAAATGCGACGGTCGTCGTTTAACCCCGACTTGTCCGCAAACGTCACGATTTCCCGAATCGTTCCGCTCATGAGCTGATTTCCTTGCGGCACGTAGGCAAACAGCCGATGCCACGCTGCATCCAATGTCAAGGAATTACCATTTTTTTCCTGAACGAAACGTTCTCCGGAATCCGGTTTGTAGATGCACATCAGGAGTTTGAGGATCGTGGATTTGCCGCAGCCGCTATGGCCGGTAAATGCCGCATATTCGCCCTTTTTGACGCTGAGTGTCAGGTCGTGCAGGACAACCGGCATTGCATCTTTTGTGAGCTTGCCCACCTTTTCCGTCGCCGGATAGTAGGTGAAAGTTGCTTTCTTCAAGCCAATTTCCGACAAGTCATTTTCATAGAAATCAAGTATTTCAGACAGACTTTTGGGGCTCGAATCGCAGTCATTTTCA
>CACXGK010000169.1 GCA_902767115.1 uncultured Ruminococcus sp.
ATTCCGAACACGGCAGTTAAGCTCTTTTACGTCGAAAATACTTGGCTGGTGACGGCCTGGAAAATTAGATAGGTGCCGGCATGATTTGGCAAAGTAAAGAGAGGACCTATCCTCTCTTTTTTGCTATATACGGGCCATTAGCTCAGTTGGTTAGAGCTTCCGGCTCATAACCGGATGGTCCCGGGTTCGAATCCCTGATGGCCCATATGTGCTTTATGCATGAGAAACGTCCTGTATTACACAGGACGTTTTCTTTGTATAGGACTCTCACATTTGTGCAACACGACAAAATGCGATGTGCAATTTGTTGTAAATTCATGAAATCGCTGCCCATACCCACTCCCGAAATTGACAAATTCAAAGAAATGTAGTACAATATACTTATATATATGATAAATTTAGCAGCGTTTTTCCTGCAATCTTGCAGGCAGAGATAATAAAGGAGCAATTCTATGAAGCATTCGATCCGGAAACGCATCGGGATCGTGGCGTTCGGGGTGCAGATCCTGCTTGTCGTGATCAGTTTTGTCGTTTCCTTTGGCTGCGTTTCACTGGTAGGTGCCAAATACCGTGAATCCATTGCGAATGCCGTGCTCGACTTTGCGGAGATGACCGTTGATGCGGATTCCGCAAAGGACAGCTTCACGACTCGCATCCGGGCAGCGGATTTTGATGCTGTCCAGCAGAAATTGTCTGCGTATCAGGAGCAGAACAGCTCGCTCGTTGACCGGATCTCGCTGGTCAATTTTGGGGAGTCAGTCGGCAGATATATCTATGACACCGGCGATGCTGCGCTCGGAGATCGGCTGGATTACGACACTTTCACGTCCTCCGTCAAAGCCGAGCTTGTCAATGGACGAAATGCGTTTACTCACTATGAGCAGGGTCGGCTCATTGCATACCGCCCTATCCGCACGGTCGAGGATACCATCTGCGGCTATCTCGTCGTGGAGCTCCACACGCCGGCGGAATTCACGTATTTTCCCTATATTGCGGCAATCTTTGCGGTGCTCCTTGTGGTCGGCGGCTTGCTGACGTTCCTGCTCACGCTGTATCTCAACCGCAAGCTCTTTGATCCCATCCAGCACATCACCGATTCTGCGGTGTATCTCTCCGGCGACGACAGCGCTTCTGCCGGTAAGGATACCTCCGTCATTTTCGACACCGAGCGTTCCGATGAGGTCGGGCAGCTCAGCAAAACCCTGCAAAAGATCCTGTTCAAGGTCAATACCGGTGCCGAGCACCTCTCGCAGGCGCTTTACGACGCCAATCACGATGGTATGACCCAGCACCTCAATAAGCGCTGCTATCACAGTATGGTCGAGAAATTCCGCAAGTGCAGCTCCATTTGCATGATCTACTTCGATGTCAACAACCTCAAGCTCATGAACGATACCCTCGGTCACGAGAACGGCGACCGGGTCATCAAGCGGGCGGCGGACTACATCCGCAGCTTTATGGAGGAGGACGATTACTGCTTCCGTATGGGCGGTGATGAATTTCTGATGGTCATGGAAAACTGCACGCTGCGGCGTGCCGACCACGTCATGCAGCGCCTGAACCAGGAGGAACCCTACCTCCTGAGCCGGGAGAGCGACAGCGTGCAATGCGCCCTTTCCTACGGATGCGCCTTTGCGAAGGATTCGTTCGTGTATGACGAGCTGCTCACGGAGGCTGAGGAAAATATGTACCAAAAGAAAACAGAACTCAAAAACCTCCTGCAAATGCCGGAACGCTGATTTCCCCGTTCGGCAGCATAGTAAACAGGAAGGGGGGAGACAACTTGACAAAACAACGCAGACACAGGACTTCATTTCTCGCAAATCTGTCCCTGCGCACCAAAATGCTCGGCACCTGTCTGTTGATGGTGCTGATGCTGGGCTTTATCATTCTGCTGACGATCCGCATCGTTTACACAACACAGCACGAAAAATATCGTCAGATGGAGCAGACAGCACTTGCCGCAACCGACCAGATGGTTGCTATTTCGGTCGAAAGTGCGCTTTCGATCGCCCAGAATATTTACACCAACGACGCTATTTACACATTTCTGAACAAAAAATACGCCTCCTCCTCCGCTTACTACGAGGCGTACTACCCTTTGCAGCAGAATACGGCAATGAATATCGCCGACACCAACATCGTCTCACGCTGCACCATCTATACTGATAATCCCACCGTCCTCTCCGGCGGCAGTATCCAGAAGCTTTCGAGTGCAAAGGATGCCTACTGGTATCAGTGCTTCATCGACATGAACAAATCGACTATTCTCTGCATTGACCCGGAGGATGATTCGATGTACATCGTGCGCCGGATGGATTATCAGACATTGGAGACCGGCGAGAGCGTGCTGTGTCTGCGCATCAATTCTGCGGCACTTGAGCAGTACATCCAGCAGCTTGGGTTTGAGGGTGAGCTGTACCTGATTTCCGGCGGCAATCTCGTCTTTTCCAACGATACGACGGATACCTCTGTGCAGGACATCCAGATCAACTCCGATTTTGCGTGCATCACACGCAATTACTATACCTTCGAGCTCGAATACTACGCCAGTGCCTCCGAAAAGAGCCTCATGGATTTCCTTGGCGGCAACCTGCCGCTGTTCGGAATGCTCCTGGGGATTCTGGTGCTGATGTGCATTTTCCTGCTGATGCAGTACCGGAATGTCCGGAAACGCCTGAAAAACGCCATTCGTGAGTACCGTGCGAACCGCACCTTTGCCGCCTTCCACAAGGGAGAGCAGGGCAGTGATGAGATCGGTACGATCATCGATATCTGCACCGAGCTTTCGGAACGCCTGATGCGGCAGGATGACCAGTTCGATGCGAATAACAGCAATCTTGTCCAGAAAAGTACCGCCTACAATGAGCTGTTTACCACAGCGATGCGGCTGGATGCCGAGCTTCATGTGCGCACGCAGCTTGCCGAGATCTGCCTGCCGGGAGAGACCAGTGAGCAGTTCACGGCTGCGACCGAGCTCGGACTGGTACGCCGTGTTGCCAAGCACTGCGGTGCGGCTGCGATCGGCGGCAATCCGGAAATCCCCGTCCATTGGAAGGTGCCGGCATATGCGCTGGCGCTCATCACCGAGGACGTCCTGACACGGCTTGGTGCCGCATCCGTGGAGATGCGTGCGGATGAGGAGGCGCTCTATCTCACCTATTCCGCTGCCAAGCCCCTGCGTTCGACCGATTCGCTGCGCTTGCAGGCGGTATTTGAGGAGGATGAGGTAACGGATGCCTATGATTTTGCAAGGGCGGCGTACTTGAACCCGTACCTTCGTCTGAAACACTGCCTTGGCAGCCGTGCAGATCTGCAAGTGCTGGACAAGGGGAATTTCCAACTGACATTGCGGATCTCCTTCCCGACGGAGGAGATCCAGCCCGAACAGAGTGATAACGCTGCAAAGGGGGATGCCACATGAGATGCAGACAGATCACAGCCATTTTCGCCGCCGCTGCCTTGCTGATTGGCAGCGTGGGGTGTATGCCGAATGTGCGGCAGAATCCGAAGCAAACATCGGAAATCCGGGAGTTTACAGGCTTTTATGCTGCCCGGCTGCATGAAACTGATGAGGACAACGAGATCCGGCAGATCATTGCCGAAAAGACCGGTGCGCTTGTCCGGCAGGAATGGGACGGCGATCCGGATTCCTGCAACCGCCGGTTCAATTCGATGATGATTTCCGGGGATTATCCGGATTTTCTGGCGCCCGATGCCGGCAACTGCCAGAAGCTCATCAAAGCAAACGCCTTTATTCCGATCGACCAATACTGGGACGATTATCCGAATATCCGGGCGCTTTATACCGATGCCCAGTGGAACAGAGTGCGGGCGAGTGACGGGCATATTTACTATATTCCGCTGTTTTCCGCCATGAATGGTGCGGATTCCACCCCAACGCACAGCGGAGAGGCATTCTGGCTCCAGGTCAAGGTGCTTGCCTGGGACGGCTATCCGACCATCCGGACACCGTATGAGTATTTCGACCTGCTCGAACGCTATCTCGCCGCCAACCCGACCGATGCCAACGGCGACCCGTACTACGGCTACGAGATCGAAGCGAACGAAGCGTGGTTCTTTGCGCTGGACAATCCGCCGATGTTCCTGGACGGCTACCCGAATGACGGGTGCTGTATCGTGGACCCGGACACGCATGAAGCGAAGGATTACAATCTGTCTCCGACAGCCAAACGCTGGTTTGCCCTCCTCAACGAGGAATACCAGAAGGGCGTGATCGACCAGGAATGCTTCTTGCTCAACGGCGAGCAGTACTACGAGAAGCTGCGCAGCGGCAGAGTGCTGGGCATGGTGGATCAGCAGTGGAATTTCAGCAATGCGGTGAGCGATTTGCCGGCGGACTGCACGTATATTCCGCTGGGACTGACGATCGATGCAGGGATCGAGGAGCATTACTGTGACAAGATGACCTTCAACAATTCCGAAGGCGTGGGCGTTTCCACGAGCTGCAAGGAACCCAGGGCGGCATTGCAATTCCTCAATGACCTGCTCGAACCGGAAATTCTGAATCTGCGGTTCTGGGGTGTAGAAGAGGTGGATTACAGCGTCCGGGAGGACGGCATCTTCTACCAGACGGAGGAGCAGTACGAGCGCTGGAATGATGCGGCATATCAGGCATCGCATCTGTGTCAGTATGACTATATGCCGTTCTATCAGGGCATGGCGCCGGATGGCAAAAACGCCTTTACTGCGACGAATCAGCCGAATATCTACTATTCGCACCTGCCGAAGGAGGTGCAGGAATGCTTCTCGGCATACGATGTGCAGACGTTCCGGGAATTTCTGAACGTACCGGGGGATAATCCGCCGTGGTACCCGATGTGGTCGTTCAGCAACACCGTTACGGAGGACACGGATTACGGCAAGATCATGAACCAGATCGACGCCGCCAAGCATAAGTATCTGCCGCTTCTGGTCATGAGCAGCGATTTTGAGGCGACCTGGGCGGAATACACCACCGCCTACGGCGAGATCAATACCCAGCTCTATTTCGATGCGCTGACAGCAGAAGTACAGCGCCGGATCGGCGGATGAGTATGAAAAATCCCCCTTGACATCGGGGGCGTGGTATAATAAAAGTGCAAGAGCACACCGTAAGTGGTTGCCCCTGTTTACTTTTTGCATCATAGCATATATATCGAATCCTGTCAATACAATAATGCCCCCCTTTGCCGAAGGCATTGGGGGGCAAACTCATCAGCGGCGATCCGCCGCCCCCTTTGTGCCTGTGCGCACAAAGGGGGATCTGTTATTTGGCAGAGAAGTAATCCGTTCCGAACCGCCCCTCCAGCACGTCGCACAAAACCAGTGCGGTCACGCTGTCCACGACCACTCTGGCACGGTGGATGATCGCCGGGTCATGGCGTCCGTGAATTTCGAGCTTGGCGTCCTCGTTCTTGAAGAAATCGACAGTATCCTGCGATTTGTAGATCGAAGGCGTGGGCTTGACAGCGCAGCGGAAGGTGATGGGAGCACCGTTGGTGATGCCGCCGTTGATGCCGCCGTTGTGGTTGGTGCGCAGGGCGACCTCGCCGTCCTTCATATAGAACGGGTCATTGTACTCGCTGCCCTTGGCATCGAGCAGGTCGAAGGCGTCACCGAACTGTACGCCTTTGATTGCCGGAATGCTGAACAGCGCATGGGAGAGCAGCCCCTCCATCGTGTCAAACCAGGGCTCACCGACGCCGGCAGGCATACCGGTCACAGCCGTTTCGAGGAGACCCCCGATGCTGTCGCCCTCGGCAGCAATGGCTTCCATCCGGGCATACATGGTCTTTGCAGCGTTCTCATCGAGCACGGCAAAGGTCATGGTCGAGAGGGCTTCGATATCCGCCGCCAGATCACCGAACGGGCGGTCACAGATGCCGCCGCAGCGAGCGATATGCGTACCGATGGTGATGCCCTTCTGTCGGAGCGCCGTCAGAGCGATAGCGCCGGCAGCAACAAGCCCAGCCGTGATCCTGCCGCTGAAATGACCGCCGCCACGGTAATCCTCAAAGCCGTGATATTTGCAGTATGCCGTATAATCCGCATGACCGGGACGTGCGAGCGAGCGGGTCGCAGCATAGTCCTTGCTTCTGGTCTGGGAATTGGGGATGACGATGCACAAAGGCGTGCCGGTGGTTTTTCCCTCGAAAACGCCGCTGACGATGCGGAAGGGGTCCTGCTCCTGTCGTGCGGTCGAGATCTTGCCGGAGGGGCGGCGCAGGGCAAGCTGCGCATGGATAAAGCTTTCGTCCACCGGAATACCGGGCGTCAGCCCGTCCAGGATCACGCCGATGGCTTCCCCGTGGCTTTCGCCGTAAATGGTTGTGGTCACATTGGTTCCGATTGTGTTCTTCATGGTGTTCACCTCACGATTATTGTCCATGTTTATTGTACCAGATAATTGGTCAGTTGTCAAGGCGGGCGCCGGAGCTGGCACTGGCAAGTGTCCTCCCGATGCAGCATTCATTTCGGCTTTTGCATGAAATTCCACATCTCCGCATACACTCTACCAAACCCCAAAAACGAACGGAGGATACAGATATGCAGGGACTCACGACCGCACAGGCGGCGAAACGCCGGGAAACTGCCGGCTTGAATTTGCTCACACAGCGAAAACGCCCCTCGGCGATTCGCATTTTTCTCTCGCAGTTCCGGGATGTGATGGTGCTGATCTTGCTTGCGGCGACTGCCATTTCGGCGGCGCTGGGGGAGTGGACGGATGCGATCACCATTGTCAGCATCGTGGTGCTCAATGCGGTCTTAGGGTTTGTGCAGGAATTTCGCACGGAAAAGACTCTCGAAGCCCTTACCGCCCTCACCGCCCCCACTGCCAAGGTCTTTCGTGACGGTTCGCTGACCGTCCTGCCTGCGCAGGAGCTCGTCCCCGGCGATGTGGTGCAGCTCGAAGCCGGGGACTGCGTGCCGGCGGACTGCAAGGTGCTCGAATCCCACACGCTCTACGCCAACGAATCCCTGCTCACGGGAGAATCCGAACCGATTCAGAAAAATGCCGGAAATCCGATTTTTTCCGGTACAGCCGTGACCCGTGGGACGGGGCTTGCCGAGGTCACAGCCATCGGTGCTTCCACCCGGATGGGACAGATCAGCGGAATGCTGGGCGACATCACCCGTACCCAGACACCCTTGCAGAAACGCCTTGGCGAGCTTGGGAAGGTGCTTGGCATCCTGTGCATCGGGGTGTGTATTCTGGTATTTGCGGCAGGTGTGCTGCGTGGGGAACCGGTATTTGCCATGCTTATGACCGGCATTTCGATCGCCATTGCCGCCATTCCGGAGGGCTTGCCGGCGACTGTGACCATTGCACTTGCCCTGGCGGTCAGCCGCATGATGCAGCAAAAGGCGCTTGTCAACCGCCTGCACAGCGTTGAGACCCTCGGCTGCACGTCCGTCATTTGCTCCGATAAGACCGGCACCATCACCGAAAACCGCATGACCGTCACGCACATCGCACTCCCAGAGGAGATCCTGCAATTGCCGATGAATGGCGATTTGCAGGATATAGCGGGAGATTCTGACCTGCATGAACTGCTTCGCTGCGCTGTACTTTGCAACAATGCCAAGCTCACCGGGGATACCGCCATCGGCGACCCGACCGAGACTGCATTGCTTGCGGCAGGCAAGTACCTTGGTGTCACGCAGGAATCATTGCAAGCCTGCAAGCGCCTGTCCGAGCGCCCCTTCGACAGCGAGACCAAATGCATGAGCGTCCTCATTCGTGAGGGAACCGAAAAGCACTGGTACACCAAGGGCGCCTTTGACATCCTGCTTGGTAAATGCAGTCATGTGCGTACCCGGTCGGGCGATGTGCCATTGACGGCTTCCCTGCGTGTCAAACTCCAGAAGCAAGCGGAGGAGCTGTCCGCCGGGGCGCTGCGTGTGCTTGCCTTTGCGAAAGGGGCGGCGCCGGAGCAGATGACATTTCTGGGCTTGACCGGAATGCTCGATCCGCCCCGTCCGGAAGCCAAGGAAGCCATCCGCACCTGTGCCAGCGCCGGCATCCGCACCGTGATGATCACCGGCGACCACAGGCAGACCGCCGCCGCCATCGCCCGAAAAGCAGGCTTGCTGCGTGGCGGCAAGGTCGTGACGGGTGCCGAGCTCGATGCCATGAGCGATGCAGAGCTTGACCGGGAGCTGCCGAAGATCACGGTCTTTGCACGGGTGAATCCGGAGCATAAGCTGCGGCTCGTCCGGGCATTCAAGCGGCAGGGACAGATCGTGACCATGACCGGCGACGGCGTCAATGATGCACCTGCCATCAAGGAAGCAGATGTGGGCGTTGCGATGGGGGAGGGCGGCACGGACGTTGCCAAGCAAGCCGCCGACGTCATCCTGCTCGATGACAACCTCGCCACCCTCGTGAAAGCCGTGGAGCAGGGAAGGTGTATTTACGCCAATATCCGCAAATTCGTGCGGTATCTCCTCTCGTGCAATATCGGGGAGGTTATCACGATGTTTCTGGGGATTTTGATGGGGATGCCGGTGGTGCTGCTGCCGGTGCAGCTCTTGCTGGTGAATCTGGCAACGGACGGACTCCCGGCAATTGCACTCGGTCTGGAGCCGCCGGAGGAGGGCTTGATGAAGCAGCCCCCACGCAAGCCGGATGAAAGCTTCTTTGCCGGCGGACTTCTGCCAAGGATCGTGTGGCGTGGTATTCTGATCGGACTGTGTACATTGGGCGCATTCGGAACAGCGCTGCGGCTGGGCGGCGATCTGCCGCAGGCGAGAACGGCGGCATTGGTCACGCTGGTGCTCTCGCAGCTCATCCATGTGTTCGAGTGCAAGTCGGAGCACGGCACGCTCCTGACTGTCCGCTATTTCTCGAATCCCAAGCTCATCGGCGCTGTGCTCCTGTCGGCACTCCTGCTGTGCTGTGCGATCTGGGTGCCGGGTGTACAGGCGATCTTCGGAACAGCCCCGATCATGGGGAATATCCTCTGGCAGGCGATCGGCTTTGCAGTTGGTGTGCCGTTGATCTGTTCGCTTGTTACAGTATAAACCTCAATACAGATGCCCCCTTTGCCGAAGGCATTGGGGGCAATCTCATCAGCGGCGATCCGCCGCCCCCCTTTGCCGAAGGCATTGGGGGCAATCTCATCAGCGGCGATCTCATCAGCGGCGCCGCCCCCTTGACATCGAAGGGGGAATGTGGTATACTATATATAACAAGGGCACATCGTAAGCGGTTGCTCCTGTCACTTGTTAGTCAATAAAAGAATGACCGCCCTGTGTTTGGAAGCTACGGGCGGTTATTTCTTGTGGTGATTGTTGCGATATGTGAAGTAAACAAGAATGATCTCGCAGGCTGCGATGATCATCTGAAAGAAATCATTCCACGACATATGTATCCACTCCCTCTCAGGAGCATGGATTAACCGCCTACCGTATTGGTGTACCCTTGTAATGATATTATAGCATATGGACCCGCATTTGTCAAGAATCCCCCAAAGCCTGCGGCTTTGGGGGATTTTGTGCTTTTGTGATTACTCCGCATTCACTGCGATGGATGCAATGACCTCGGAGAGGAGATTTGCCGGGAGAGGCTCATAGCGCAGGAATTCCATCGAAAAGCTTCCCATGCCTCTGGTGACCTGACGCAGATAGAGTGCGAAATCATGCATCTCTCTGTCGGGAACTTCGGCTGTGATCGCCGTTTCACCCTTGGCAGCAGGCTCCATGCCGAGCACTCTGCCACGACGTTTGTTGAGCTCGCCCATGATGTCGCCGGTATTTTCATCGGGTGCGGTGACAACGAGTGTGGAGATCGGCTCAAGCATAACAGGATCGGCGTTCTTCATGCCTTCCTTATAGGCAATGGACGCAGCCATCTTGAATGCCATTTCGGAGGAATCCACCGGGTGATAGGAACCGTCGAGCAAAATCGCCTTGACGCCGACAACCGGGCAGCCTGCGAGAACACCCTTGCGGACGCTCTCCTGCAAGCCCTTTTCAACTGCCGGGAAGTAGTTCTTCGGAACAGAGCCGCCGAATACCCTCTCCTCGAAGATCAGCTCATCGGACACACACGGCTCAAATGCGATCTTGACGTGACCGTACTGACCGTGACCGCCGGACTGCTTCTTATGCTTGCCCTCAGCCTCGACCTTCTTGCGGATGGTCTCACGGTAAGCCACCTGCGGCTCGGAGAGCTTGACCTCTGCACCGAACTTGGCAGCCAGCTTTGCAACAGCGATCTCCAGATGCTGTTCGCCAAGACCTGACAGGATCTGCTCCTTGGTCAGCGGATTCTGTGCATAGGTGAGGGTCGGATCCTCCTCTGTCAGACGTGCCATACCTGCGGAGATCTTGCTCTCATCGCCCTGGTTCTTGGCACGGACAGCCATCGAATAGCACGGATGCGGGAATGCCGGCATTTCAGCGGCAGCCACACGTCCCGGCGCACACAGGGTATCGCCGGTGAGCGCACCGATCTTGACAGCGGCAACGATATCGCCTGCCTCTGCGGTTTTGATCTCGGTCTGCTTCTTGCCGAGGAGGGTGTAGAGCTTACCGATCTTCTCCTCTGCGCCGGTTCTCGAATTGATAACAGTCGCATCCGCAGAAAGCTTGCCGGACAGCACCTTGACATAGCTCATCTTGCCCACGAACGGGTCAGCTACGGTCTTGCAGACGAGTGCTGCAAGCGGTGCATCGGCGTCGCAGGTGATCTCTACCACATCGTCACCGGCGGCAGCCTCAGCCGGAGCCACCTCATTGGCAGCCGGAACGAGCAGTCCGAACTCCTTGAGGAGCATATCCACGCCTGCAAGTGTTGCCGCAGAGGTGCAGACAACCGGCGAGATCTGACCGCTGTTCATGCCGGCATGGATGCCGTCGATGAGCTCCTTCTGGGTGAATTCCTCACCCTCGAAGAACTTCTCCATGAGTGCGTCATCGGTCTCGGCAACCGCCTCGGCGATCGCTGTTTTCAGACCGTCCAGACGGTAATCATGCTCGGTGGTGACCTCCTCCGGCATGGCGATCTCGTTCGCCTTGCCGTCCTTGCCGTACTGGTACGCCTTCATTTCGATGAGATTGATAAAGCCCGTGATCTCGCCCTTGACAATGATCGGCACAACGACCGGGCAAACGGTCGGACCGAACACGGTCTTGAGCTCTGTCAGGACATTATAGAAATTCGCATCCTTATCGTCGATCTTGGTGATGGCAAACATCGTGGATTTGCCCATCTGCTGTGCGGCAGCATATGCCTTCTTGGTGCCGACACGTACACCGGACTTTGCAGAAACGGTGATGAGCACGGTATCCGCAGCGGCGATGCCGGAGAGCTGTTCGGCTGCGAAATCGAGCATACCGGGGGTATCGAGCAGATTGATCCAGTTTTCCTCGTAAGCAAAGCCTGCGAGTGCGGTGGAAAGGGAACTCTTGCGGCGGATCTCCTCCGGATCAAAGTCGCAAACGGTCGTGCCGTCAGCGATCTTGCCAAAACGGTCAGATGCACCAGCGGTGTGCAGCAGAGCCTCTGTCAGAGAGGTCTTACCGGAGCTGTGATGTCCCACAACTGCGATGTTCTTGATGTTGCCTGCGTGGAATTGGTTCATGGATGGTTACACTCCTTTGTTAAATTTGTATGGCGTTTATATGACGAGCACGTTCCGGCTCGTTTCAATCAACAATGCTATTATACCATTTATGAACAAACATTGCAATCGATTCGAGATATTTTCTATATATTTTACATGACGGGGGATTTCAATTTGTTCAATTCCCACAAATACGAGAATCGAAAACGTTTACCCGGCACACTGCTCCGGCGCCTTTGGACAATGTGCCAAAAAAACGGCTGCCATATCGGGCAGTTTGCCTCATTCTCCGGCATAAACTTGACTTTCTGTATACATTGTGCTATAATGATAGAAAATACCCGTTTTTGAAAAGAGGGATATGTATGAAATGTAGAAAAATGGCAGCGATCTGTCTGGCGGCTGCTATGGCTGTGCCGGCGACCGGCTGTACATCATTCAACGACTGGTTTTCCAACTTTCTGGTAGAATACGATAAAATGTACTCCGATGATCCCATGCCCCGTACCACGATCAATGAGGAGAATGCAACGACCTATGTCGAGAATCCGACACTGGTCTTTAATCATATGTCCTTCTCCGAGCCGATGTTCTACGGCAAGTACATTGTCGATGGCACGGTCAATACCGAGATGAATGACGAGGCGAAGCAGGCGTTTATCGAGAACAGCAACACCTTCTCCATGACCGCCTCCCACGCCAGACTGACCGTTATGCCCTATCGTATGGATCTCGGTCCGCACTGCAACGTGACGCCTCTGAATTACCTGAGCGGCTACGAGTGGGCGCTGCTCTATTTCTATGACAAGCAGGGCAATTCCGTCCAGGTGCCGGCTGCGTATTCCGTTGAGGGCAACCTCCTGCGGATGCAGCTCGTCAAGGATTACAACTATGATTCCGAGAAGGGTACGCTTGATTACGCCTTCAGCGGCGATACCCTGAAGTATTACTACAGCTTCACCACTGATGGTCTGGTGCTGTCCAACAGCGACGGCAAGGTCATCATGCACCCGGAGGATCTGACCGGCGAAACACCGGAGATCAACGTCTTTGACGCCAACCTCGCCGAGGGCTCCGAGAAGCTTGACGGGATCGATTCCATCAATCTGACCACCGATGAGCAGTACGTTATGGTGGACGGGATCAAGTGCCCTGTCACCGGCTATGAGCTGTCTGAAAACGGCATTTTCAAGCTCAAATGGAGCGCCGGCGGTGTCGATCATGAGGTGCAGACCGTTTATCTGTACAACGACGATGACGGCATCACCCTCGTGGATGCCGAGAATGTCTACAGCTACAACCTGCGCAGCAATGACCTGTACACCAAGAAGGTGACATCCAATATCAGTGTCTCCGACTCCGAAACGCTCCAGGGTATGAGCGCTGACGACATCACTGCGATCCAGAATCGTGTCAGCGAGCTGTATGACGATTTGGAAGCTGCCTTTGCAGAAAATGGCGTTGAGGCTGTCATTGACCGTGATACCGGTGAGATCGCCCTCAATTCCGTTGTGCTGTTCACTGTGGACAGCTACTTCATCACCAGCGAAGGTCAGTTGATCCTGACGAACTTCCTCAAGGCGTATACCTCTGTGATCTTCAACGAGAAGTACGACGGCTTCGTTTCCCAGATCGAGATCGAAGGTCACACCGACCCGACCGGTCTTGCATACCATAACGAAGTCCTCTCCCAGGCTCGTGCAGACGAGGTCAAGAACTTCTGCCTGTCCACGGACAGTGGTATGGATGCGCTCCGTATCGCCAAGCTCGAACCGATGCTCACCTCTGTTGGCTATGCCTCCACGCACCCGATCTTCGGTGCCAATGGTGAGGTTGACCTCGAAGCATCCCGCCGTGTATCGTTCCACTTTGTGATCGATATCGGCAATGCCGCACAGGAACAGGAATAAGCAGATCTGACGTTTCCCCCTCCCATTGCAGGAGGGGGAATTCTTATTTTACGGGAAACTAAAAAGTTTCACAATTCGTTCACATTATATTCATATAATTTGTGGACAAATCATGTATAATTAGTATGAGTATCTTTAACTTTTTGTGTACACCTGCAAAAGGTGTGCGGCATCTATACTACGCGCTATTGCAAATCGTAATAACGATTTGCAATCCGCCGTCTTTGACGGCTTAGCGGCGCTATGCGCCGCTAAGCGCTCCGTTATACGCCCTCTTCCAAAGCCACATAGTGGCTTTGGCGGCTGCTGCGCAGCCTGCAAA
>CACXGK010000170.1 GCA_902767115.1 uncultured Ruminococcus sp.
CTTGCCCATCTGGTTGAATGCCTTGATGGCAACCGGAGAGGTAATATCATTGCCAAGCACGAGATCCAGATTCACCAGCACGAGCTGGCCAGCCTCGACCTTGTCGAGACCAGCGTGTGCGGCGAGGATCTTCTGTGTCATGGTCATACCCATGTACTTCAGTCCTTTCGTGTGTTTTGTCGCCTTACGGCGACTCAGGAGGGGCTGCTCGCCCCTCCTAAACCTCCCTCGGCAGGACTATGCAGCCCTGCACCCGCAGATTTATATTCTAAAGAGGTAAATAGTCTTATTCATTTACCGGCGTAACGATCGGCTTACCATCCGCATCGACCATAACCGTCAGACCGACTCCATAATCTATTTTTACGAGCAGATAGTTCACACCGGTCTCCTTATCCACAAGAATTGTAGAAACGCCTTTATGCTCCTTTACAATAAAGCGGCCGTTATTCTCATGATACCACATCATTAATCTCCTCAGTCGATGTAATTGATGATCGCACCCTTGTCCGCAGAAGAAACCATCTTCGCATAGCGCTTGAGATAGCCGGTCACATCGGTCTTGACCTTGATCTCGGTTGTTTCCTTGCGCTTTGCGATCTCATCATCGGAAACCTTCAGCTCGATCTTGTATTCCGGAATATTGATGGAGATGATGTCGCCGTCCTGAACGTAAGCGATCAGACCGCCGCGAACTGCCTCCGGAGAAACGTGACCGATTGCCGCACCACGGGTCGCACCGGAGAATCTGCCGTCGGTGATGAGGGCAACCTCCTTGTCCAGACCCATACCTGCGATGGCAGAGGTCGGGGAGAGCATCTCTCTCATGCCAGGGCCGCCGGACGGACCCTCGTAACGGATGACAACAACGTCGCCAGCCTTGATCTTGCCGGCATAGATGGCTGCGATGGACTCCTCCTCGGAATCGAATACACGAGCCGGACCCTCATGCACGAGCATTTCAGGTGCAACAGCACTTCTCTTGACAACGCAGCCGTCGGGCGCCAGATTGCCCTTGAGGACTGCGATACCGCCGGTCTGGGAATACGGATTATCGATCGGACGGATAACCTCCGGGTCACGGTTGACCACATTTGCGATATTCTCGCCGAGGGTCTTGCCGGTAACGGTCATCACGTCGAGGTTGAGCAGTCCCTTCTTAGCAAGCTCATTCAGGACTGCATAAACACCGCCTGCCTCATCAAGCTGCTCCATGTAGGTGTGACCTGCGGGGGCAAGATGGCAGAGATTCGGGGTTCTTGCGGAGATCTCGTTTGCAATGTCGAGGTTGATCTTGACGCCGCACTCGTTGGCAATTGCCGGGAGGTGCAGCATGGAATTGGTCGAGCAGCCGAGTGCCATGTCAGCCGTCAGTGCGTTCTGGAACGCCTTCTCGGTCATGATGTCACGGGGACGGATGTTCTTTCTGTAAAGCTCCATAACCTGCATACCAGCGTGCTTTGCAAGCTCGATACGCTTGGAGTAAACTGCCGGGATGGTACCATTGCCACGCAGACCCATACCGAGCACCTCGGTCAGGCAGTTGTGGGAATTAGCGGTATACATACCGGAGCAGGAGCCGCAGGTCGGACAAGCATTCAGCTCGAAATCATCGAGCTTTTCCTGGTCGATCTTGCCAGCCTTAAAGGAACCGACTGCCTCGAACATGGAGGACAGGCTGGTGCGCTTGCCGTCAACATGACCAGCCAGCATCGGGCCACCGGAAACGAAAATCGTCGGCACATTGACACGAGCCGCAGCCATCAGCAGACCAGGCACGTTCTTATCGCAGTTCGGCACCATAACGAGTGCATCAAATGCGTGCGCAAGCGCCATCGCCTCGGTGGAATCAGCGATCAAGTCACGGGTAACGAGGGAATACTTCATACCTCTGTGACCCATAGCGATACCATCACAGACTGCGATCGCCGGGAACACGATGGGCGTACCGCCAGCCATCGCAACACCGAGCTTGACCGCTTCCACGATCTTGTCGAGGTTCATATGACCGGGCACGATCTCATTATAGGAGCTTACGATACCAACGAGGGGACGCTCCATTTCCTCCTTAGTCAGACCCAGTGCGTGCAGCAGAGAACGCTGCGGTGCGCAATGGGCACCGGCTGTTTTTGCATCAAAATACATTGTAACACCTCATTCTTGTGTTGGCATTTCTCTGTAGCTTGCCGCAGCTTCATCGAGCGCTGCAAGCAGTTTGGCTTCGAGGGGAGTTCCCTCCACATCACGGTTGTAAACCATGCACATACCGAAATATTCCCACGAATTGCCCCTGTCAAAGCCGTAAAACGTCATGACTTGATCGTAATAGGGGATCTTCGTCCGGAACAGCATTTTTCCGGCGTTCACAGGACGGCAGTCCGTTCCGACTGTGCCGGTTTTCTTGAACGTTTCCACAGCATTCCACACCATGTCCTCATTGCTGAGCATAAAAGTCGGAAGCTTCGGGTCATATCCCGTAAAATCCGCCTCAAGATAAGGCTCATACTGATGACAGGCTTCCGGTTCTGCGTGACTGTTGAATTCCACAAAATCGCCCGACAGCAGAAATTGGTAGCTCCATTCTTCCTCTGCATTTTCTCCGTCAAAGAACGTTTCCTGACGCAGTACAGACGTTTTTGCCGGGATCGAGCCACTTTCCAGAATCTCCTTCGGCGTCAGCGAGCCTTGTGAACGGCTCTCCTCTGCAGCCGGCTCGGATGCAGCTTTTCTCCCGAATACCTTGTCCCAAAACCCATGATGCGTTCCTCAAAGTGCAATGCCTATATAGCACGATAATCCCGAAAAATCGGGATTATCGCAATATACGGCTTAAAATGGCAAATTAGTTGTTGATGAGCTTGTCATCCTCAGAGTTCCAGCTATAGAGCTTGCGGATCTCAGCGCCGACAGCCTCAGACGGATGCTCAGCGTGGAGCTTTCTCATAGCCTTGAAGTGAACCTGGTTGCCTGCCTCGGACATATCGAGCAGGAACTCCTTAGCAAAGGAACCGTCCTGAATGTCAGCCAGAACCTTCTTCATTGCCTTCTTGGTATCCTCAGTGATGATCTTCGGACCGGTAACGTAGTCGCCGTACTCAGCGGTATTAGAGATGGAATATCTCATGCCTGCGAAACCGGACTGGTAGATCAGGTCAACGATGAGCTTCATCTCGTGGATGCACTCGAAGTATGCATTTCTCGGATCGTAGCCTGCCTCAACGAGGGTCTCGAAACCGCACTGCATCAGAGCGCTGACACCGCCGCAGAGAACTGCCTGCTCACCGAACAGGTCGGTCTC
>CACXGK010000171.1 GCA_902767115.1 uncultured Ruminococcus sp.
ATAGATGATTTGTTCAGATACCGCCGTCTGTCCGGCAGGCTGTCCTTTCAGACGAGCGAATTCCTCGATCGCCATTTCCGTCTGGAATTCATCCAGCTCGGTTTTCAGTGTAAACTGCCCCTGCGCCGTCCGGATGTGCAGCACAGCAAAAAAGCGGTATTTCTCATCCGCATAGGCGTAGTCCTGGTAAGTCTTTTCCCGGACGATCTCCCGTGTCATGGACTCTGCCACGGAGAACTCCACGGTATGCACATCCCGTTTGTTATACAGGATGATGTGCGTGGGGCTCAGGCAGATGCCATTCACCACGCCGCTTTTCTGGTAAGACAAGATGCGCCCGGTTTCCCAGCTTTTTGTAAATGCCGCAAGCTCCGGGTCGTCCCTGCAATCCTTCAGCCATTTGCGCACCGGTCGGGCTGTGAACTCGCTCCAGTGGATCCAGAAGATATAGCCGAACACCACAAGCCCTACGGGAAGCAGCAACCACATTTTCCATTCATGCTGCGCCGTTCCAAGACCGCAGATGCATCCAGCCAACAGCAGAATGCTCATCACCATGAACGTGACCGGTTCGGATTTTCTTCGGTAGCGCTGCATCATATCATAGCGCATCCCCTTGGGATGGCAGGACTCAAATCCCTTTTCGGTTTTGCGCCGCAGGTAGCTTTCACGCCACACAGGGTCACGGAAATACGCACCGGACAGGTAGTCGATCCGCTGCCTTGCCGCTTTTTTGTCAGCTCGTTTCTCACGAAATATCGCCAGGAAAAACCAGATGTTCAGCAGTGGCAGAGCAACTGCCGCACAAATGCGGTGCGCCGCAGTGCCCAACACGAACCACAATATGAAAAACGCCGGGATCGAGCAAATGAATACACCGACCGCTGCCTGTACGGGATCAGGATGCCAGCGATTCCTCATGGGGTGTCGTCCCCTGCCGGCGAGAGCGTGGTTTCGATGTTATCCGGCACAAATTCCACATCGTCGTACACCTGCCAGAACAGGATGCGCACCTCGGTGCCGATGTAAAACCCTCGCCGATGCTCCTGCACAGCAAGCTCATGGCGCTTGACCACGGAATAGGCAACCGCATCATAGCGCACCGTTCCACCGTCCTTGTACTGTCTCCGCATCGGAATGAGCATGGCAATGATGACCAGAATCAACAATATCCACGCTTTTCTGCGGGATTTTTTATCAAGCCGTTCCGCCATACTACGCCGCCCTCTCCATATAGGCGATGGAATAGGATATCCACACCATCGTTTTCACTCCTCAAATCAGCACCCAACAAAAACGTCCTCCGCAAAAAATGCAGAGGACGACTTTCACCGTGGTACCACCTCAATTTGTCAGCCGCAAGCGGCGAACCTTGATGCGCTGTAACGTGCGCAGCCCCGTATCCCCCTACTTTCTTGCGAGTTCAGGGAATCCACTCCGGAATGTATTTCCCAGTATCCCACTTCATGCCTTGCACCGACCGGCATTTCTCTGAAAGCGTGAATCTCTGGTACTTCTTTCCATCACAGTGTTTGGAATATAGATTCAGTATACCACACTTTATTGGTTTTGTCAAGTGGCAATGGCAGATTTGGGGGCAAATCACTCCACGACCTCAAACATTCCCATCATACCGGACAGTTTTGTCCCGATGTCGATGGTCGGCGGCAGCAACGCCATTGCGACCTGAAACAGGTCGTCACTTGGTGCATCAGTCTGCTTGAGATAGGCATAATCGCCGGAAATCTCAGCAACAACGTATTCATGCGGTTCCATCAGGTTTCCTCCTTCACCCGTTTCAATTCTTCTCTTGCATTCTCCAGCATCAACTCGGACGGATTCTCGCCGCCCATGATGCGTGCGATCTCCTGCACACGTCCCTCGAAATCGAGCAGATGCACCTGTGTCACCGTGCGGTCATTCTCGTCGTGCTTCTCGATCATGAACTGCGTATCCGCCATCACAGCGATCTGGCTCAAATGCGTTACACAGAGCACCTGGCGGCTTCTGGAGATCTCACGTAGCTTGATGCCGATCTTCTGCGCCGCCTTGCCGGAAACGCCGGTATCAATCTCGTCGAAAATGAGGGTCGGGATGCGGTCACGGTCGGCGATGACGGATTTTAGGGCGAGCATGATACGGGACAGCTCACCGCCGGATGCGATCTTCGAGATGGGCTTTGGTATTTCGCCCTTATTCGCAGAGATCAGGAACGTCACGCTGTCCATGCCCTGGATGGTAAGCTTGCCCTTTTCCTGCTGCACGGTGAGCAGGACGTTGGGCATATCGAGGAATCGCAGCTCCTCCGAAACACGCTCTACAAAATGCTCCGCTGTTTCCTCACGGTAATTGGACAAGGCGTGTGCCTTCTCGGTCACGTCCGTGAGGAGCTCCGCCTTTTTGGCTTCGAGCTCAGCGATGCGGTCATTCTCGTCCTGCATGGAATCCATCTCGTTCTGCGCAGTCTCGTAGAGAACGAGCAGCTCCTCGAAATCACAGAAAAACTGCTTCTTGACCACGCTGATCGCATGGTAGCGGGCACGCAGTCTCTGAGCTTTTTCCTCGTCGATATTGACGTCCTCAGCAAGCGAGGACAGTTCCTCCGCAATATCCTTGACCTCAATCACGGTCGCACGCAGGCGATGCATCAGCTCCTCCGTATCGGGGTACACGTCCTCGATCTCAGTAATGAGCCGCATCGCCCCTTCAAGCTGGTCGGCAACGCCCTCCTCTGCTGCCAGAATCCCGGCAGCACCACTGAGTCCTGCGATGATGCGCTCGGCATTTTCTGCCTGAATGAGGGCATTTTCGAGCTCATCCTCCTCACCGGGCTTGGGGTTCAGGGCGCCGATCTCGTCGATCTGCTTTTGCAGAAGTACAGAACGTTGGCGGCGGTAAGCCTCCTCTTTTTTCAGCTTGCCGAGCTCCCTGGCAATGCTCTGGAGCTGGCGGAAGGATTTCTGGTACGCCTCCAGATAGGACGGGTCACCGCCGAATTCATCGAGCACCTGCAAGTGATGCTCCGGCGATAGCAAAATCTGGTTGTCATGCTGTCCGTGAATGGAGATCAGGAGCATCCCGATCTCACGCAGCGCCGAAACCGACGCTGTTCTGCCGTTGATGCGACCGATACTGCCGCCGTCTGCACGGATCTCACGGGTCAGTGTGACCTGACGCTCGTCGCATTCGATCGCCATTTCTGCCAGCAGATCCATGACCTCGTCCGACAGATCCGTGAACAGCGCCGTGACAGACGCCTTATCGCAGCCGGTGCGCACCCAATCCTTGGAAACACGCTGTCCGAGGACTGCCTGAATGCCGTGGATCAGGATGGATTTTCCGGCACCGGTCTCACCGGTGAATACATGAAACGCCTGTCCGAAACTGATGCAGGCTTTCTCAATGACTGCCAAATTCTCAATATACAGCTCTTGCAGCATAGACCAAACCTCTTATCTGGAAAATGCGATACTGCGTCATTTTCCCTGAATAATCTTGAACAGCTCCGACGCAAAGCGCTTGGCGTGTTCCGTTGTGCGCATCAGCGCAAAAATGGTATCATCCCCGGCGAGCGTGCCAACGACCTCCGGCCGTGCGGTCTCATCGAGCACGGTACAGACCGCCTGCGCCGTACCGCTGCGGCATTTGATGACGACCGTATGGCCGGCATAATCCGCCGACAGGACATTGCCGGTAAGCAGATCGCCATAGGGTGCAGGCGTATCCGGGATCACGTAGTGATACACGCCGTCGGCGTCTGCTTTTTTGATGAGATTCAGCTCCCGGATATCACGGGAGATCGTTGCCTGCGTGACCGGGAAGCCTCGTTTCCGGAGCAGCTCCTGGAGCATATCCTGGTTGCTGACGGTGTTCTGACGGATGATATCGAGGATCTCCGTTTGTCTTGCGTTTTTCATGTCATGACCTCCGGATCAGAATCCCTTGATCGACTGCATCAGCTTGCGGTTGACGGCATCGTAAAAGCTGCCGCTGTTGAGGCTGATGAGGGAAACGGTATGCCGTGAGCGCACAATATCCAGCCGGTGCTCCGCCGGGAACGCAATGGGCGGCTCCCCGTCAGCACTTAGGAGAATATTCTTGGCACTCGAAGCAGTGTGGCGAATGGTGATGCGCCGGTCAGCCGACAGCAAGAGCGGACGGTTGAACAGCGAATGCGGACAGATCAATGCGATCTCAATGAGCTGCAGCTCCGGCTCGACAAGCGGTCCGCCGGCAGACAGGGCATACGCCGTGGAGCCGGTCGGCGTCGAGCAGACCACGCCGTCCGCCCGGTAGCGGCCGATCAGGTGATCGTCGGAATAGACCGAAAAATCAAACACCTTGCCGTACAGCCCGGAAACAGCGATATCATTGAGCACCGTGAACGTCGTGGAATGGTCGCCGTCGGTGAGTGTCCCTTGCAGGAACATTCGCTCCGACACGTAGTAAGCGCCGCTGACAAGCCGGGAGAGCGAATCGAGCTCATGCGGCTCCAGACCTGCCATGAATCCAAGATGCCCGGTATTGATGCCAAGGAGCTTGGCGTCGGAGGAGATCATCTGCTTGGCGCAGCGCAGCATCGTGCCGTCGCCGCCGATGGCAATGACGATATCCATCTGGTAGACCAGTGAGGAAAACACCCCGAAGTGCAGATACGGAAACTCCGCAAACTCCTTGCTGTATGCCTCATCCACCCAGACCTCAGCGCCAAAGGTATGCAGACGTTCCGCCGCCTGCTTGGCGCAGAGAAGTGCGTTTTTCTTTTGAAAATTCGGAAATATCGCCACTTTCAGCATAGTCGTCTCCTAAAGCATCTGTCATCCGTGCAGACCTGCGGATGCCACAAGTTGTTTGATATCGGGAAGGGCTGCCGGGGCGCTCTGTCCTTTGACCAGGTGCAGCAGATATTCCACATTGCCGCTGCCGCCCTGAATGGGGGACACACAAAGTCCCGCCGGCACAAAGCCGATCTCCTGCGCAAATGTGAGGATCTCCCCGATCACCTGCACATGGGCTTTGGCACTGCGGACAATGCCGTGCTTGCCGATGCAGGTGCGTCCTGCCTCAAACTGGGGCTTGATGAGCGCCACACAGTCCGCCTGTTCCGCCAGCAATGCAAAAGCAGCCGGCAGCACGAGCCGCAGGGAGATAAAGCTCACATCGATCCCGGCAAAATCCGGTGTTTCCGGGAATGCATCGGAGGTCAGCGTGCGGATATCGGTACCCTCCAGATTGCGGACAGCCGGATGCGCACGCAGGCTCGCATCGAGCTGGTCATGCCCCACATCGATCGCATAGACGAGCGCTGCGCCGTTTTGCAGCATACAGTCCGTAAAGCCGCCGGTCGATGCGCCGATGTCCATGCAGACTCTCCCCTGCAGCGTCAGCGGAAACGCCTGCAATGCCCCTGCAAGCTTCAAGCCGCCCCTGCCCACATAGGGCAGGTCCGCCTCCAATGTGAGGATGTCGCTTTCCTCCACAATTGCTGCCGGCTTTGTCAGGACGGTGCCGTTGAGGAGGACTTTTCCGTCGGCGATGAGCGCTTTGGCACGGGAACGGCTTTTCACCAAGCCACGCTCTGTCAGCGCCGTATCAGCTCTTTGTCCCATAGGCGTAAATATAGCGACAGACAGCGTGTGCAGACAGCTCCGCCTTTTCGAGCAAAGCGTCCACAGATGCCTGTTTCAGGAAGCAGTCCGCCGAAACACGCACATAGCGCCCCGGATAGCCGTACTGCGAGAGAAGCGATCCAAAAATCGTCGAAATACCGCCAAAACCGCTGCTCTCCTCAAAGAAGATCACAGTCTTGTAGGAAAGTGCTTTTTCCACCAGATCCTCCGCAAAGGGAAAAATCCGTGTCAGCTTGAGCAGGCTCGTCTGATAGCCGCTCTTGGCGCAGGTATTGTGTGCCTCCCAGATGGACTGGTACACTCTGCCGTAGGAGATCAGCAGCACATCGCTGCCGCACTCGGTATAGGTGTAGTCCGCATTGAGCTCGTCCTTCGGGAAGGTCATTTTCGAGGCATTTCCCCTCGGATAGCGAACAGCCGTCAGACCGGTGTCCTCCTTCACCGCCTTGTCCAGACACAGGCGGAGCTCCTCATAGCAGGCAGGCGAATAGATCGTCGTGCCCGGAATGGAGGTCAGCATCGGCACATCAAACGTCCCCTGATGTGTCTCGCCGTCCTCACCGACGATGCCGGCACGGTCAATGCCCAGCACAACGTGCAGTCCGCCGATCGCCACATCATGGATGAGCTGGTCGTAGGAGCGCTGTAAAAATGTCGAATACACGGCAAAAACCGGAATCATCCCGGCACCTGCAAGTCCTGCCGCAAAGGTCACAGCGTGCTGCTCGGCAATGCCGACATCATAGAATCTGTCGGGGTACTCTGCTTCAAAAAATTGCAGACCCGTGCCGTATTCCATAGCGGCAGTAATGGCGCAGATGCGCTTGTCCTCCCGTGCAAGTCTCGTCAGCTCCTTGCCGAATTCGGCAGAGTAGCAATCATCTCCCGACACCTCAGGGTTGCCGGTCATAATGTCAAATTTCGACACGCCATGGAACTGAGAGGGATTCATTTCCGCCGGAACATAGCCCTTTCCCTTCACGGTCTTGACATGGATAAAGACCGGTGCTTCATAGCGCTTGGCAGTCCGCAGGACTTCCTCCAGCTCCTGCTGGTTATGTCCGTCCACGGGACCGAGATACACAAATCCCATCTGCTCAAACATCGTTGCCTGCTTCATGACAACACGTTTCAGGCTGTCCTTGGTCTTTTTGAGTACCTTGATGGTGGGATTGCCGACCGCAGGGGTGTTGCGCAGGGTGCGTTCGAGTGCCTGCTTTTTGAGCACGTAATCCTCACTCTCACGGATGGAGCGCAGATAGCCGGACAGTGCTCCGACATTGCCGGAAATGGACATATTGTTATCATTGAGGATAACGATCAGATTCTTGAGCTTTTTCTTGCCGCCGTTATTGAGACCCTCAAAAGCCAGTCCGCCCGTCAATGCGCCGTCGCCGATGACTGCAACTGCATAGTGCGGATCGCCCTGCAAGCGCATCGCCTCCGCCATGCCGCACGCCACCGAGATCGAGGTGCTGCTGTGGCCGCTGATACAGGTATCATGCGGCGACTCGTCAGGCTTTGGAAATCCCGAAATGCCATTTTCCTTGCGGATCGTGCGGAACTTCTTGAGCCGTCCGGTCAGGATCTTGTGGGTATAGCACTGATGTCCGACATCCCAGATGATCTTGTCCTTCGGAGACTCGAATACCCGATGCAGTGCCATGGTCAGCTCGACTGTGCCGAGATTGGATGCCAGATGACCGCCGTTTTTGGAGATGGTGCGCACCATAAGGCTGCGGATCTCCTTGGCAATACGGCGGCACTGGTAGTAACTGAGGATCTTCAGATCCTGCGGAAGCTCCAGATCTTCGAGCCGAAGCTCCGCTTCCAGATTTTTCTCGTGATTACTTTCCATAGTACTTTACAGCGGAACGACCGTACCAATGCCAAGCCCCAGCAGGGCACCGCAGAACACCTGCAGCGGTGTATGGCCGAGCAGTTCCTTGAACTCCTTCTCTTTACTATCCAAATCGATATTCATATCCAAAAGCCTCGTCATGATGCGATTGAGCTGCTGGGCGTGCTTGCCGGCTTCGAGGCGGACATTTGCCGCATCATACATCACGATCGCACTGAGCACGAACATAATCGCAACCTCCGGGCTGTCCCAGCCGGTCAGTCTGCCGGTCGTCATAAATGCCGCACACACCAGCGCCGAATGCGAGCTCGGCATACCGCCTGAACCATACAGACGTTCGAGCTTCACATTTTTATGCTGGATAAAAAACAGGATAAACTTTATGACCTGCGCTGCACCCCATCCCAGGATCGCTGCTAATAGAGTCGGGTTATATACCATGTATTTCTCTCCTTCATTTTTACTGCACACGCACAAGCAATGCATCCGTCAGAGCGTGCAGAAAATCTGTATCCGCAAATGCTGCAAGCTGTGCATGAGCACTCTCTGTCAATTCCGCAGCTCTTGCCTTTGCATTTTCAATTCCCATGAGGGTGACGAAGGTCTTTTTGCCCTCCTCCTCGTCGCTGCCGACGGGCTTTCCAAGCAGCTCTGAGGTGCTTGTCACGTCCAGGATATCATCAATGATCTGGAACGCCAGTCCCACATTCATGCCAAATTCCCGTGCTGCACGGATCTGCTCCTCGCTGCCGCCGCCGCAGATGCAGCCCATCTCGCAGGAGGACGCCATAAAGTCGCCGGTCTTGGCAAGGCACATGGATTCGAGCTCCGCAAGGGTCACGACCTCCTGCGTCTCGAAATGGATGTCCTTGAGTTCGCCTCCGATCATACCGCAGGCGCCCTCATGGCTGGACAATGTATGTACCAGCGCTGCTTTCTGCGCATCACTGAGGACAGTATCCTCTGTCAGCCACTGGAACGGTGCGCAGATGAGCGAATAGCCTGCCAGGATCGCTGTTGCCTCACCGAATGCCTTATGGCAGGAGGGCTTGCCACGGCGCAGATCGTCATTGTCGAGTGCCGGGAGATCATCCACGATCAGCGATGCAGTATGGGACATCTCCATGGCACACGCTGCTGTATCCGCAGCTTCGAGCTTGCCGCCGCACGCCTGGCAGAAGGCATACACCAGTGCCGGACGAATGCGCTTGCCGCCGGCAGTCAGGGAGTGACGCATCGCATCAAACAGCGAACCGAGCGCCAGATTGCCGGTATTCTGCTCCATTGCTCCAAGTCTTGTCAGCATGACATCTTCGACTCTCTGCGCATAGGCAGAAAGCTGCTGCTTTACATCAACCATTGCTTGTTTCCTCTTTTCCCGGTACTGGGATCTCCTGCACGGACAGCACCGCTTCATTCAATATCGTATGGCATTTGCCTGCCAGCTCCATCCCTTCGGCGTACAGCTTTGAAGCTTCATTGAGCGATAGCTGTTCCCGTTCCAGGCGGGATGTGATCTCCGTCAGGCGCTGCATCATTTCTTCATAGCTCATGCGTTTCCTCCACAACTGCACGGATACTGCCGTCTGCAAGCTGGATCCGGATGGTATCCCCGGCGCTTGTCTGTCCGACCGAGGACAGTACCTTGCCATCTTCTCTGTAAACAGCCGCATACCCACGCTGTAGGATCAGTAAGGGATCGAGTGCCGTCAATTTTTCCTGTTGTGTCCGCAGGGCGGCTGTCCGTTCGGAAAGCTGCCGCTGCATAGCATACTGGAGCCGCTGCGTGACACGTCCAAGCCGTTCCTGCTGCACCCGGATGCGCTGGTCGGGGCGGCAGCGGAGAAGCGACTGCTCCAATGTACGAAGCCGTGCATCCTCCCTGGCAAGTCTCGTTTGATAGGCGATGCGCAGTCCATCCCCTGCGATGCGTATTTTCTCATGCAGGACATGGAGATCGGGTGCAGCAAGCTCTGCAGCCGCCGAGGGCGTTGGCGCACGCCGGTCAGCCACCGCATCAGCGATCGTCACGTCTGTCTCATGTCCGACAGCCGAAATGATCGGCACCGGGCAATCGTAGATCGCATAGGCGACATTTTCCGCATTAAAAGCGCTCAGGTCCTCTGCCGATCCGCCGCCACGTCCGAGAATGAGCACATCACAGCCCTGTGTCCCGGCAAACTGAATGGCACGGGTGATGGCATCCGGTGCCTGTTCACCCTGCACCAGAACCGGAAAGACCTTGACCTTGACGATCGGGCATCGTCTGCGCAAAATCTGGAGGACGTCCTGCAAGGCAGCACCCGTTCCTGATGTGATGACGCCGATCGTTTTCGGCAAGGCCGGCAAGGGGCGCTTGGCGGACTGCTCAAAGAGTCCTGCCGCCTGGAGTTTTTTCTTGCGCTGTTCAAGTGCAAGCGCTCCGGCGCCAACGCCGTCCGGCTGGATATCAGTCACATTGAGCTGGTACACACCGCCTGCCTCATAGACCGTCATGCCTGCGCTGACGATGACCTTCATCCCGTCCTCCGGGCGGAATTTCAGGAGTGACGCCATCCGCCGGAACATCACCGCACGGATCACACTCTGCTCGTCACGCAGGGAAAAATACAGATGTCCAGAGGACGCCGCCGAAACATTCGAGAGCTCGCCACGAATCAGAAAGCTGCGCAGATGCGTATCGCCATTGATCCGGGATGCAAGATACCGGTTGAGCTGTGAAACGGTGATAATTCCCATCTCCAAGACCTCCCATCAGGCATTGCGGCTGCTCAATGCCGCAAACACAGCCGTTCCGGCGGCATTGTCACAGGAGAATTCCGGTGCGGCAAAGTAATGCTGTCCGCCCTCCAGACGCTCCCGGATGAACAGGTCAGACATCACGCCGCCTGCATACAGCACTGGGAGATCTCCGTAAGCTTCCACCGCCCGATCGGTCATTTCATGCAGGACCTCTGCAACTGCCGTCAGGCAAAATCTCGCCACATCCTCCTGCGGCTCTCCGGCATCGAGCATTTTCCTGCACTGGTTCTCCAACCCTGAAAGGCAGCAGTCCAGCCCACGCATTGTCGGACGATAGCGGAATTTCTTCTCGCTCTGGAGTGCAAGCTGTTCAAGCGCCGCACCGCACGGGAACGGCAGTCCCATCATCACGCCAACACGATCCACCGCCTGTCCTGCCTTGAGGTCAAGTGACCCCGAAATCGGCTTGACACGCAGAAAATCGCCATTTTCCGCATCCGGCTCACACAACACGCAATCGGTCGTGCCGCCGCTAACGTGAAAGGCGATGAAGGGCGCATCCAGCAGATCAAGCTTTCCTGCCGAAAAGAGTGCAGCAAGGATATGCCCGATCTGGTGGCTGGTGCGGTAGACCGGCACATGGAGTGCTGCTCCGAGCATCCGGGCAGTCCCCTCGCCGACCAGAAAGCACGGCATATACGAGCCATCCACGCTGCGTGGACGTGTCGAAACGCCAATGCCAGCGATCCCCTCCGGGATACCAAGCGCCTCGATCCTGTCCGGAAGCTGCACGGTATGGTGAAAGACCGCATCGCTCTGCCGCAGCCCCTTTTCACCGGGCTTGACGGAGAGGAGCTTTTTCTCCTGCCGGATGGTCTGCTGGGATGTATCGTAGACCGCAGCGCTGGTGGTGTAATTACTGGTGTCGATCCCCAGAAAAAGTGCCATTACTGCGCCGCTTCCTCACGCTTCGGCAAAGAGCGTGTATACGCACCGAGCACACCGTTGATGAAAGCGGTATCCTCCTGGTAAGTATAGATCTGGGAAATGCCGACCGCCTCACTGACAGCTACATTCACCGGCGTCTCCGGAACATTCAGGATCTCGTAGATCGCAATGCGCAGCAAAATCAGGTTCACACGGGGAATACGGGAAACCGCACGCTTGGGGCTGTAGGATGCGATGATCGCATCGAGCTCCTCCGCCTGGGAGAGCACGCCCTCTACCAGCGCACGCACACGGTCTGTGACCTCGATCTCGCCGACCTCCTCGGCTGCCTTGTACAGAGCCTCCGGCTCGTCATCACGCAGGGATGCTTCAAACAGAATGAGAAACGCATTTTCTCTGCACTGACGTTTTGTCATATCAAACTTCCTCCTCCATACCGGTCACTTCTACATGAACGCTCACGGCTGTCACGCCGGTCATATCCTGGATACCGCTCTTGATCGCCTGCTGCACGGCGGATGCCACCGGCACTGCTCTCGCACCGGACTTCACTGTAATAGACGCATCCACAGCGATTGCTCCATCCAGATTGTGGATCTGCACAGCCTGACCCATCGGATTTTGCAGGGAACGGGGCGCACGCAGTGCTGCAACACCCTCCACATCCTGTGCAGCAAGTGCAGCTACCCGGCAGATGACTTCATCAGAAATGTTGACACTGCGGCTTGCGGGTCTTACATTATCCATAGTAGTACTTCCTTTCTCAAACGACAAATTCGTCATATCTTCCAAGCTTTGGTATTTATGTAAGGATTTTTCACACAAAGCTCTCTATCATTTCTATTATATCAAAAAAAACAGAAAAGTGCAACCTTTTTACAGAAAAAGTTTGCAGGATGAAAGGAATCCCCCTCATCCTGCGCATTTTTTTGAATATTTGCAGTCACTTGACCTCAAAAATCCGGATATTCTCCGGAGTGACGGACACCTCGCCGAGGATCAGATCCTTGATGAGGGCGGCATCCGACGGCTCCAGACCATCGCTGCGGACAACGACTTTGGCGGTATCGCCGTCGAGGTACACCACGCAATCCTCAAATCCCTGCGAACGGATCAGGCTTTCGATACGCCCCTCACTCTCGATCAGACCCGAAAGCTGCACGGCATTCAGGGCATTCGTGACCGCCTCATCGCCCGTGATATCGCCGCCGCCCATGATGGTCTGGAGCGTCTGTACAGCTTCGTCACGGCTCACGGTCTTTTCGAGGCGTGCCCGTGCAAAATAGTCGGCTGCCGGGTCGGCTTCCGGGGTCTCTCCGTCGGCTTTGGCAGGCTCAGGGGAGATCGCCTCCTGTGCCGGCTCCTCGCCGGGGACTGCACTGACAAATTCCGTATCCCCGAACCGTGCGTGCTCCGTCAGCTCCGTGACCGGTGTGATGACCTCCGACTGGGAAAGCGAATAGTTGATGTACACAGCGATCGCCAGCATTGCCGTCAGGCAGGACAGGATGATCTGACGCTTTCCGATGATAACAGATGGTTTTTTCATAGTAAATCTCCTTTCAATTCTGCACAGGCTCCGCAAGTCTTGTCACGCAGATCCTGTTGGACGGCAGTCCGCAGGCGACGGCGGCTGCCCGTGTCACAGCTTCCTGCACCGCAGGACTGGAGGCACCCTCACAAACGATCACAACGCCCGTGATCTCCGGATGTGCCACTGATTCGAGCAAGGCTTCCCGGCTGCCGCCGACGGTCACATAGCTGACGGTGCTGCGTGTCTGGGTGTCACTCACGGTGCGGTCATCGGTCTTGGCATAGCAGTACTCCTCACCGCCGGAAAGCGTTACCAGCACCTGCACCTCACCGACCCCCTCCATCACGGACAGCATCCCGGTAAGCTGGGATTCGAGCTGGGTGCGGTAGGCTTCTGCGGAATGCGGCTCCGTTTCCGGTGCATCCGCCTTTTCCGGCAGGAAGGACGAGAGCAGAATGCATCCCATCCCCAGAATTCCAAGGAGCACGAGCAGCCGCACCATGAGATCACGGCGATCCGCTTTCTGTAAGAATCTGGGTAACACAGATCTCCACCTCCTCCCCAAGCAGCGCCGACAGCCGCGCATTGGCACCGGCGAAATCATCGCAGCAGACTGTGACCTTGCTAATACATATGCGCCCGTCCGCATCCATATGCAGATCCGTTTCCAATTCATCCACCGTCATGCCATCCCCTTCCAGAGCGTCACGCAGTACGCCTTGCAGTCTGGCACGGGTCTGCGTCAGGAGCATCTCCTCCGACGCCTTGGCAAGCGTGTCCTCCTGCGATGCGGTGAGCGACTGCAAGAATGCATCCGGGTCAGCCGGCAGCTCCAGATGCAGCAGCGGCACTGCCAGACTGACTGCAAACAGCAGCGACAGCAGAAAGCGCATCTGCCGTGCAAGCGCTTTTCCAGCGCAGATCATGCTCAGCATTCCGACCGCTGCGCTCATCATGCAGGCTGTCAGGACAGCCGATCGTAATGGTTCCATGTGCTCCCCCTATCCTGCGGCGCCGCCCGTGCCGATGAGCAGCATCACTGCCGTGGAAAACAAATACAGCACCGAAAAGCAAACCGCCGCCGAAAATCCCGTTGCCATCACGGATTCGAGATTCCTGAACAGCCGTGTCAGAACCTTGACGTCAAACAGCTCCGACACCGCACCTGCACACATGACGACCAGGCGGTAGAGTCCAAGTGACACGACCGCCGGCAAAAGCAGTGACAGCACCAGCAGAATGCCCGTCAGTCCGACCGTTGAGCGCAGCACCCCAAAGCTCCCCAGCACCGCCGCATACGCATCCGAGACCGCACCGCCGACGATGGGGATGCTGCCGGAGATGAGGTATTTTGCAGCCTTTGTGCCTGCCCTGTCCGCCGCCGCCGTCACAAGGCTCTGCACGGACAGCAATCCCAGAAATCCTGCCATCAAAAGCCCCAGCAGCCACGCCGAGACCTTCTGCATCATACCGATGAGTCCCTGGAGGGAGACTGCCGGATTGACCGCATCCACAATGCTCATCGCAAGGCTCATGCTCAGCATCGGAAAGAGCAGAGAACCAGCCGTTTTCCCGGCGATCTCGCATAAAACCGCCATGCTCCCCTGATAGACCGCCGCCGTGGAAATGCTGCCGGACACGGCGATCACACTCCCGAAAATGCCGGTGAATCCCAGCATGAAATTGCTTGTCCGGGACAGGGTCTCCACCGCCCGTTCAAACACGCCGATCAGGGGTTCCGAAATGATGCCGACTGCACAGAGCGTGCAGATGCAGGCATACACCGACTCTGCGCCCTGCCCCACCCCCTGTGCGAGCGCCGAGAGCAGGATCACCCCGAACAGCAGCGTCAGCGTCCGCAGAGGGGTCCCGGCTTCCGCACGGACGGTGTCCCAGCATTTTTGCAGGAATGCGGCAAAGCCGTTCCGGGTCAGCGTTTCGGGTGCTGACAGATCGGCATCCGGCGGCAGAAAGGTATCCTCATCACTGAGCGCCAGCAGGCTTTGGAGTGTGTCGTCATACACCTCCTCCGCCCGGACGTGCAGCGTTCCCATCATAAGCAGCAGCAGACAGCCGCAAACCACGCAGACCAGCCGCTTCATCCCATCACCTCCAGTACGATCTCCGCAAGCCTGACAAACAGCGGCAGTGCCAGCACGACAAGTCCGACCCTTCCGCACAATTCCACTGCCGACCCCACTGCACCCTCACCGCAGTCCCGGCAGACGTCCCCGCCGAGCTGCGTCAGATAGGTGATGCCGACCGCTTTGCAGAGGATGGTAAAATAGCTCCCGTCCATGCCGCTTTGCCCGTAGAGATTGGAAGCAATCTGCACGATGCGCTGCACCTCCGGCATTGCCGTCAGGAGGGCGGCTGCAATGATGCCAAGCCCCAGCAATGCCGCCTGCGGACGCTGCACCTCCCGGAGAAACAGGCACAGGATACTCCCGACAATGCACATGGCTGCCGTTTGTGTCAGGTTCACAGCCCGAACACCGCCTTCACCGTCGAGAACAGATCACTGATCTCATCGATCAGCAGCATCAGGACAACGACCAGTCCTGCGAGCGTGGTCATCATTGCCTGCTCGTCACGTTCCGCTTTTTTCAGCACCAGACTCAGCACAGCCACAATGATGCCTGTCCCGGCGATCTTGAAGATGAGATCAATGTCCATACTGTTTCCCCCTTTTTCTGAAAACCTGTCTTTTCAAGCTGCCGTGGTTCTATATCAGGATCACCGCCGCCATCGCACCGCCGAGCAGTCCAAGGCTGCGGCAGAGCTTTCCCTTTGTCCCAAGCGTTTCCCTTGCGGCTGCAAGTGCCTGCGTGAGCTGGTGCCGGTAGAGTGTGAGGGCTGCGATCTGCCCCTCGCAGTCCGTTGTGCCAAGCGTGTTGCCAAGTCCGATCAGGATGCTTCTGGCACTTGCCGGAACAGCGCTGTCCGCAAGGATTGCCCGTTCCCAGAGGGCTCCCGGCGGCTGCAAGGGGGACAGCTCCCTGCACACCTCTCCCGGAAACCGGAACCGCCGGTAATTCGGATGTGACGCCAGAAACGCCAGCAGCTCCGGCAATTCCATCTGCTGGTGACGAATGCAGGCTGCGGCGTCCTCCGTCCAGCCGCACAGCAATTCGAGCGAACGCACGTCCTCACGCAGACGATGCGCCCGGTAAAATCCCGTTCCGGCGCTGGCGCAAACCAGGCACAGGATCCCACACAGCCGGATCATGTCAGCCGCCGGACGGACTGCACCTGTCCGACACCGGAGAGCATCACACAATAGCGGAACACGCCACGCTCCCATAGCGGCTGCATGAGACTGCGGCTTTGCAGCTCCGCAAAGCTCCCGGCATGGACGCTCGCCGTCATCTGCACGCCGCAGCCGGCTGCCGAAAGGACTGCCTCCGCATCCTCCGGGCGTGTCAGCTCATCACAGACGATGTGTTCGGGGGTGAGCACCCGGAGTGCTGTCAGGATGCCCTGTGCTCTCGGATAGCCGTCGAGGACGTCCGTCATCAGCCCGACATCATGCTGCGGCACGCTCCGGAATACGGCTGCCACCTCCCCACGCTCGTCCACCAGAGCCGTCCTTGACTTCTCTCCAAGCAGACGGCAGAGATCACGGAGAAATGTCGTCTTTCCGGTGCCGGGTGCGCCAGCGATCAGGATGCCGCCGGTTTGTCCCATCTGCCGGAACACCGCATCGGCACATCCGGGGAATTCGCCTGCGATGCGAAAATTCAATGCGCTGATCTGCCGCACGGAACGCACCTGCTCTCCCTCCCGGACAGCCGTACCGCAGATCCCGACCCGGCTACCGCCCCGGATGGTCACGAACCCTTCCGCAATGTCCTGCTGGTGGCTATGTACCGAATACGACATCACCGCCTGAAAGCTGTGCGCAAGCATTTCCTCCGACGGGAGCAATGCGGATGCCGGGCTGTGTGTCAGGGCGCCGTCAGCGGCAAGCAGCACCGTCCTGCCGTCAAGGGTCAGACAGACGGGCTTTCCTGCACGGAGCCGTATTTCCTGCATTCGTTTCTGGACGGATTCCGGGAGTTTGAGGATACTTTGGCGGACAGATACCGGGAGGTAGTCCGCCACGGCTTTGAGATGTTCCATTGTGTTCATGCCGGTCACTTCCTTTCTTGCTTCATCCTATGCCCGTCCGTATGCGTTTATGACACCATACAAAAAGACCGTACAGGCATTCACCTGTACGGTCTTAGTTTCAGAACCTGTCTTCACAAGGACAAGTTCTCAAATGCTAATCACACAGTTTCATTATCGGCGCAGAAGCTCCTTCGGTACCTCCGCTGCCATGCGCTCATAGGCTTTGGTGGAAGGATGGAGATGGTCACCGCTGTCAAAGCCCTCTGCAAACGCTGTCGGATGCTCCGGGTCACGCAAAGCAAGGTCAAAGTCGATGCAGCCGTCAGCTTCCTTCGTGGTACGGATCCAGTCATTGAAGCCCTGACGCAGCTTTTCACGGAACGGCGCATACGTCCGCCAGCCCTCGATCGGCAGGAGCGTGCCAAGATACACCTGCATCCCATAGTCCTTTGCCCAGCCGATATACCGGCGCATACCGTCGATCAGTTCCTCCAGCGTCGGCAGATCGCTCCACGGACGGAACGGATTGACGTCCACGCCGACCGGGTGGATGATATCATTGATACCCTGCTGGATGATGACCGTGTCCGCACCGGGTACGGGTACCTCATGCGGAAACCGTGTGGAGCCCTTCAAGCCGTAGGAATCGTACACAATGTTGTCATACTGACGCAGGATACGGGTGCCGCTTGCCGCCTTGCGGACAACGGCTACGGTGCCGTCACCTTCCGAAAGGATACGCTTCATCAGGAAGTCCGGCCATGCCTGTGCCGTGATGCTGTCGCCGTAGCAGACAATGGCACGGTTATTTTCATCGGTTCTCGCCTCGATACCGCTGAGGAAATAGAACCAGTTGGTGCTGTTGGTCAGGTCACGGGGAAGCTGTGCGCTGCCGGCGAAGTCGCCCACCGAGAAATAGCCCGGAGACAGGGGACCTGTGACATTGACTGCCGAACGCAGCTCTGTGAAATCGTCGAAATACAGGCTGATCGACACACGCTCACCACGCTTGAAGGAAAGCGGAATGGGGTCACTCTGCACGCTGCCGCCAACAGGGAGCGTGACACGGGGCGAACCGCCGAACGTGATCTCCTGATTGGATTCGGGGATAATATCAGAACCTCTGCCGGACTTGGCAGCGAATGCATGATGCAGCCGCACAAGCTGTGTACCGCAGAAATTATCAAGCGTAATACGCAAAGCACTGCCGTCAAACAACATGGTGACCGGATAACGCAAGGTCAGATTTTTTCCGTAATTCTCAGGACGGCGAACCCGGATCGAGATCGCATTGCCCCAGGCTGCGACCCAGCCTTCATTCAGACTCATTCTCATCTTCCTCTCCGCAGTGTATAAACCTACAGAGACTATTATACACGAGAATTTGCCGATTGTCAAGGGTTTCCGGAAGAATTGCCATAAATATCCTGTCCGCTGTATTACACACCGGACAGGAAGGCGTGCGTATACAGGGTGGATTTACGGTTCCACAAACCCCTCCGTGATCCCCACGACCTCCTTGAGGATCGCCAGGGAGTCAGTCTCATCGGGGGTGCCGTCGCCGGAGATATCGGCGTTTTTCCTTGCCGTGTCACAGAGGGAATAAGAGCCCAAGATCGCCTTGTTCGCTGCGATCACGTCCATGATGTCCACCTCTAAATCAAGCGTGACATCGCCTTTGTTTTCGAGGGCGTTGTGACCGAGGAGCGTACCCCCACCCGCAGAATCCATGAATGTAACCTCAAAGCGCAGACCATATGTCTTGTACAACTCACAAGCCAACTCAAATCTATCCTTGAAGCTCATGGTGTCAGGGGTATGAATACGGTAAAGAACTGTACCTTCCTCGTATAATTGTTCCTCGGATTCCGAATGATACTCGTATTGCTCCACCTGACAGCCTGGGTGATGCTCGTCAAGATAGGTCTGTAGCCTATCCCAATCACAGGAATTCTTTTTATAACCATCCAGAACGGTATAACGATGGATATAACCTGCACTGTAGTTCGCCGTAGAGCTCCAGCCATAGAATGCCGTAATCAGGTGGGCACTTGCAAGGTCAAGGAGCAGTCCGCTTTCCAGCTCGGCTTTATTGTCAACTTCAGTACACAGTTCCAGAAAACACGCATCTTTACTCATGAAAAATTCGTATTCCTGATCTGAATAATATATATTAAGCCCATGTATCTCTGAACCTGCCGCATCAAAAGACGCTCTGATATCTGGAAAATATTTTTCCATTACATCCAGTACTGCATCAACATCAGCCCCATTTTGCAAATAGAATCGGATGGAATTCTCACGTGGTTCTGCAGTGATCAACATTGGAAAATCGGAATCGGGGTGTTGAAGAAAGACCATTCCTCCCCCATCCCAGTCATAGTTATTGATCGGTACAAGCTCATCAAATTGATCGTTTGTGGCAATGCCCCAATACCAATCCACATCCGCCCTCGCCGTCACCCCTGCCACCGGCAGGCAGGCGGCTGCCAGGAGTGCTGCGAGGATTCTTTTCATTTTGTGCATTGTGTTCTTCATAAGATCACCTCATTCTCTCAAAATCCGTTTACTGCTCCACAAACCCCTCCGTGATCCCCACGACCTCCTTGAGGATCGCCAGGGAGTCAGTCTCATCGGGGGTTCCGTCGCCGGAGATATCGGCATTTTTCCTTGCCGTGTCACAGAGGGAATAAGAGCCCAATATCGCCTTGTTCGCTGCGATCACGTCCATGATGTCCAGCTCTAAATCAAGCGTGACATCGCCTTTGTTTTCGAGGGCGTTGTGACCGAGAGTCTGTTCTGCTGGAGATTCCAGAATAGAACCGGGACTCCCTATATGGAAGTGTTCACTTAAAACACAATCAAGCTCCATTTTTTCAAGTGGGGTCAGCTCCTCAGATGGAACAACACGATGAAACTTTGTGTTCTCGCTATATCCATACTGTTCTGCTTCATAACTGCCAGTCAGGTATTCCTCTACTTTATAGCCAGGATAGTTTTCATCCAGAAACGCCTGCACTGCATCATAGTCCACTTCGTGTTCAATAGTCCAAGGCTGGGTATGGTCGTCAAACCATTCTTCGTTAATAACAGTGGCTGAATCTCTATAGAGTGATAACAAGCCATAATAATATACAGTCGTATATCGGGCTGTTGCACCAAATCCGTAAAACTCTGTGATCAAATGCTCCTTGGCAAGCTCATAAAGAATCCCAGCTTCAATTTCATCAGCATTTTCAGGAATCTCAACAAAGCGCAGCTCATACGTCTTCAGATCATCTACACTTTTTATATTGTAATCCTCGAACGTGGCACCATCATGCGTTTCTTGATATGTTTTCTGAAATTTCTTGACTGCCTGATAGATCAATGGATTAGCTTCAGCATAGGGTGTTTCCTCACGCAGAACGATACGGATGTTTTTTTCACATGGTTCAAGAACGATTACCGCCGTATCCCTTTCACGGAAGTAGCTTGGATGATACTTTACGCTTTCCCTGGTGCCATCGTAAAATGTGTAGTCAAATGCGCCATGATTGTCGAATGGCTCCAGATTTGAAACAGCGTCCCACGTCGTATTCCCCCAATACCAATCCACATCCGCCCTCGCCGTCAATCCTGCCACCGGCAGGCAGGCGGCTGCCAGGAGCGCTGCGAGGATTTTTTTCATTTTGTGCATTGTGTTCTTCATAAGATCACCTCATTTTGTATGTTAGTCCGCCGGCGTAAAGCTGCGGACAATTGCCAGAAGGCTGCCAAGGTCGGCGGCATCGCCGTGTACGCAGAAGCCCTCGCCCTCGCAGAACCAGTACAGTGTACATTGTTCGTCTTTCAGGAGAAAGAACCCGTGTACCCGGCTCACGCCGATGTCGATCAGGTCGCCCTCCTCCACATCCATCACAAATGCAGCATACTCCTGCTGCGTCACCGTGAACGTCTTGCCGCCCTGTCCGATCTCGTAGGAGCGAATCGGCGTGTCGCTTGCCGCATCCGTCACGTCCAGCAGCGTAACGGCGTCATCCTCGAACGTACAGGCGTTCAGCTCACCATCCGGCTCCGGGAACGCATCCATGCACGTCACCTGCCGGAATCCTGCATACTGCATCACCCGGAAGCCTTTGATCTGCTCCGCCGCCGGCACCGGCTCGGCTTCAACCGGCATCTCTGTCGGGGGCGCTGCCGTTGTCCCGGCTGGCAGCTCGGTCGGCGCCGCTGTAACTTCTGTCGGTGAGATTGCCGGCGCCTCGGTCACATCTGGCACCTCGCTCACGGTCGGCGCTGTGACCTCGGTCTGCACAGACGTTACGGGCTGCGGCACATCGGTCGCTGCCTTGGTGGTCTGGACTGCATCGGTCACGGACGTCTGTTCGCTTTGTGACGTCTGCGCAGCCGTGCTGACGGCTGTCGTGACCTGTGCGGAAGCCTTCGTTTCAGACGAAACCTCTGTCGTTTCCGTCACGGCAGTGGTGGAAGCCGCCACGCTCCCCTGCTGCTGCGGTGCCGGTTCAATCGGCTGCTGCCGTCCCCAGACACCAACTCCCATTCCCACCGTCAGCAGCAGACACGCC
>CACXGK010000172.1 GCA_902767115.1 uncultured Ruminococcus sp.
GGGTCGCATTCACAAGCTGGGCGCTGACGTAGTTCAGCTCGTCAAACTTTCTCACCATCAGATCGTGCTCCGGAGAGGAACCACGCATCCCCAGAAAGCCTTTATCCTTGATACGATTCTCCAGACTTCTGACGCCTTCAAAAAAAGTTTGGTTTGCTTTGCGTTCCGAGGTATTTTCAATTTTCTCGATTGCCATATATAATTCCACCTTTCATGGTCATTCATAGTTCTGTTACGGTCTTTCCGACCGCCTTCACTCTATATACCCCCAAAGCACGCAAACGGTTGCGCCATTCCGGAAAAAAATTCTGATTTTTTTGCAGGATACCAAAAAATCCCCTCCCTGCCTGAAAACAGCAGAGAGGGGGGAGCCCAAGCCTTTACGTCAGCCCGAAGCTGATGGACAGGGCATTATCGACACGGTTCATGGCATCGTGGTCGATGGCGCCCATGCGGTCTTTGAGGCGGCGCTTGTCGATGGTGCGGATCTGTTCGAGCAGCACGATGCTGTCCTTGGTGAGTCCGCAGCTTGCGGCATCGAGTGAAATATGCGTGGGAAGCTTGGCTTTGTCGAGCCGGCTCGTGATCGCAGCGGCGATGACAGTCGGGCTGTGGCGGTTGCCGATATCGTTCTGCACGATAAGTACCGGTCGGATACCGCCCTGCTCAGAACCCACCACCGGACTCAGATCGGCGTAATAGATCTCTCCTCGTTTAACAGACATACCTGACACTCCTTTTCTATAGCAGACCCTTGCAGGTCTGAAAGCTTTCGTTCACAGATAGTATGGGGCGAAAGGTGCTGCTTTATACAGCCCTTCGTTACAGCGTATGCAGTCCGTGCCGACATTGCCCTTGACAAACGCCCGGAAATGTGCTATACTATAAAGGTCGCAAGACTGGGGTATAGCCAAGTGGTAAGGCAACGGACTTTGACTCCGTCATTCGCTGGTTCAAATCCAGCTACTCCAATATTCAGGATCTGTGGAGGGTCGGTGCGTTTGCATCGGCTCTCCGCATTTTTACAGACTACACAATGGTCGCATGGAGAAACTCCGCATAGAACCGCAGGGAATGCTGCAAGCGCTGCTCGGCTCTGCGGCGTGTCCGGCAGATGGTGGATGGATGGACACCCAGCTCTCCGGCGATGCACGCATCGGACTTCTGCTCGTAGTAATGCATCAGGATGATCGTTCGCTGCCGGTCTGTCAGCTCGGTCGCAACGGCTCTGCCCAGCGCTTCCTGAAAGACCGCAATGCGCTCCCGGTTGTCCGGCGGCAGCCGGAACACCTCCCGGTACAGCTCCAGACGCAGATCCCGTTCGTGCTCTCTTTGGCGCTGCGGCAATGGGCGCCTCTCAGAGATGCGCACGCAGGTCTGCGATGATGTGCATCATCTCGATGGTCTCGTACCGAAGCTGCTCACGGCGCTGCTCCAGCTTCTCACGCTCACGGGTGCGAAGCGCCTTGTCATGGAGTGCGGTATTCAGTTCACGGATACGCTCCTGGAGCCCGGCACGGCTGTTCTCATAAGACTGGATCATAGTTTTCATGACTTTCCCTCCAAATAAAACGTTTGTTCTCTTTTTAACGGTAAGAAAAGAACATTGTTCTCCCATTCGGTACCGGGGGCGAAGGTCGGCGGCGGATGAAAAGCCGTTGCAAGTCCAAATGAGAACTTATGTTCTATCTACTATTCTACTCCATGAAATCCATTTTGTCAAGGGGGTTTTTGAAAAAAAGATGCAAAAGGATATGCCAATCACGTCATTTCTGGTCAATTATGCCGAAAATGATACAATCAGAGGGCATATGCCCGGTCACAAGGGAAAGGCGCTCCCAAGCCCTTCTCTGCCGCCGGAAGCCTATGCCTGGGACATCACGGAGATTGAAGGAGCGGACAGTCTCTTTGAAGCAGACGGTATCCTCCGGGAGTCCGAACGGCTCACCGCCGCCCTGTACGGGAGTGCAGACTGCTGTTTCAGCGCAGGGGGCTCGACGCTTTGCATTCAGGCGATGCTGGCAAGGATGAAAGCCGAACACCGTCACATCATCGCCGCACGCACGGTACACAGGGCATTTCTCAATGCCTGCGTGCTGCTTGACCTCCCGGTGACTTGGGTCTATCCGAGAGGCGGAGAGCTCATCTCCGGGGAATACGCCCTCTCGGACTTCGAGGCGGCGCTCCAAGGGGTAAACGCACCTGCCTGCATTTATGTGACGTCCCCGAACTACTGCGGCACGATGCAGGATATTGCAGGGCTTTCCGCCCTTTGCAGGCGATACGGCGCAAGGCTTTTGGTGGACAATGCCCACGGTGCGCATCTGGCGTTCCTGCCGGAAAACCGGCATCCCATCCACCTTGGGGCTGACTTCTGCTGTGACTCCGCCCACAAGATGCTGCCCGCCCTGACGGGAGCAGCTATGCTGCATTGCCGGGATGCGTGCGGCATGGAAATGAAGCAGTATATGCAGCTATTCGGCTCGACAAGCCCCTCCTACCTCATCCTGCAATCCATCGAGGGTGCCATTGCCTACCTGCGTGAAGGGGGCGCAGAGCGCATCCGTGCGTGTGCAGAGCATTCCCGGAAGCTCCGGGAGAAGCTCACAGCGTACACGTTCAAAGGGGATGACCCCTTGCATCTGACGGTTGCCTGCGATGGGGTGCAGCTTGCAGCGGACTTGCGTGCAAACGGCATCGAGTGCGAATACGCTGACCGAACGTGTCTGGTGCTGCTGCTCTCGCCGGTGATGGACGAGGGGGAATTGGCACGGCTGGAAAGCATCCTTGCCGCCTGCAAGCTCTTAGCTCCCAAGCCATTGCCGCCGCTGCCAAAGCCCGGTACCCAGGCACTCCCCCTCCGGGAAGCCGCCCTCTCCGCCTGGGAGACTCTTCCCCTGCAAGCCGCCATCGGTCGCATCTGCGGTCCCGTCCAAGTCCCCTGCCCTCCGGCAGTGCCGCTGTTTCTTCCGGGGGAGCGCATTACGGAGGAAGGCGTGGCGTATGCGGAAGCCTTCGGTGTCGGGTCGGTTGCGGTGATAATGAGAAACGAAATAATGAATGGTGAAGAATGAATAAAGAATGTGTCCGGCTGACGCCGGACGGAATATAGAATGCTGTGAGGGATAGTATTTTGGGGAAACCCGGAGGTTCCTATCAAACTAAAATGCCCCCAATGCCAAGTGGCAAAGGGGGGCGGCGGATCGCCGCTGATGAGATTGCCCCCAATGCCTTATGGCAAAGGGGGGCGGCGGATCGCCGCTGATGAGATTGCCCCCAATGCCTTACGGCAAAGGGGGGCGGCGGATCGCCGCTGATGAGATTGCCCCCAATGCCTTACGGCAAAGGGGGCATTACTGATTCTGTAGTAAGCTCAGAGTATACGCAGGGAGTTCACCCTCCCAGCATTCTATATTCAGTCGCCGCAAGGCGACACCTATTTTATTCACTATTCATTATTCACTATTCTATATTCATTCAAACCCCTTTTCCACTCCAAATACGCTCCCACATCCGCCGGCTCACGCCCCTCATTGAGCGCATCCAGCACCCAAGGCACCGGACAGTCCGGCACTTCCCAAAAGCCCTCCAAGCTCTCCATGCCCTCCGGCTTCGCACAAACCGAAAGCACCGGGGATTCCCCCTTGGCATCGAGGATGGAGCGTTCCGCATCCGCCAGGGACAGCTCCGTGAGTGCAAGGCGCATCCCCGGTGGGAGCAAGACCTCTGCTTCATCCGCCTTGGCGTAGTGCGGCAAGACCTCTGCCATCGGGATGCATGGGGTTTCGGGCGTCAGGGCAAAGCGCATCAGCGCAATGCCCACCCTGTCCTGATACGCCGGCAGAAACCCGGCAGTTGAGGTCGAAGTAAACGACAGCGTTCCCCCACGCTCACGCATCCGCTCGAAGTCCGAAAAGCGTTCCACCCGGTAGGTCGTCTGTTCCCTTCCAAAGCTCCGGAACGCCGACATCAGGTCACACAGCACACCCCCCAGCCGCTTGCCATCGGACACGATCGCAGGATTCAGGCGTTTCCCCTCAGCGGCACGGGCACGCTCTGCCGTGAGTCCCGGAAAGAACAGGGCATTGAGGGTCACATACGCCTTGGGGTCGCTCCAGAAGGGGTCAGACCCTTCCACATCCCCGATGTACCAGCGCACCGCACGAAGCTGTGCCTTGTTCAGGGCGCTCATGCGTTCTTGCCTTTCAGGAAGGCGTCAAGCTCGTTCAGGAGCCGGCGCTCCAGTTCACGCTCGGCACCTGTGGAGTACTTGTCGAGCACAGCGTAGGCTTCATTCAGAAAGCGCCTTGCCTTCGGGAAATCCTGCTCCACGCCAAAGGCGTAATACGCCAGTACACGCTTGGCATTGGCATCGTGGTCGGACTCGATGGTGCTGCGCACCTGGTTCAGGAAATACGTTGCCGCCGAGGGGTTGAGCTCGTACCGGGAGTAGTAAAAGACCAGCCAGTAGTACTGGAGCGTATTGGTGATGAGGTAGTCCTGATTCCGGTAGTAGGCGGTCATCTCGTGGATGGGCTTTCGCATGGCGTCGATGTTGCCGGCATCGAGCAGGACGGTGAGATAAATGCTGTAGTAGAGCATTTTCTCCATATCGCTTGCATTCGGGTAAGGGAGCTGCTCCAGAGGAAGCGCCCCGATCTCCGAGAACGGAAGCCCGGAACGCAGGCGTTTGAGCACCTGCTGGGTGTAGCCCATGAGGTTCTTGGTCTTGACGTGAAAGACGTAGAAATGGATGCACAGGGACGAGAGGTTATGCACGACCATCCCGACCGCCAGTCCATACCAGAACGCATCGAGCAAACCGCCCTCACCACGGCTGATGCGCACCTCAGACGGCAGGCAGAGCACGACCAGGAGCACGCCTGCCAGAATCCCAATCAGCGCCCGGATGAGGGAGAGCTGACGTTCCTTTTTCTCCCGGTCTGCGACCTCTTGGTCGAGGTCGAAGGACGTATAGTGCTGCATGACCCAATGAAATTTCTGTCCGACCGAATGCGTCCAGCCGCCATCCTGCCGGTTCCAGACGTGCCGGAAGGCGACGATCTGTCTGACCTTCATCCCGAACCTCGGTGCCAAGAGCAGCGTCACCCCGACCTGTAAAAGCTCCTTGAGCCAGATCGCCAGAACGCAGAACGCAAATCCCCCCACAGCAAGCTGCAAAATCGGCATCATTTCCCCCATTTTTCCCTATCTCCTTTCGATTTTGGGTTTGCTCCTATTATAGCATAATGCTCTGGGAAAGTCAAGCGCCTGCACCGGCTCCGGCGCTTTCTCATTCCTAATTCCTCATTATCCATTGACTTTCTCCGAAAACTATGCTATAATACTTCTGTATGTTTCCCAATGAAAAGAGGAATGAGTGAAATGAAGTATCCAAAGATTCTGACGATACAGGACATTTCCTGTGTCGGGCAGTGTTCGTTGACGGCGGCGCTGCCGATCTTGTCGGCGATGGGGGCGGAGACCTGTATTCTGCCGTCTGCTGTGCTGTCCACCCATACGGGCGGTTTCACCGGCTACACGTTCCGTGACCTCACGGACGATATGCCTGCCATTGCTGCACACTGGCAGAAGGAAGGCATCCGCTTTGATGCCGTGTACACCGGCTACCTCGGCTCTGCCCGACAGATCGAATACGTGCTCGATATCGTCCGCAATTTGCGGCAGGACGGTGCGCCGTTCATTGCCGACCCTGCGATGGCGGACGGCGGCAAGCTCTACAAGGGCTTTGACGATGCCTATGTGGAAGCCATGAAGCCCCTGTGCTTCGGCGCTGACGTCATCCTTCCCAACCTCACAGAGGCGTGTCTCCTGACCGGTATCCCCTACCGGGAGGACTACGATGATGCCTATATCCGCACTCTCTGCGAGACCCTTCACGGGAACGGTGCCAAGACCGTTGTCCTCACGGGTGTGCATCTGCATGAGAAGTACCCTGCCTATCCGGAGCATTCCGATCTGACCGGCGTTGTCATTTACGATGGGGAGACCCTGCGCTGCTATCCGCACAGACGCATCGACCGGAGCTGTCACGGCACCGGGGATGTGTTCGCATCCGTGTTCACCGGGGCGTATGTCCAGGGCATCTCGCCCTATCAGGCGGCGGCATTTGCGGCGGAATTCACCGTGCGGAGCATTGAGCACACAGTGGACGACCCTGACCACTGGTACGGTGTCAAGTTTGAAACACAGCTTCCCTGGCTCTGTGAGACCCTCGGAAAGGAACTTGCGTGATGGAACTGCTTTTGAATTTTGTCCTGCTGATCGTGGGATTTGTCCTGCTGGTCAAGGGCGCCGACTTCTTTGTAGACGGCGCATCGAGCGTTGCCAAAATGCTCAAAGTCCCGTCCCTCATCATCGGTCTGACGATCGTGGCAATGGGTACGTCCCTGCCGGAGACTTCGGTTTCCGTGAGTGCGGCGCTCGCCAACAAAAACGAGCTTGCCATTGCAAACGCTGTCGGCTCGAACATCTTCAACCTCATGGTGGTCTGCGGCGTGTGTGCAGTCCTCTGCCCCCTCGTTGTCCAGAAATCCACTCTCCTCAAAGAATACCCCATGTCGGTGGGGGCTGCGGCTTTGCTGCTTGTGTTCGGACTGACCGGAATGCTCGTAGGGCATATCGAGGGCGGCATTCTGCTGGCGTGCTTTGTGGTATTCCTGCTGTGGATGATCTTCTCGGCATTGAAGGCTCGCAAGCAGTCGGCGGACAGCGCAGCGGAGGAAGATCAGAAGATCCTGCCTGTCTGGAAATGCATCCTGTTTATCATCGGCGGTGCAGCGGCGATCGTATTCGGCGGTAATTTCGTAGTGGATTCGGCATCGTTCATTGCGCTGACGTTTGGAATGTCGGAGAATCTGGTCGGACTGACGATCGTAGCCTTCGGCACATCCCTCCCGGAGCTTGTGACCTCGGCAGTTGCCGCCAAGAAGAAGGAAGTGGACATGGCACTCGGCAACGTCATCGGCTCGAATAACTTCAATATCCTGATGGTACTCGGCATCTCCGGCGCCATCTCCCCCATGACCTTCACGACCGAAAACGCCGTAGACCTCGCCGTCCTCATCGGCTTCTCCGCACTGGTCTGGCTGTTCTGCATCTTCAAGCAGAGACTCGAACGCTGGCAGGGCGGCGTGATGCTTGCGCTGTATACGGGATATGTGGCGTATGCGTGCATGAGATAAGTTGCGCCTTCGGCGGCGCCCCCACCCCCAACCCCCTCCCCAAGGGGAGGGGGCTTTTTTCTTTTTTCCCAGGGGGACTGGCGTCCCCCTGACCCCCTGGCAGCGATGCTCGCTCTGCTCGCCGCTGCGGTGCTCCGGGGGAGTTTTTCTTTCATGCAAAGACAGCAATGCCCCCTTTGCCGTAAGGCATTGGGGGCAATCTCATCAGCGGCGATCCACCGCCCGCCGCTGCATGAAACTTTTATGAAATTCGGGCGAAATCGCTTGCAATCCGTGGGGAATTGTGCTATAATGTCCTTAAAGAACCAAATGAAAGGGGCATACGCATGGAAGAACAAAACTTTTATCTCGAAACGATCGGTCATGCCGTGGAAGCGGATAAGGATGCGATCGAGACGTTGTTTTTTGAATTTCTGGAGCTTGAGCATCTCTATGAATCCGCTGCCGAGATCGTCAAGACACAGCTGAATATCTATGACAACGAATTCTCCATGAAGTTCCAGCGCAACCCCATCCACGGGATCGAGAGCCGTATCAAATCGCCGCAAAGCATCGTTCAGAAGCTCCAGAAGAAGGGCTATCCGCTCTCCGCACAGTCGGCGCAGAAGCATCTGATGGACATTGCCGGCATCCGGGTGGTGTGCTATTACATCAACGATATTTACGCCATTGCAGAGCTCTTGTCCACCCGTGACGACTTCAAGCTCGTCAAGATCAAGGACTACATCCAGAACCCCAAACCTTCCGGCTATCGCAGTCTGCACATGATCGTGATGGTGCCTGTGTACCTTGCCACCTGCCGCAGGGAAGTCCCGGTCGAGATCCAGATTCGCACCATTGCGATGGATTTCTGGGCAAGCCTCGAACACCAGCTCCGTTACAAAACCAACAGCGTCGTCCCCGACGAACTCCGAGCCCAGCTCCACATCCTCGCCGGCACCATCTCCCAGACGGATATGGAGATGCAGAATATCTACGAACAGATCAATGAACTGTGAGCACCAAAATGCCCCCAATGACTTTCCCTCTCCGCATTCTAAATCCGTCCGGCGTCAGCCGGACACATTCTTTATTCACTATTCATTATTTCATTTCTCATTCCTAATGATCTCCCCGATCTGCCTCTCCGCCTCTGCGATCTCCTGTCTCAGCTCCTCTGCACTCATGCGGTAGGCGCCGTTGCCGAGGATGATGATCTGTTCGGTGCCGTCGGAGGTGGCGACCTTCACACGGTAGTCCTTTGCCAGCTCGTGGGAGATGCGTTCGATGTAGGTGTCGGCGGTCTCGGCTTCCTTGGTGTAGACGATGGAAATACCGCTTTCCTCCGTGATGCTCCCCGGATTGCCCTTGACCTTATAGGCGTCAAAGACCACGATCAGTCTGCACTGCCGCCAGCCACGATAGTTCGCCAGAATATGGATGAGCCGGGAACGTGCCGCATCGAGATTCTCAGCAGCAATGCGCTTCAGGTCGTCCCATGCAAATATGATATTATACCCGTCCACCAGCAGGTACTCCGGTCCTGTGGGAAGTGGCACGGGTTTTGTTTTTTTCGGCGCCTGCTTCTCCGTGTGGAAATTGTGACGCTCATCCCGTGTATCCCGCTTGACACGTCCGTAGGTGCGCTCGAAAATTTCCATCAGCTCCTTGTCCTGCGCCGCACTCCCGGTGTAGGCTTCCCGGACGGGTCGGGTCATGGGCTGCACATCCGGCTCTGTGGTGGGATGAAGGTAACTCTCCGTGTGCATCCGGCTCGCCACGTCAAACCACTTGACCAGCTCACCGCTGCCGTGCGAACAGAAAATGGAATCCGGCGAATGGTCAAGGTCAGCCTCCGGGTCATACCCGATGCGTGCGATCACGCTCTCCGCATCCGCACACGGCGCAAAGCCTGCCGGTGTACACGTCAGCCGTCCCCTGCCACGGGTATACTCCATGAC
>CACXGK010000173.1 GCA_902767115.1 uncultured Ruminococcus sp.
TATTATCCGCAACTTTCATGAGGAGGATATGTCCATTTAGCGTGGCCACGCTTAAAAGTTAATGATAATTTTTTGTTCACGATAATACTACAAAGACTAAGGAGAAAACTATGAGCAGAACATTTAAGGACAGAAAGGGCTATAAGACGAGAAATCGTCACCCTTCTTATACAACAAATTACGAGAACCGTGTGCGCGGTGGATACGAAGATTATGACCACAGCGATCAGGAGCTGTACGTTTACGATCAGAGCTGTGAGAACTGCCGGTACCGTGGCAACTGCTATCACACGCCGTTCCCGTCCGGATGGTGTGAGTATTGGCAGGGATACAAGAACGGATACAATGCACTGACTTATGGCAGTGTTTCGCCATGAGGGAGTATGTTGTCGAGAACGAGTTCGTCAAGGCAGTCCGCAAGGCTGGCGGTGTAGCTTACAAGCTCACATCGCAGACAGCCAACGGTCTGCCGGACAGACTTGTTCTGTTTCCGGTAGCAAAGACGATCTTCGTGGAGCTGAAAGCGCCGGGGAAAATGATGCGACCGTTACAGAGAAAACGGCGGTACCAGCTCATGAAACTGGGCTTTCCCGTTCTCTGCATCGACAGGATGCCGCAGATCATGCCGTTCATAGATGCGGCACTGTCATGGACACCGGGTGAACCGTTTCCGGAGGGTATCGGTGCAAGAATCCCGGAGCTGGAGCTTGCAACGTTACCGGCAGATCTGGACGATTTCGGTGAAACATTGGAGCCGGTTGACCCGGCTGATCTGGCCGGGTTCTATGAGATTGATGATGGAGGTGATGCTCAATGAAGTTCGTGCCGCATGATTACCAGAAATACTGCATCGAGTATATCAAAACACACCGTATTTCCGCGCTTTTCCTCGACATGGGCTTGGGTTAAGGAAAAACGGTCACAACGCTGACTGCGATTAACGATCTCATGTTCGATGAGCTGAAGGTAAGCAAGGTTCTGGTCATAGCCCCGCTTAGAGTCGCGTCTGAAACATGGCCGTCTGAAATCAGAAAATGGGATCACTTGCAGGAGATCGAGATATCCGTTATTAATGGTACTGCCAAGCAGCGTACCGCAGCAGTAAACCACAACGCTTTCATTTATATTGTGAACCGTGAGAACGTCAAGTGGCTGGTGGAGTATTACGAGAAGAACGGTCTCCGCTGGGATTACGATATGATTGTGATTGATGAGCTGTCGAGCTTCAAGAACTACCAGTCCCAACGTTTCAAATGGCTGCGGAAGGTGCGCCCTTTTGTAAAGCGATGGGTAGGTCTGACTGGTACGCCGACCTCCAACGGGCTGATGGACTTATGGGCAGAAATCGGCATCCTTGACGGCGGTGAGCGGCTTGGACGGTTTATCGGTCGATTCCGGGAGAGCTATTTCAAGCCGGGCTCTATGAACCCATCCACAGGTGTCGTATTCTCCTATGTCCCGCGTCCGGGAGCAGAGCAGCAAATCTATGAGAAAATATCAGATATGACAATCTCCATGAAAGCACTTGACTATCTGGATATGCCGGAATGCATTTTCGTCAACCATGAGGTCGAAATGGATGCCGCTGAGCGCAAGCTCTACGATCAGCTCAGACACGACCTCATTATCCCGCTGGAGGACGGTGATATAGACGCAGCAAATGCGGCATCGCTTTCCAACAAGCTGCTCCAGATGGCGAACGGCGCTGTCTACGATGAGAACAAGGAAGTACGCAGGATCCACAATCACAAGCTGGAGGCTTTGGAAGATCTCATCGAAGCCGCCAACGGACAGCCTGTTCTGGTCGGCTACTGGTTCAAGCATGACAAAACCCGCATTGTGGAGCATTTGACAGCCTGTGGCTACAAGCCGAGGGATATCAAATCGTCTGATGATATCGCTGATTGGAACAATGGCTCTATTCCTGTCGCTCTTATCCACCCGGCATCGGCAGGGCATGGTCTGAATATTCAGTCCGGCGGACACATCCTGATATGGTTCGGTCTGACTTGGAGTCTGGAGCTGTATCAGCAGACCAATGCCCGGTTATGGCGGCAAGGGCAGAAAGCTACCGTCACGATCCACCATATCGTTTGTAAGGATACGGTGGACGAGGACGTGCTTTCTGCCCTTGCCAATAAGGATGTAACACAGGAAAAGCTGATCGCTGCCGTGAGAGCGCGGCTCTGACGGTCAGCGCAGCGTCACCGGAAGATTACTCTGCGGCTTCGTCAACCGTAGCGCCTTCTGCATCGGCAACCTCCTCATCGGTTGCCTCTGCATTTTCCTCAGCAGTCGTTTCCTCAGCGTTTTCCGCTGTGGTCTCTGCTTCTGTCTCCGCTTCTTCAGCGGTCTCAGCGGTGGTTTCTTCCGTTACAGCCGCCGTGGTTTCCTCTGCGGTGGTTTCCTGCGCAGCAGTGGTCACTTCGGTTGTGGTGGTTGTTTCTGCGGTTCCGGCATTGCCTGTATTGCCGCAGGCGTTCAGCAGAAAGAGAGAAGAGCAAAGTGCCAGTACGATCATAGTCTTTTTCATAAATCCTACCTCCTGAAAATAATTGTTGCCTGCATATCGCAGTTTTTTATTTCTTTATGTCTTATCCCTGATGACACTATCATTATAGCACACGGAAGATCAGAAAGCAATAAAGAAGCAATGTCAAATGGTATCGATTCCATAGCGATCATGTAACACAAGGAGTGTCAGGACTGTTTCCAAAGCACGGATGCAATTTGCAAATGACGACAATTTGACGACAAAACGATAACAAATGAAAAGTTACAGTAAATGCTGCAAAACGGCGACAATGCAAAAGCGCCTGTATTGCAACGTTTCCGGAGGTGAAAGGAATGCCCAGAAAGAATCATCGCATGAAAAGCGAATATCACGATACCCTTGGATTTGACCCGCAGAAATACACAACAGCACTCCCCGCTGCGCCAGACCGCATCCCTCAGCGCGGGGATATCTGGTTCGCAAGCCTTGGACTTCGCCCGGCGGAAAGTGTGCAGGGCGGAACGCGCCCAGTCATTATCCTGTCCAACGATATCGGGAATGCACACGCGGGAACGGTCAATGTCATCCCCATGACGAGACACCTGAAAAAGCCGGAGCTGCCCTGCCACACACAGCTCGACCCTGACAGCATTACGGACAAGCGAATCTCCCTCGATTCGTCTATGGTTCTGGCAGAACAGCTCACAACGATCAGCAAGTATGAGCTCCGTTCCTATGCAGGGCGCATTTCGGATGATGAAGCGATGAACCGTATTGAAACCGCCGTCCTGTCACAGCTTGCACTCGAAAGGAGAGAAACCGTATGCCCGTAAATTTTGTCAATATCCCGGACGTTCTGAAACAGAATGCCTCGTTCTGTGTCTGGAAGATGGAGAAGCGCAGCGGACGGCGCACCAAAGTACCGTATAACCCGCGAACGGGTGCAATGGCACGAACCAACGATCCGACCACTTTCTCTGACTTCAACACGGCGATGAAGGCATATGCCATCGGCGGCTATGACGGTATCGGCTATCGTGTGTCAGAGGGAATCGGTGCTATCGACATTGACCACTGTATTCGTGAGGACGGTTCTTTGAACGATGTCGCCGCCTCCATCCTTGGCATCTTCTCTAATGCTTACTTTGAAAAGTCACCCTCTGGCACAGGACTCCGCGGCTTTTTCAAGCTCTCCCCAGATTTTGCCTACGATAAGACCGTGTATTACATCAACAACCGCAAGCACGGTCTGGAAGTGTATTTGCCCGGCACAACCAATCGCTTTGTGACCGTCACAGGTGATATGTTCCGCGCCGGTAACGTTGAGCATGATGATGCTGCGCTCCGCAATCTGCTCGACACTTTCATGAAACGCAGTACCCGTATATCTTCAAAAACGGTAGAGCCATGCTCATACCTCGATGACGAAGGTGTTATTGCCCACGCATCTGCCTCTGAATCCGGTGACAAGTTCAAGGCACTGTATGCCGGAAACTGGGAGGAAGGCTATGATTCGCAGTCTGATGCGGATATGGCGTTCGTGTCCATTCTTGCATTCTGGTGCGGTAATGTGGAGGAGCAAATTGACCGTATCTTCCGTTCCTCTGGTCTCATGCGTGACAAGTGGGATCGTATGACCGGCGACAGCACCTACGGACAGATCACAATCCGCAATGCTGTGTCTACCAATTCAGAGATCTACACACCCATCATGACCGGATCTGCCGAGGATGATTTTGAGAGTATAGATGACGAGGAAGAAGCCGAGGTTCTGAACTTTGAGCCGGATCTTAGTCACATTACTCTGACCATCGAGGAAATGCAGCCGCACACCAAGCCCCGCTATCAGCGTGATGAGATCGGCATCGGCTATGCGTTCGCCGACTACTTCAAGCCCATCGCGCGTTTTGATCGGGAGCGCGGTATATGGTATGTCTACGATGGAAAGGTATGGCAGCCGGATGAGAACGCCCTCGCCGTGGCGGAACTTGCCAAGATCCTTGCTGATCGTCTGTACACCTTCGCACTCCAGATCACGGATGAGGATACCCGTAACCGGTATATCAAGCGGGTACAGAAGCTCCAGATGCGAAAGAACCGCCGCACGATGATTGAGGATGCCAAGTCCGTCTATCCGGTATCTCACACCGTTTTCGACCGCAATACCAATCTGTTCAACTGTCAGAATGGAACGTTGAACCTCACCACAGGTGAGTTCCGTCCGCATGATCCCGCAGATTTCCTGACCATGCTGTCCGGCATCACCTATGATCCGAGTGCGACCTGTCCGAGATGGGAGCAGTTTATCTCGGAGGTGATGTGCAATGATGGTGATCTTGCTCTTTACTTGCAGAAGGCACTCGGCTATGCTCTCATGGGCGACACATCTTTGGAGTGTCTGTTCATCCTCTATGGTGCAACCTCTCGTAATGGTAAGGGTACCACAATGGAA
>CACXGK010000174.1 GCA_902767115.1 uncultured Ruminococcus sp.
ATGCGTTCCGGACAGGCGCTTTTGAGCCGTGAACGCCGGGAAACAGCGCTTTCTCTCCAGCGGATGCAGTCGGATGCGCAGCGCCTTGCGCAGGCGGAAGCTGCCGCACGTTCCCTCCTGGCAGAGGGCTTTGCGATGGCGGATGATCTGCGGCAAAGCTATGGCAGGAGCCGCACCGGGCAGCAGGCGATCCAGGTGTGTGCGGAAGAACTGCGCCGTGCGCAGATGCTCCTTGATGCGTCACAGCCGGAAGCAGCCCTCACTGCTGCCGGAGGTGCGGTGGATGCGCTGCTGCTGCGTGTGACGGAGCTGCTTGTCAGCGAATGCCGGACATCCCATCTGCACCATGAAGTGCAGTCCGCCCTTGCAGCTGCCCATGCCGGTATGGAAGCGCAGCGGCAGACGACATTCCGCTTTGAGAATACCCGTGACGGGCATCCGGCAGAACGGAAAATTGCCGATTTTGCGCCGTATTATCGTGGCGCATGGGAGATGCTTTCCACCGGGCTTTCGCAGATCGGACAGCTCTTTGGCGGCGATCCGCTTGATACGTCGCCTGAGATTTTGCACGACCTGCTCACCCGGCTGCGTGACTGGCAGGAACGGTTTCAGGCGGAAACAGCGCTTGCCTATGAGCGGCTTGGCAATGAAATGCTGCGGATGGAGACTGGGCGTCTGCTCGTGCAGCATTACCTCACGCAGGGCTACCGGATGGCGCCTCTGACGGCGGAGGACAGGGCGGTCAGCCCTCTCGATGCACTCATTGTCCGGCTGCAAAAGGCAGATACCGGCGCTGCATTATCTTTGCGGCTCTGCGCTGTTTCAGATGCACAGGGGCATATCACGATGCAGATCGACATCGAGGATCACAACCGCTACGAGGGCGATGTCGCACAGGTCGAGCAGGCACGCCGGCAGCAGCGTGAGGGGAACTGTGCTTTGCTGGAACACAGCCCGGTGGGACGTGGGATGCAGTTCCGGCAGCGCTGCAAAAATCCGGGTGTGCCGGATGTACTATAAGAAGGGAGGGATTTGGCGATGGCTTCGATCTTTCAGAATGCGTCCACGAGAATGTTCTGTATTTCGGGTGAGCTGAGTGATATTTTCTGTCTGCCAAGCGGCTGGATCGTCAATTTTGAGGAATTGCTCGTGCAGCGCCTTGAACAGCTCGGCTACCAGAATGTGGTGTTCTGCTCGACGCAGCGGGAGATGTTCTATGCGCTTGATCTTGCCGGAACGACGGCGTTTGATATCCTGCGCAAGACCAAAGCCACGCCGTCCCCGCCCAAGGCAGCCCCGAATCCTGCGCCGGCGGATACGCTTGGGTATGACTGGCTGCTCAGCGATGCGCCGTCCGCACCGGCGGAAACGCCCTCCGCCCCCAAAACAGATGACACCCTCCATTACATCTGCAAGGTGCGTGCCGATCAGCTTGCTGTCAGCACCAACCGCTTCATGCAGGACACCGAAAAGCCCAAAGCACTGGTCTTTACCAGCCTAGAGGATCTCATCAAGCTCAGCTCCACCGTGACCGGACGCCGGCTGCTGGAGTACTTCGAGGAGTGGAAGGAACTGCCGGGGGAGAACCGGAATATCTGCATTTTCCTGTCAAGGACGCTTGGCAGTGCGGAGCTCGTCAAGCTCCTGCACGACAACCATGTGGCAGTCCTCGAATCCCTCTTTCTGAAAAATGGCGAGTGCAACCGCAATGCCAGCTTCAGTGTGGGCGCTCCCATGAATGACGAGATCACGGGACTGCTTGAACTTTTGCGTATCCAGGGGCACACCTTCCGGGATGCTATGGGAAATGAACGGACTGTCCGCCTGCGGTTTTCCCATGCGGAGCTTCCGACACTGGTGCGGACGCTGAGCTTCTGCAATCGTGGCAGCGGCTTCACACAGCTCAAGATCATGAAGGAGCTGCTCGAAAACCGCATGGAATCCGCCCGGAGCGCAACGCTCTGGCTGACGGGCGACGTGATCTGCCAGTGCTATCCGGACGCTGACGGCGTGCAGGAGGACAGCGACCCGATGGAGCTTTTGCGCTCCCGGAAGGGCTGGGAGCCGGCGTATCAGATCTTGTCCGGCTACATCACCGACCACCGTGCGCACCGCCAAGCCCCGGAACAGGCTGCACCGCAATCCCTTGGTATCAGCCGGTTTGAGGGAGACAATGCGGTGCGCAGCCGCAGCGCCGTGCCCAATTTCGTATTGCAGGGACCGCCCGGTGTCGGCAAGACCGAGATCGCCAGTCTCATCGGCAGACTGCTACAAAGGGAAGGCATCCTGCGTTCCGGTCATACCGTGATTGGCTCACGGGACAAGCTCGTCGGCGAATACGTCGGCTCGACCGCCATCAAGACCGCTGCCCTCATCGAAGCTGCCCAGGAGGGCGTGCTGCTCGTGGATGAGGTCTATTCCATTGCCGAACAGCATGACAACGGCATTTCCTACTGCGACGAGGTATTCAACACGATCGTTGCGGCGATGACCGATCCGCATTACCGGTTCTGCGTCATTTTCTCCGGCTATGCCGACCGGATGCCGGAGGTCTGGGCGATGAATGAGGGACTGTATTCCCGGTTCGGCAATTCCAATATCATTACGCTGCATGAATACGAGCCGCCGCTTTTGCAGGAGATCTTTGAAAAGCGCTTTTCGCAGCCCGATGAAAACGGCCGCACGGTCTGCCTGTCGGAGGACGTGAAAGCGGCACTTCCGGTGTTCTTTGCAAATTACTACGCCGATCGTGACCGCAAGCATTTCGGCAACGCACGGGATATCGGCAATCTGGTCTCTGAGGTCAAGCGTGCGGCGGTGTACCGGTATCTGTCACAATCGGAGGAGACCGTCCTGCCGCAGGTATTGACCGCAGAGCGTGCGGATTTTGAGGACAGGGCAGCACTCTTTGAAAAGCGTGGCACATCGGCGGCAGATATTTTTTCACGGCTCGATGAATATGAGGGACTGTCCTTCCTGGCGGAGATGTTCAACGACCAGCTTGCCATCCGTGTGGAATGCGAGGAAAAGGGCATCCCGTATCCGGGTCCCTCGCACATGATCTGGGCAGGCAATCCCGGCACCGGCAAATCCACTGCCGCACAACTCACTGCCGAGCTGTACCACAGCCTTGGTATTCTGGGCGGCACGGAGCCGATCTATGTGGATGCATCGGAGATCGTGAGCCAGTATGCAGGCGGCAGTGCGGAGAATATCCGGAAGAAAATGGATGAAGCCTGCCAGAAAAACACCGTTCTGGTCATTGAGGAAGCCTATCAGCTTCTCGAACGTGGCGGCACCGATGCCATCCACGCCATGCTCGGACGCATGGAGACCGACCGCCGCAAATTCAATCTCATCCTGATTCTGTACCGGGACAAGGTGGATGCCTTTCTGGAGCAGAATCCCGGTCTTGCGTCAAGGCTGCGGATCTACACCTTCCCGGATTACGACGGCGACCAGCTTTGTCGTATCTTCAAGCGGATGTGCGAAAAGGCGAAGGACAGCATCGACGAGGGCGGAATGCAGGCGGTTTCGGCGTATCTGCAGGAACTCTATCGTTCCGGACAGTCCCAAAACGGCAATGCAAGGCTGGTGCGCCAGCTTCACGAGTCTATGAAGCAGCGCCGGTATCAGCGCATTTTAGGCGAAATGGCGATGCAGCTCTACGGCGAGGACACACCGCAAAACCGCATCCGTGCGGCATCTGCAAGAGCGATGCACACCGCAGACGTTCCGGACACTGCCTATCTCTTTACGGCAGCCGATGTCCCGGCGGCAGGGGAGGTCTGAGCAATGGCATTTTCTGAACGGATCCGGTCTGACGGCACGATGCAGTGCAGCATTTGCCGGCAGATCTTAAAAGACGACGGCAGGCGGCTTCGCAGCAAGGATTACATGGGGGATGCCCCCATCTGCAAGAGCTGTCTGAACCGATTTTTCAAGGACACCAAAACCGGGCTTTCCATCGGCATCACAGATGATCCGGTCAGTCCCGGTGTCCGCTTCCGACCGGCGGAACCGATCGAACATGATCCTATTTTCCGGAAAAAAGAACCGCCCTGCGGCTATGAGCATCCCTTCCCGGAGCTGCTCATTTCGCAGATCATCCGGGACTGCGCTTTCTGGCTGCTCCTGTGCGGATTTCTGCATATGCTGCTGTTCTTGCAGCCGGAAACGCACAGCATCAGTGATGCAGCCCTGCACGTTCTGATCCTGGGCGGTTCGGGATTGCAGGCAGTCCGGTATACCGCCGCACTGGTGCGGGGCATCTTTTACGGCATTGGTCACACACGACGAATTGCACTTGTCGCTGCTGCGGCAGTGATGGTATTGGCAGCGATATTTCTTTCATAATGCACTCTCAAGGGGGAACAATTTTTATGGCTTTCAAGCATTTTATGCAGAATCTGGTACACCAGGATACACCTGAAACAGAATTGCAGCAGATCGTGATCGCTCTGATGGGCGGCTCCGCATCCGGCAAGACCTCATTCTTTCAGGGCATCATGGAGTCCATGGTCAATAAAAGCGTCAAGCTCAGCGGCGGTGATACCCTTCTGCTCGAACCGATCAAGGTCAGCCGAGGCGTATCTCCGGAAACGGAATCCGGTGACGTCAAGGAGGAGGTGCTCATCACAGCTCCTCCCGGTGCGGACACAGGGGATTCGCTGTTCAGCCAGATGATGCAGTATGCCAATGACTTTGCACCGATGGACAGCACCTTCGGAGAAGCGCCTGCACAGCCGGAAAAGAACGCTGAACAGGTCACGACCCGTGACATTGCGGGTTCGTCCGACAAGGACCAGCTTGCGGAAAGTCTGAAGCTTGCCGATCAGCTCCGCAAGATGTTCACCATCAACCCCGATGACGGCTTTCAGGCGCCGACAGCGACCGTTCGCTATGTCGAGATCACCTTCCGTGTGACAGTCAACGATGAGCCGAAATGTCTCCTGACCATCACGGATTACGCAGGCGAGCTGCTTGACAATGCCTCGGCAGAATTCAACTCCCGGATGGTGGATATTCTCAGCAGCTTCATCCGCCGAAGTGATGCGGTCATCATGCTGGCAAACTCCCGGAGCCTCAGCGGCTTGCTGGAGGAGACCTACACGCCGGAGCAGTGTATGTTCAAGGAGCAGGTCACCCGGAAGGATCTTTCAGCGGACAATATCTGTGCTGTGATTCGTTCCATGCGTGTTGAGGGCTATACGCTCCTGCTTGCTCTGACGCAGACGGACAGCCCGCAGATCGACGAGCGCATCAGCCGGAACAAGTTCTCCCGTGCGCAGCGTGACCTGCGCAGCTATATCTATGAGATCGCCTTCAGCACGGCGGCATCCCGTCACTGGAGCTACGGCAGCATCCCCGTCACTGTCATTGGCAGAAAGCGTGACGGCTCCCCGAATGTCGATGAGCAGAACCGTCTGCTTCCGGATGCCGTGCTCCGCCAGGAAAATGTCGATACCTCCGTGCTGTTCTGTCTGTATAACGCCGTGATGCGCCGCATGATGGAGCTGCAGCACGAGAAAACCGAACTCGAAAAGCCCATGCGCCTGCGTCCGAATGACATGAAAAAACGCATTGCGGCTTTGCGTGCCGAGATCCGCACACTTGGCGAGCTGCGTGATGCACTCGGCAGCAAGCCGGAGCTGTTCGCAAAGGTCTTTGACCCCTATTTTGCACTGGAGGTCATCTCCGAGACCGGCGAGGTCCATGTCATGCGCACCTCGTCAGGAAATAAGCGATGATCTGCCCGGATATGCATCAGATCGCCGTTTTATCCGGCGTTCCACGGCAGTCCCGTGTGCTGCTTGCCGCCATGACAGAGGCGGCTGTGCGCCATCTGGTGATCCGGCATGACCGTGAGATTCTCATCAGTATGCGTGAGAAGGGCAGGGAATTTCTCCCCGATGCCGAGCACACCAAAGCCGAGCTCATCGCCTCGAATCTGGCAAGGCAGTATGCACTGGACACCGCCATTCAGGATCCCGATGCCATCCCGGATGCGATGGAGTTGTCCGTGCAGGCGGAAAATCACTACTGCGGCAGACTGCGCTTTTACTGCCACGATCCGGAAAGTGCGCCGGAGGCTGCTTTTCAGCCGGATGCCTATATCGTGATCGTGTCGGCAGTGGCACCGCAGCTTGCAATGCCTGTCGTGCAAACGGTTCTGCGTCCGGAGCATCCGGCAGGTGTCTGCATTGCGCTGTTCTGTGACCAGAAGCCCGGAACGGCGGAACAGCCGGAAAAGGCATTTCGCATTCTTGCACCGGAGCTGTCGGAATTCTTGCAGGACAGGGCTTGCAGCTTTGCGTTTTATAACCCCTGCGGATTTCAGAAGGACGGTGCGATCTGTTCTGCCGATCATGCCTCGCCTTTGGGGGCGTTGGACTTGTTCTGGGACGCAGTACGGGTCTCGTCGGAGCGGCGGCTTGCGTGTCTGATGCAGGACATCCAGGCGGTATCTGCCGTCATTCGCCGGCGAAACAGCGTCTATCAGGCGTCCTCTCCACGCCGGAGACTGGAACTGGCAGAGAGCCGTCACGCCTATGCGCAGGCAGTCCGTGCGCTGTATGAAGCGCAGACCTTGCTGGCGGCGGAGTCCGGCGCTGCCCTGACAGGTGCTCAGGAAGGAAAGGAGTGACCACATGAACCTCGATTATCTGATCTACGGCAGAGGTCTGTCACAGACCGAAGGGTTTACACTGCAAGCGGCACCGGGGTATGTCCGTTCGGAATTCCTGCTGTACCTGAGTGAATTGCAGGGCTTGGGAGATGAGCGCAATGCCGCTGACATCGCCCCCGATATCCTCGTCCAAAATCCCAATCCCTGGGCAGATACCTACTTGTTCGTCTGCCAGCCGCCGCCCGGATGCTGTGCGCTCGTGCGCTGTACCCGTGCGGAGGGTGACACCCCCGGCACCTGGCTCAAGGAAGTCCGGCAGAAAGACGTGTGGTCACTGGAGGGCTTCTGTGCGCCGTTTGAGCATCGTGACCGGTTCTTTGCGCTGGTGCCGTCGATGCTGCTGTATCTGTCCCGGAACCGCACTTCCTTCTATCACCGCAACCGGATGCAGGAGATCACGCTGCCCCTCTCCATCCCGGATGAGGGCTGCTGCAATCCATATGCAGATGCGCCGGTTCCGGCGGACTTGACAGCGCCGCTGCACGAGAAAGGTACCCTTGCGGCATGGGAGTCGCTGTGTACGCACATCAAATTCGCACCGCAGCCGTTTCCGTTCCTGTTCGGACCGCTGGCAGCGTACTACCAGAAACACATCGGCAGCCGCTACGGGATCCGGCACGTTTTCGCACCGGACACATTCCCGGCTGCATCCACGCAGCAGGACCCGTTCCTGCAAATTGAGCCTGCCGCCATGCAGGATACCTGCACCGAGCAGCATACCTATCAGCTCTGCCTTCATGTCAAGCCGTCCGGCAGACGGGAGATGCAGCGGCAATGGGGCATCACAGAGCCGGCACGTTCGGCGGAGGGTCTGCTGTTGTCCGCTCCTGCGGCATTTGAACCGGAGCAGGGGATACAGATGGCTGACTTATTGGCAGAAGCGGAGGGCGTTCGGCAGTTTGCGGCGAGGATGCAGTGGACAGTCTCCGCCGGAAGCGCACCGCCCAGACTGCGGTATCAGTTTGTAAAGGAGGGATCATGATGCAGGGAAATCTCTTTTCGATCCGGCTGGCGTCGCTGCATTTTCCGAGAACCGACGGCGATGATGAAGCCTTCCTCCTGCTCGGTGCCAAAAGCAGCTATATCCTGCGCACTTTGCACCTGACATTCCAGGAAAAGATGGTCTCGGCGGCAAATGCAGCGCAGACAGCACAGCTCTTGGATGGGAGCATTTTCTGCTGCTGCCTGCCGGAGGGTATGGCAATGCTGCGCTGCAAGGCAGACGAGACCGCACGGGATGCGCAGCTTGACGGCTTTCTGATACCGCAGGAGGCATTGCGAACGGCGTGGCAGCTCTGCCGCTGGAAGCTCCTGTTTGTGTGTGCTGTCGGCTGGGACAGACACGGCATCCACACGCTCTCTCCGGAGGAGATCGAGCAGATCGCCATGACGCTCAAGGTCTCCAGGGACTGGCAGACACGGCTGATGGGGATGAGCCAGAAAATGCTTGGTTCCCCGGTGCCGTTCAGCTTTGCGATCACGGATGTTCCGCTGGGACAGATACCGGTCTGCTTCTCCTTGCAGGCGGCGCCGGAGGAGAGCCCGGAGACAGGTGTGATCTCGTTTTCGGCAGAAGATGCCGCTGCGTTTTCGCAAAAAATGCAGACCGAAGGCTCTGCCTACCAGACCTTGCGGCTGTGTACAGCAAGTCGGAAAGCCTACCAGAATCTCCGCCTGCAATACGCTGCCCCCTCTGAGGAGCCGAAGGTGCTGCGCAATGCGCTCCGGGAGGAGCTGCTGTCCTATCCGGACGAGCAGATCTGGTATTTCAGCATTCAGGTCACGCCGACACGGTTTTATCTGCGCCCGCTCTCACCGGCAGCCGTGACCGGGATGCAGAACGGAACGCTGCCGTTTGCGGCGCTCTGCGAGGAGATGGACACCTTCACCGCAGGCGCATTCCGCTATGCAGAGCAGCTCAAAATAGAATTGCAAAATGCGCCGCAATCCCCTCCGAAGGAACCGTCGAAGCGTGGGTCTCTGCTGCAAGCGATCTTCGGGAAGAAATAGACAGACGATTCGATCACCAGGAATGGAGGTAAAGATATGGACATAGATATCCTTTTGATCTTGCAGGAATTCAGAAATGGAGCCGGTGCTTGTCTGGTCAGTTTTATGACAAAGATGAGTTTCATCGGTGAAATGAATACGGTGCTCATCATCATGGCACTGATCTATTGGTGCGCCAGCAAGAAATTTGGCACATACCTGTTGATGGGCTGGAGCGGCAACCGAGTGGTCAACGGCTTACTGAAGGTAACAGCCTGCGTCTATCGTCCCTGGATCCGGGACACACGCATTGTGCCTGACAGCGATGCGCTGGCAGCGGCGACCGGATACTCCTTCCCAAGCGGACACAGCATGAATGCGGCATCGCTGTACGGCGGCGGTGCGATCCGCAAGGAGCTCTCCAAAGGGCTTCGTATCGTACTGGGCATGATCGTTGTGCTCATTGCATTCAGCCGGAATTATCTGGGTGTGCATACACCGCAGGATATTCTGATCGGCACCGGGGCAGGACTGCTCGTGATGTGGCTGACCGGAAAGCTGATCGCATGGGTGGAGCAGCATCCGGGCAAAGACATCATGGTGGCGTGCATTGGTATCGCTGCCGCTGTTGCGGTCGCTGTATTTGCAGCGCTCAAGCCCTATCCGATGGATTACAACGAGGCAGGCGAGCTTCTGGTGGACGGCGCCAAAATGGCAAATGATACGTACAAGGGTGTCGGCTGGTGCGTGGGCTTTTTGCTCGGTTGGATCCTGGAAAAGCGATATGTTGCATTTTCAACCGACGTCCCCATGATGACGAGGATCTCAAGGCTCACGACCGGACTTCTGAGCTATTATGCCATCAGCCTGATTTTGCTGCCTCTGGTCAAAAGCTGGATTCCCGGAGTGGGTGGAACGATCACATCCTGCTTTATCCAGATGTTCTTTGTGACGTTTATTTTCCCCTTGTGTATCAAACAGCTTGAACACATCCCGGCAATGTCGAAGCAGCCGGAATAAAGCCAATTGCCCCTGAGCCTTTCAAACGCTCAGGGGCAAAGCCTTTATATGGGTGGGGTGAAGATCAGAACCGGAAATCCCGGCTGCCGGTCTTGATGGCGGCGAGATTTTCGATCGTCTTGGCACGCACCTTTTCGTTCGGGATGTTGACAAGCTCGGAATCGATGAGCTTTTCGCCGATGGCTTTGGTTTCGGGAGAAGCGTAGTCCTCCAGATACTCCTGCAAGGTCATCAGCGCATTCGGATGGCAGCAGTTGAGGATCTGACGGGATTTGCAAAGCGCCATGAAACGGTCCCCCGTTCTGCCGGCACGGTAGCAGGCGGTGCAGAAGGACGGGATGAAATCTCCCTCCATCAGCCAGTGCACGACTTCATCCAGCGTTCTCTGGTCGGATACATCAAACTGCTCCGTATCATGCGGACGCTCCTCCTCGGTATAGCCGCCAACGGAAGTACGGGAGCCGCCGCTGATCTGCGAAATGCCCAGACGCAGCGCCATGGCACGGACGGATTCGGATTCACGTGTGGAAATAATCATACCGGTATAGGGGACTGCCACACGGATGCAGGCAATGATCTTGGCAAAGATCTCGTCCGAAATGGAGTTGTCGAATGCGGTCGGGTCAATGTCGTCTGCGTGCTTGATACGGGGCACGGAAATGGTGTGCGGACCTACGCCCTGCACAGCTTCGAGGTGCTCTGCGTGCATGAGCAGACCTGCAAATTCATACCGGTACAGCTCCAGTCCGAACAGCACGCCGAGACCTACATCGTCAATGCCGCCCTCCATCGCTCTGTCCATTGCTTCCGTGTGGTAGGCGTAATTGTGCTTGGGACCAACGGGATGGAGCTTTTCATAGCTTTCCTTGTGGTATGTCTCCTGGAACAGGATATAGGTGCCGATGCCGGCTTCCTTGAGCTTGCGGTAATTCTCGACCGTGGTGGCAGCAATGTTGACATTGACACGGCGGATGTCACCGTTCTTGTGATGGATGCTGTAAATGGTCTTGATGCAGTCGAGAATGTACTCGATGGGGTTGTTCACCGGATCCTCGCCGGCTTCGATGGCAAGGCGCTTGTGTCCCATATCCTGGAGCGCAATGACCTCCGCACGCACCTCGTCCTGTGTGAGCTTCTTGCGGGGGATATGCTTGTTTTTGGCGTGATACGGGCAGTAAACGCAGCCGTTCACGCAATAGTTCGACAGATACAGCGGCGCAAACATGACAATGCGGTTGCCGTAAAAGTCCTTCTTGATCTGCTCTGCGAGCTGACAGACACGCTCGTTGAGATCCGGCTCCTCACAGGCGAGCAGGACGGATGCCTCACGGTGGGACAGACCCTTATACTGGGCAGCCTTCTCGATGATCTGTTCGATCAGGGCACGGTCGTGCTTGTGGGCATCGGCGTAGGCAAGGGTGTCTTCAATTTCTTCGTGGCAGATAAATTCCTCTGCCTTCATGGATCTCGGATCGTACATGGTAAATTCCTCCTGCAACAAAAATCAGCGTCCGAAGCCGGACGCTGAACAGATACAAAAGGACATACCAGGATACACGAAACCAAGCGCATCCGCCGGCAGGCAGGACACGCACTGTGTTTGTTTTCAGTAACCGTATGGCTTTCACCGCATCTGAGATTTGGCGTCAGGCAACAGCAATTGGGGTTCTCACCGTCAGGGATGCTTCCGGCTTGAATGTATTTATTATACCACGGCTTGGAGGGTTTGTCAAGGGGGCGGAATCCATTTTGCCGGCAGTTAGCGGACAACTGTTTGTATATTACGGATCGTCCGCAAAACGCACCAAAACGATAGCTTCCGCCCCGGAAAAAACCGTCATTATTGCGTCTTGCAAAGCCCGAAGAAAAGTGCTATACTAAGCAAACAAGGAAAACAAGAGAATGAATCAATGTACAGAAAGAGATGATGGATCTATGACAAAAGATATGACAAAGGGCAATCCCTTACTGCTGATCCTGGGCTTCTGCATCCCGATGGTATTCGGCAATGTCCTCCAGCAGTTCTATAACCTTGCCGACACCGCCATTGTCGGCAAATGCCTCAATTCCGATGCGCTTGCTGCCATTGGACTGACGGGTGCGGTCTGTTTTCTGGTCATTGGCTTTGCGACCGGACTGTGTACGGGACTTTCCATTCCCGTGGCGCAGGCATACGGCGCTGGTGATATGAAGCTGATGCGCCGCTACATGGTCAATGCCGCCTATATCGCAACGGCTGCGTGCGTGGTACTGACGGCGCTGACGCTGGTATTCTGCCGCCCGCTGCTGCGACTGATGGACACGCCGGCGGATATCCTCGATATGTCCGCAAGCTATCTGTATGTGATCTTTGCAGGACTGGCAGCCACGATCCTGTATAACCTCCTGGCAGGCTTCCTGCGTGCAATGGGTGACAGCACCACACCGCTGATCTTCCTGGCGGTGTCCTCCGTCCTCAATATCGGACTGGATTTTCTGATGATCCTTGTGTTTCATTTAGGTGTCATGGGCGCCGGACTTGCGACGGTTCTGGCGCAGGGCATTTCGGCGGTCTGCTGCCTGTACTATATGTACCGTCACTTCCCGGTACTGACCTTTGAACGGGATGAATTTCCGCTGCACATGCCGTTTGTCGGCAAGCTCTGCGGCATTGGTCTGCCGATGGCATTCCAGTTCTCCATCACGGCGATCGGTTCGATCATTCTCCAGACGGCGATCAACGGCTTCGGACCGGATATCATCGCCAGCGTTTCCACCGCACAGAAGATCCAGAACGTGGTCGGCGGTCCGATGGAATCCATGGGCATCACGATGGCGACCTACTGCGGACAAAACCTCGGCGCCGGCAGGATCGACCGCATCCGTCAGGGCTTGCGCAGCAGCATCTTCACCACGCTGATCTATGCGGTGCTGGCATACCTGTTCAGTGCGTTTCTGGGGCAGTATTTCGTGTATCTGTTCCTCTCGAAGGACGACCCGGCATTCGGTACTGTCCTCGAATATGCAATGCAGTATCTGCGCATTTCCGGTCTGTTCTATCCGGTGCTTGCTGTGCTCTTTGTCCTGCGCAATTCGCTCCAGGGCATGGGCTACAGCTTCCTGCCGATGAGCGCCGGCATCGTGGAGCTGGCAGCCCGTGCCTTTGCAGTCGGCGTCCTGATCCGGGCGTATGGCTTTACGGGCGTGTGCCTTGCCTCGCCGACGGCATGGGTCGCAGCCGATGTGCTCCTCATTTCCGCTACGGTCTGGGCAATGTGTACGCTGCACAAGCGTGTGCCGAACGGTGCAGCGCAGAGTATTTCCTGATTTTGCGATGCAGGATCTGCAAATACCTCCGGTTCAGATGCCGGAGGTATCAGTCTGTCAAAAAACTATTCTTGAAAGCGTAAAGCAAACGCAAAAGTTTTTGGTCCAGCTTTTTTCAAAAAGCTGGTCAGGTCCA
>CACXGK010000175.1 GCA_902767115.1 uncultured Ruminococcus sp.
AGCCGCCAAAGCCACTATGTGGCTTTGGCAGAGGGCGTATAAACGGAGCGCTTTGCGGCGCATAGCGCATCCCGCCGTCAAAGACGGCGGATTGCAAATCGTTATTCCGATTTGCAATAGCGCGTAGTATAATACCAGTATACCATATCTTGCAGGATTTTGCAAGGGGTTGCCAAAAAAACGCCGTGCCAAATGCCTTGGACACGGCGATCATGGATCATTCCTGTGTAGGGGATGTGCGTTCGGAGGAAGGCTCGTCTTCCGTTTCCTCCTCCGCCAGAATCGGCGCAGCCGGAGTATCCTCAGATGTCCCAGCCTTCTTTGCCGCTTTCTTTGCAGCGGCTTCGGCGATCTTCTGTTCGGTCTCGGCGAGGAGTGCCTTGCTTTCGGCGGTATCCACGTAGAGCTTGTATTCTCTGCCCATGCGCTTTACCTTGCTGAGCATCACGAGCAGCACGATCAGCGACCCCACACAGAGCAGAGCCGAGAGCGCCTGCGACACACGCAGTGTGCCGATCGTCAGGCTGTCCGTGCGCAGACCTTCGATCACAAAACGTCCGGCACCGTACCAGATCATGTACATCAGAATGATCTGTCCGTCGAATTTCCGCCATTTCTTCAAGGTGAGCCCCAGCAGCAGCGCACCGAGCAGGCACCAGCAGGATTCGTACAGAAAGCACGGATGCACCGCATAGGCAGGGGAGAGGTCAGGGTTCTCGACCGCCTTGACCGCAAGCCACTGCTGCACCTGTCCGCCAGTCATGCAGAACAGACTGTCGGTATGCTTGCCGAATGCCTCCTGGTTGAAGAAATTGCCCCATCTGCCGATGCCCTGTCCGATGAGAAAGCCCACACCGCACAGATCCATCATCGGAAGGAATTTCACCTTCCGGAGCTTGCAGATGATGCCGCCGACCAGCACGGCGCCGATCAGACCGCCGTACACGGCAAGTCCGCCCTCACGGGTGTTGAAGATGGAGGGGAGATCGTTCTTGTATTCATCCCAGTTAAAGATAACGTAGTACGCTCTGGCGCCCACGAGTGCGCCGAGGATGCCGCCGATGATCGCATCGGTGGCACGGTCGGAATCAATGCCGACCCTGCGCATATTCCGGTAGGCAAAGAGCATTGCCAGCAGCAGCCCGATCACGATCAGGATGCCGTACCACTGCACGTCCAGTCCGAAGATCGTGAAGGCAGTGGGGTCGAGGTGAAGGTCGATCCCAAGGTGCGGGAACACGATCTCGTCATAATCGAGATTCGTGTAGCCCATTTCTGCGACTGTTTCCATGGTGCTGCCCCCTTATCCGTGTACGACCGAGAGAACGTGCTTATCAAGGTCGATCTCCTCACGCAGGAACCGCAGTGCTTCCTCGTAGGTGATGCCGGCAAGGGCTTCGATGCTCGAAAACGGCGGCACATTTGCCATATACGCATTGAGCATCATGCTTGCATTTGCCTCGACGCTGGAGAAGGAACGGATCATCGAGCCGTAGTGAACACGCTTGATGCGTTCAAAGCTCTCCTCGTCAAAGCCCTCCTCCTTGGCACGGCGCAGCTCTGTGAGGATGCGGTCACGGACGGTCTGTGGATCATGCGTCTCGCCGCCGCAGGAGAGAACGAAGAAGCCATCGCCGGTAAAGGGCGTATCTGCTTCAAATTCAGAGTTGATGAGCCCTTCCTCAAGCATTTCGTTATAGAGCTTCGAGCTTGGACCGAGGAGGACTTCCAGGAGCGTCGAGGTGAGCAGCTCTGCCCGGACAAGCTCCATGCCGGACATGGGCTTGAGCTTGAAGCCGAGGTTGAAGATCGGCGCACCGACCGGCAGTGTATCCTCCACGAAGCTCTTGACGATGGTATCCGGTTCGTCGGCATAGAGCTGTTCGAGCCCCTGATCCTCACACGGACGCAGGCACTTGTCACATACGGCAAGGACTTCCTCTGCCCTGACATTGCCGGCAACGGCAAGTGTCATATTGTGGAGATTATAAAAGGTATGGTAGCACTTGTACAGCAGATCGGCGTCGATCTTGCGGATGCTCTCGACGGTACCGGCGATGTCGATGCGCACCGGATGGTTGTGGAACATGGCACGGAGCATATTGAAGAAGACACGCCAGCCGGGTTCATCATCATTCATGCGGATCTCCTGGGCGATGATCCCCTGTTCTTTTTCCACGTTTTCCTTGGTGAAATACGGCTCCTGCACGAAGGTGAGCAGGATCTCCAGAGACTGTGCGAAATTCTCCGAGCAGGAGAACAGGTAGGCTGTCCGGTCGAAGGAGGTGTAGGCATTGGCATTGGCGCCGGTGCGGGCATATTTCTCGAAGGCGTCGCAGTCCTCGTTCTCAAAGAGCTTGTGCTCCAGATAGTGGGCGATGCCTTCCGGCACTTCGGTGTACTGCTCCTCACCCTTGACACGGAACCGGGTATTGATGGAACCATACTTCGTTCCAAAGAGGGCAAAGGACGAATGATAGCCCTCCATTTCCATGATA
>CACXGK010000176.1 GCA_902767115.1 uncultured Ruminococcus sp.
CAGCGCTATTACACGCTGTACCGCAAGGCGGCAACTGCCAAGGAAAAGCTGGCGGAGCAGATCGCACAGGGCGAGGCGGAGCTTGCCTATCTCGAAAGTGTTTTTGACGTGCTCAGCCGTGCGGAGAGCGAATCCGATCTCCTGCTGCTCCGTGAGGAGCTGCGTGAGCAAGGCTATGTCCGCAGCCGCACCAAGCAAAAGCCCCCGAAGCAGCAGCCGCCAATGCTGTACGAATCCTCTGACGGCTTCCCGATCCTGGTCGGACGCAACAACCGTCAGAATGACCAGCTCACGTTGAAAACCGCATCCAAGAACGATATCTGGCTGCATACGCAGAATATCCCCGGTTCGCACGTCATTCTCGTGACCGACGGCGCAGAGCCGAGTGAAACTGCCATCCGGGAAGCGGCTGTCCTTGCGGCATATCACTCCAAGGCACGGGATTCCGCACAGGTACCGGTCGATTTCACCAAGGTGCGCTTCGTCAAGAAACCGGGCGGCGCCAAGCCCGGCATGGTGATCTTCACCAACCAGCAGACCTTGTACATCAAGCCCGATGCGGCGCTTTGCCATAAGCTTGAGGTGAAGGACTGATGCGCCTGACAGAGCCGTTTTTCCATCGGGACTGTCTGAAGGTCGCACCGGACCTGGTGGGAAAGGTGCTGGTACACCGCCTGCCGGACGGCACAGAGCTCCGGGAGCGCATTGCTGAAACGGAAGCCTACCGTGGCACCGAGGATCTCGGCTGCCACGCATCAAAGGGCAGAACGCCACGCAATGAGCTGCTCTGGCGCCAAAGCGGCACGGTCTACGTGTATCTCTGCTACGGCATCCACAATCTGGCAAACGTCATTACCGGCGAGGCGGAACAGCCGCAGGGCGTGCTGCTGCGTGCCGGTGTGAATGCCGACGGCCCCGGCAAGCTGACAAGGTCCTTACAAATCGACCGGACGCTCAACGGCAGCAGCTTTCTGGGGGATACAGTCTGGTTCGAGGACGATGGATTTCGCTGTGAACTGCGGACGGCACCCCGTGTCGGCATCGAGTATGCCGGCGACTATTGGAAAAAGATCCCGTGGCGTTGGATTATGGTGCCATAATTCGCTTTTTTGTGCTGATTTTATGAACGAAGCTTGCCTCGGTGTAAATTTGTGTTGACATTTTACAAAAAATGTGATATAATAAGACTGGACATTTTTGCACTGACGATATAAACGATTTCGGACATAGCAGGAGGGATCGTGATGCTGAAAATTGATCTGCAAGGGAGAATTGCCCTCGTTACCGGTGCATCCGGTGAGCTGGGCAGAGTGATCGCCCGGACGCTTGCGGAATGCGGTGCCGATGTGGCAGTGCATTATCACGGCAACCGGGAAAAGGCGGAGCAGACGGCCGAGGCTGTCCGTGCGCTTGGCAGACGTGCCTGCGTGGTGAATGCAGATGTTACGGACATGGCGAGCGTGCAGGCGATGCAGCAGGAGATCCGGGAACAGCTCGGCGTGGTGAGCCTGGTGGTCGCAAATGCGGTCATCCAGTACCGCTGGACGACGATCCTGGAGCAGGATCTCGCCGATTTTCGGAGCCAGTTTGATTCCTGTGCCATGCAGACGGTGCATCTTGCGAAGGCTTTTGTGCCGGACATGATCGCACAGAAGTATGGCCGCATCGTTGCAATCAATACCGAGTGTGCAGCACTTGCAGAGCCCGGTGTGGGCGCTTACACTGCCGGAAAGCGTGCGCTGGACGGCGTGGTGCGTGTCCTTGCCAAGGAAGTGGGCGAGAACGGCATCACGGTCAATCAGGTGGCACCCGGCTGGACGATCTCTGAGAAGGATCGCCGGGAACATACGGAAGCAGCTCCTGACTATGACCGGACTGTGCCGCTGCGACATCGTGGTACAGACGAGGATATTGCAAATATGACGGCATTTTTGCTGTCTGATCTGGCAGGCTTTACGACCGGTGCCTACATTCCGGTATCGGGTGGACGTGTGATGCCTGCGATATAACGATGCCGCATGAGGAGGTACGCATGGCAGAACACGAACATGAGCATATTTGCAGCAGCTGCGATGCGCATCAGGAAGTGATCGACAGACTGATGCAGCAGATGCCGGATCCGGAAACTTTGCATGATGTGGCAGAGCTTCTGGGGCTGTTCGGGGATACCACCCGTGTGCGGATCCTGTTTGAACTGCTCGGCGGTGAGTTCTGCGTCAGCGAGATCGCAGAACGGCTGGGCATGACATCCTCAGCGATCTCCCATCAGCTTCGCATCCTCAAGCAGGGGCGGCTGGTCAAGGGTCGCAGGGACGGAAAAACAGTGTATTATTCGCTTGCGGATTCTCATGTCAGAACCATTTTCTATCATGCGCTCGAACACGTTATGGAATGAGCGCCTGACGCTGATACCGGCATTCCCATCGGGAATGACAGAATATACCCACATCTGCGTTACGTGGGAGATTGGAGCATAATCTATGAGAAAGATGAAGATCGTACTTGCCATGCTGATGGCAGCAACGGTATGCATGGGGGCAGTCGGCTGCAGCAGCGCTGCGGAAAGCTCCGTTTCTGAGCCTGATTTTTCCATCCAGGAGATGGATTCCAAGACCCGTGAGGAGGTCGCTTCTCTGGCGGCTGCTGACGAGCGCCTGACAGGTGATCTCGGCGAGAACAAGACCATCAAGTGGCTCTCCGACTGGGATATCAACCCCGACGGCACCGGCAAGACCACACCGACGGACCTTGCAGTGTTCCAGGAGCGTTACGGCGGCGAGGTGCAGTGGTATCAGTGCATTTACGGTGAGCGCTATGACCAGCTTGCCAACTATATCAACTCCGATGAGGGCATCGATTTCTTCTATGCCGGCAACTTTGATGCATTCCCGAAGGGTGCGATCCGTGGGATGTTTATCCCGTTCGATGATTATATCGACCTGGACAGCGAGCTCTGGAGCGATGTCAAGGACATCAACGACAGCATCGCCTGGAAGGACGGACATTACATGGCAGTCGTTCAGCTTACCGGTGACAACTGTGCTGTTGTGTACAACCGTGACACCGTAGAGGAGCTGGGCTTTGATGATCCGGCTGAGATGTTTGAGGACGGCGAGTGGACATGGGATGTGTTCGAGGATATGCTTGAGACATTCGTTGACGTGCCGAATCAGAAATATGGTCTGGACGGCTGGTGGTTCGAGTCCGGTCTGTCCGCAACGGTCGGCGTTCCGTACATCGGTCTGGAAAACGGCAAGCTCGTCAATAACCTGACCAACGGCGATATCGAGCGTGTCCAGAACTTCATGTATGACCTCTACACCAAGGACTGCATTGCCATCGGTAACGGCGATTTCGGCTGGACTGCGTGCCCGCAGTACATCGGTGAGGGCAAGGAGCTGTTCTATCCGATCGGTCTGTGGGGACTCTACGGCAAGGCTGCTGAGGAGAACCTCAAGGGCGAGCTGACCGGCTGGCAGGTGACCTACGGTGAGAACTGTATGTTTGTTCCGATGCCGAAGGATCCGGAGGCAGACGAGTACTATATCCCGGCAAATATGGAGTCCTACTGCTTCGTCAAGGGCGGCAAGAACCCGGAGGGCGTTGCAAAGTACCTTGACTGCAAGCGCCTGACCATGCTCAATGAGGATATCAAAGCAATTGCTGACCAGCAGTTTATTGACGATTATTCCTGGACAGAGGAAATGATCGAGATGAAGAATACCATGGATGAGATGGCTATGGAGAACCCTGTCATTGACTTCAAGAACGGTATCTCTACCGACCTTGCGACGCTCATCGACGACAGCGGTACGGGTATCCGTGCTTCCGGTAAGGGTCTGCTCTGGAATGAGACACTTGGTGCCCTCAAGGATCCGGTACAGACGATGGTAGACGAAGCGAATAACAGTTGATTTTTGGGATGCAATATCCCTCCATCTTTGGAGCCGGCTTTGTTGGAAAGGATGAAGAAAAAATGACAAAAAAGGATTGCATTCTGATTAAAAATATGATATAATTAAAGTAAATATGAAGGGTATCACTTCCAAGGAGGCTTGGCTCAATGAAAAAGGTTCTGGTGACCGGAGGATGCGGCATGATTGGAGATCACGTCGTGTCGGGTTTTTTGAAGAAAGGCTATGAGGTAGTTGCGGCTGACCGTGAGTGCAGCGATTATAATGTCGGCAAGGAGCATTTTACGTTCTGCCAGGCAGCACCGACTGACAAGGGCGCTTATGCGGAGATATTTGATAAGCATAAGTTTGACACCGTGATCCATCTGGCTTGCACAGCCGATAATGATTTTGGATTTAACATCACTGATGCAGAGGTCAAGGAGAATGAGACTTGCAATGGCTTTATTTATCGCTTTGCAATCGCACATGATGTGGCACAGTTTATTCTCATCAGCACCACACAGGTGTACCAGCTCCCCAAGACCCGTGAGCCGCTGCGTGAGGACGACTTCATCAAGCCGGTTTCTAACTATGGAAAGCTCAAGTATGATTCCGAGCAGACCATGATCCGTGAGATCGGTCGTGCCAAGGGGATGATGATCGCCATTGTCCGTGCTGCACCGGTGTATACCAAGGATTATTGCGGCAATCTGGAAGCGAAGATCACAGACCCCAAGGATAAGACGAAGTTCGTGTACCGTACCGGTGAGTATGGGTTCCATATGTGCTGTGTGCATAATCTCGTGGATTTTCTGCTGACATTTGTACTGGTTGCAGAGGATCACAGCTACAGCGGTACCTACAATATGGCGGATAAGAACCTGACGATGGCGTCTGAGATCATTGAGTATATGAAGAAGTACCATCATCTGGGTGTTGTATTGCAGCGCACACCACCGAGCTCGAATTTTAACGTGTTCAAGAATCTCCGGGAGGGCAAGGAACAGAAAACCAATTACCGGTATCTGGATTTCAGCCACATCCTGACGAACAATATGTTCGATATCAGCAAGGCTGCCAAGTACTGCTCCTTCCGCTGGACGATCAACAATACCAAGTAAACTAAAAATCCCGAAAGCGTGTCCGCTTTCGGGATTTTTCATATCGCATGGAGCCGGGCGCTCAGGGCTCGACCGGAAGGGTGGGGATAATCTCAACCACGTGTTTCAGGAGCGTCAGACCGTCCGTGGTATCGATGATGCCGTCATGGTAGACATCGGCGCATTCCTTCTGCGCTTCGGAAAGGTGATAGCTGCCGAGCAGGTACTTGTTGACGCTGATGACATCCACGATGTCGATCGAGGCGTCACCGTTGAGGTCGCCGGACTGCTGGGCAGGTGCCGGTTCATCGGTCTCAGACGTATCCGTGGAACCCTCACCAAAGGCAACTGTGACATTTTTGAGCAGCGCCTTGCCGTTGCTGGAAGCGATGATCTGTGCTGTGCCGTTGGAAAGGGCAGTGAGCTTGCCGTCGTTGACAGTCACCACACTGGGATCGGTCGTGATCCACTGCACGCTGCCGACAGCATCCGGGTATTCGAGCGTGACGATCTGATCGGCAGAAAAAATGGTCACATCCGCTTCGTCCGCCATGCTGTACCAATAGTCATTGCGGACGTTGACCTCGCAGGAGAGCAGGGTATTCGCCTGGGTGTAAAACACCGAGATCACGCACGAACCAGGGGAGAGTGCCGTGATCACGCCGTCCTTGACACTTGCAACTTCCTCATTGTCAGAAAACCACAGCCCGTCCTCGGTCACATTCTGCGCCGTGAGCGTGCAGGTCTCGCCCTTGTTGAGCGCCACAACGGTATGACTCAGACGGGGTGCCTCCGGATTCGGAATGGTGATGGAGCCGGTGGTGGAATAGGTCATGAGACTCTTGAGAGCGTCATTGCCGGGGGCGGTGTACCAGAAGGCGGAAGCGCTGTCCACGCCGTTCCAGGCGTAGCTGATGTAATAGGTATCGCCGGCGGCGTACTGCTCCGGCAGGAGAAAATCAAGCGTAAAGATGCGCCCACGCCCCGTGGTAGCGCATTTCTCAGCAGTTGCCGATGCGCCGCTGAACCAGACCATGTGGCTTTCCGGGACACAGCAATAGGAAAAAACACTGCCGGCTGCGGTGTCGGAATGCACCTCCTGCAGCGTCAGCCTGTCATCAAATGCAATGCCAAATTCGGACGCAATGAAGCCCTCCTCGTTGCCCTCGATGCGGATATCCACGGAGATCAGGCGATCTGCCGGGATCTCATCCGGGATCACTTCAATCTTGTCGATGCGCATCGCTATGCGATCCTCCGCAGCCGTCGGAAGCGGCAGAAGCGGACAGGCTATGAGGAGCGCTGACAGCCCCACGGCGCAAAGCCGGCTTGGTTGGATCCTCTGATGTAACATAAAAAATCACCCTTCATGATTGAATAAGAAGTCTGGTTTTGGTTGTCAGACTTGTCCTGTTGTTTCCATTATACCACAGAAATCGATTTTCGTCAATGGATTTTTCGTGAATCTGCATTAAATTTAACGAATTGCCAAAACGAAAATTATACAAGTTTCATGCATTGCCTGGGAATAGTACGGCTTGTATAATACGGGATGCCACAGTCTTTCCCCTCCGGCAGGACGGCGATGATGAACTGGAAACGATTTGGATAAAAGAATCGGGATATTCATGAAATAATTTACATTTTCTTAAAAAAATATTCCTGAATAGTCGTAGTATCTGCCCGGAGAGTATGCTATAATAAAAAAGAGTATCAATGCGGCAGGCAGATTGGAGGGATTCCATGCAATTGCCGACTGAGGAAAAGCTTCTGGATGTGGTGGAGGAGTTTGAGGTCCCCAACCAGTCAGCGGCGTATCAGACCTCCTACCGGAAGTGGCGGCGGCGCAAGAATAACCGTTATGCCTTCCGGTTCAGCAAAAACCCCAAGGAAGCGACCTTTTCCGAGAACCAGGCAGTGGTCAGCGATTCGCCGGCACAGGCGGAAAATATCGCATTGCGCACGCTTGGCATTTTGTTCGGATGGTCACTGATCCTGTATTTGTTTATTGAAAATGTGGTGGACAAGGTTGTTGTCCTGATCGCACAGTATATGGGCGTGCATATCGAGATGGTGTACTGGGGCGAGAGCCGGTATTACGGCGAGGACCAGGTCGTCTTTCTCTTTACGGCGGCGCTGCAGCTTCTCAAGATCCTCGTGCCGACGCTGGTGATCCTGCTGGCGCTGCGAATGCCGCTGCGCATCAGCGTACCTTTGCACGTACAGAGCAAGAAGCAATTTCTGCTCGGCGTTGCAGCGGTCATGCTGCTGTCTGTGACGGTGGGCAGCCTGCTTGTGTCACGTTCGGCAGAGCTGGAGAAATATCGCCTGATCTCCGAGGTCAACAGCTCGGAAGGGCACTGGATCATTCTTTACATCCTGTTCACGGTGTTTGCAGCGCCTCTGTTCTGGGAGCTTTTGTTCCACGGATGTATGTTCCAGTCGCTGCGGCAGTTCGGAGACCCCTTTGCTGTGTGTGCTGTGACGATCCTGGCAGCACTCCAGGCGCATAACCTGCACGATACGCTGCGTATCGGACTGCTGACGCTGGTGATCTCGTATTTCATGGTCAAGACCGGCAGCTTTCTGACGGCGGTGATCCTGCGGATCATTCACGAGATCTATATGTTCTCGCTGTTCCAGATCGAGAGCTATGGCGGCATTTTCTCGCTGCAATGGTGGATCATCGTGCTGTTCCCGTGTGCGATCGGGCTGCTGAGTCTGGCAGCGCTGTTCCTGCGAAAGGGCGATGCGCCGGCGGCAAAGCATGAGAACCCGGTCTATATGACGTTCCTGGACAAGGCGACGGCGTTCTTTACCTGTCTGCCGATGGTGATCGAGGTCATCACCTGCATCCTCCTGATCGTCATCACAAGTGTTTTGGGGTGACGGCGATGGATGCAGAACTGTATATGCGCAGGGCAATGGAACTGGCGGACAAGGCGGCATCTCTGGGGGAAGTCCCTGTCGGTGCGGTGATCGTGCGGAAATCCTCCGGCGAGATCGTCGGCGAGGGCTATAACCGCCGGGAGCTTGACAAGCACGCACTTGCTCATGCGGAGATCATGGCGATCGATGCGGCGTGCCGGCGGCTCGGCGGATGGCGGCTGCCGGATTGTGCGCTGTTTGTGACGCTGGAGCCGTGCCCGATGTGCAGCGGTGCGATTTTGCAGGCACGGATCGATGAGGTCTACTACGGAGCCAGCGACCCCAAAAGCGGCGCTGTCCGGAGTGTCCAGAGGATGTTTGATCTGCCGTATAACTGGCAGCCGGAGGTGATCTCCGGGATCTTGCAGGCGGAATGCAGCGAACAGCTATCCGCCTTCTTCCGGGAGCTGCGTGCCCGGAAAAAACAGCAAAAAACTACAAATGGTTGAATGCGGAGCTTGTTGTACGAGCTCCGCATTTTTATTGGATTTGCAAGCAGGATAGCAGTTTTCTTGGATTTGGAATGAATACTGACTATACAATATGGAGAATTTGCATAAAATTTCACAAAAAATATTGACAAGTCATGAATTATATGGTATACTGATAAATATAAAGAAACAGAAAAGATTGGCTATATGGAGATTGTGATATGTCAGCGGATGCAGGATAGAGTTGTGTTCGCTGACATATTTGCAAATAGATGAATGAAAAGGCTCTCAGAGCCAAATCTATCAAGGGGGAAAACAGAAGATGACAAGAAATCACAAGCGTACTGCCGCTGCCATTTGTGCTGCGGTACTGTGTGCGTCCTGCATGGGAATGCTCCCGGCGAGCGCTGCACAGATCACACCCGTGACTGCGGTGCAGTCGCAGGCTGGCGAGCTCATGACCCGCAATTCGCACATCGACCTGACGGGCGTCCACACCTACGAGTCGGAGCACTTCAAGTTCTACTGGGGCGATTCCGGCACGGATTCCGGCAGAGTCAGCGAGAGCTTCCTTGCGGAGAATGCGAAGCATCTCGAAGCGTGCTGGAATGTCTACATGAACGACCTGTCCATGAATCCGCCGACAGAGTCCGTCAATCCGGCGCTGCGTGACGGCAACCACTACAAGGTCAATTTCTACCTGCACAATACCGGTCTGCGGACGACCGATGGTGCAGAGGTTCCGGCTGACTGGGCGTATATGGGATACGACAACCAGGGGTATGCGTTTATGTTCTGCTGCGTGGATGCGATGCAGAATTTGCCGAATCCGTCCTGGGTGCTGCCGCATGAGTTCGGTCATGTGGTGACTGCACACCAGTACGGCTGGAATGAGAACAAATACGTGCAGTCCTGGTGGGAGGCGATCGCCAACTGGTATCGTGAGCAGTTCCTGTATTCCGATTACTACAGCCAGTGGGTCACCGATCCGGCTTCCGGCACAGACTATTTTGAAACATACATGAAGAACCTGCATTTCACCCCCATTCTGGGACGTGATAACTACGCATCCTGGGCATTCCTGCAATACCTGACCGAGAATCCGGACGGTATGGGAAATTATGGCTCGGACTTCGTCAAGACCCTCATGCAGGAGGGCAAGCCTGACGAGTATCCCTACGCAGAGATCGAGCGCCTGGGCGGTGCCGATATCAAGGATACCCTCGGCAATTACGCAAAGCGTCTGGCGACACTCGATTTCAAGCGCCAGCAGAGCTATCAGGCGAGACAGAACCAGATGCTCGCAGATCAGCCGTGGAGCTGGAACCAGATCTTTACTGTGCTGGAGGAATCCCAGAAGGGAAGCGGTTATTACACGGTTCCCTCTGAGCGTGCGCCGCAGCAGTTCGGCGTGAATATCATCCCGCTCGAAACGACCGGCGATAGCATCTCTGTCAAGCTTGAAGGTTTGACCAGTGTCAAGGGCGCAGACTGGAGAGCCTGCATTGCCGTCGAGATGCAGGACGGCTCGACCAAGTATTCTGACCTGTTCAAGGCAGGCGAGACCATGGAGATGGCAATGCCAAAGAGCGCCGGCAAGGCGTATCTCGTTGTCACCGCAACACCGGATTCCGATACCTGGCAGCAGGTCGGTGTGCCGTGGGCTTACGGCGAGGGTGAGTTTGACGAGAACCATGTGCCGTTCCTCTCCAAGACCCGTTACCCCTACGCTGTGACCATCCAGGGTGCATCGGTGCAGCAGAAGTATGACAGCGGCGTCAGAGGTCATGCGCATTCCAACGGCGGCGGCTTTGTAGCAGACAGCGCAAATGTAGATGATTCTGTTTATGTGGCACCGGATGCACAGGTGCTTGGCTTTGCGACCGTTTCCGGCAATGCGAGGATCCTGGGTCATGCCGTTGTCGCAAATGGCGCAAAGGTTTCCGGCAATGCCATCATCGGTGACAGCGCAGTTGTGACCGGTTCGGCAACGGTGGACGAGAATGCCCGTGTGCTGGAGAGCGCCTTTGTGACCGATACCTACCACGTCACCGGCAATGCGACTGTCAAGGGTACCGCCTTCCTCTACGCCAAGGGCACAGCCACCGGTCAGGCAATGCCGGACGGCGATTATTACGATGATTCGAGCAGAACGGTGCAGGCAGGCTCCATGTACGGCTGGACATCTCCGGATGCCTATGTCGGCAGCCGTCCGTACCAGGACGGTCAGGTCGCAGGTCTGGAATTCGATGCAGACAGCAGCCTGAATGCTGCGGATACCTATACCTCTACCTTTGGCACGACCATCGGACAGCCCACCTGGGAGGCAGAACGAACCTCCGGCAAGGGCGTTCTGACACTGACCGCTGACCAGTCCCTCATTGCGGACAGCTCTTATGCGGCACTGCATGACGCACAGTACCAGACTGCTGTGCTGATCCGTGAGGACGGTGATATTTTCCACTTTGGCACGGATACCAATTATCTGAGCCTGACCACGGACAACGGCGCTTTCTACCTGAACGCCAGCGACGGCACCAAGTTCGAGGATTTCGAGATCAAGGATGCCTACAAGAAGGGTGAATGGGTCATCGTCGAGGTCAATATCAAGGGCGATACCGTGAGCGTCAGCATCAACGGTCAGACAAAGCTGACCGATACCATGACCATCGATCCCGTGCAGGCGGTTCAGCCGGATGCGTCCTATCTGCTGGGCGGCGGCGGACTTTCCATGGATTACTTCCGTGTGAACTTCAAGGCTGCGCCCACGCCGGAGTACACCTATTCGGAGACCGAGGAAGTTTCGGATACTCCGGAGGAGCCGATCCCGTCTGAGACCTTCATTTACGGCGATATCAACCGTGACGGTGATGTGGATGTATTTGACCTGTCGCTGTACAAGCGGATGCTGGTAGATGGCAGAGTCGGCAATGACCGGTATGACCTCAATATGGACGGCAAGGATGACCTTCTCGACCTCATCGCACTCCAGAAATATATCCACGGCATCGAAGTGGAAAGCCGCATCGGTGAGTCGATGACGGTGTATATGTGATGCCGCACGGCAGATTGCGCTGAAAAGATCGGAAAATGAACATAAATAGACCGCCTTTCCCATCGTGGGAGAGGCGGTCTTGCTTTGTGCTGCGGGTTTACACAGCAATGTCCGGAATCTCCTGCATCTCTGCTCCATCCACAGATTTTGGAGCGCCCTGGTGCGAATGGATGATCATGCGGACAGTGCGGTAGAGGTGCGGCTTGAGCGTTGCCAGATCGCACGGATCCTGATACAGGATCGCTGAGTAGCACGCACTGGATACCAGCTCCACGATCAGAAAGAGCATGATCTCCGGCTCCCGGAAGGTGTACGGCGCTTCGAGCAGCATGGCATTGAACACGTCCGAAAAATTGATGTCGTCCTCTGCGATCGGCGTGGTCAGTGCGGTCTTGAAGATGCCCCAGCTCAGATTCTTGGCAATGAAGGTCAGGAGCGCCTGGTTCTCGGCGAGCTGACAGACGATATTGTCAATGATGAACAGCATCCGATCCTCAAATGCCATCGAGGTGTAGTCGGGACGGGCTTTCAGCTTCTGTACGGCTGCCCGGAAGAGCAGGCTGGACTTGTGACAGATCAGCTTGTTGCGGATGTCATACTTGTCCTTGAAATAGAGGTAAAACGTTCCCTTGGCAACTCCGGCATGACCCACGATATCAGAAATAGACGTCTTGCTGAACCCCTTGGTGGTGAAAAACTCGAATGCCGTGTTCAGGAGAGAGCTCTCCTTGTGACGCTTGTTCACTTCCAATTTACCCACAGGTCATCGCCTCCTTTCTTGCCGAAATCATTCATTTCTTTTATTATACCGCAAAAAAAAGTCTCTGTCAAGCGTCCATAAATGACCAATGGTCATAAATTATCGGAGTCATTTTTGTGCAATTGTCCGAAAAATATGACTGGCGGTCATTATTTTTGAAATTGCTATTGACTAACGGTCATTTTTGTACTATACTGTAAACAGAAAGACAAAATGACCGCCGGTCACATTCCGGCAGAACTACAGAATGCGTTCCATCCGGAGCGGATTCTTTATGAAAGGATATGATACCATGCTGAAATTTGGTGAATGGGTCGTCAAGCACAAGCTGCTGATCCTCATCGTCGGGATCGCTCTGCTGGTGCCGGCGGCGTTCGGCTACCTGAACACCCGTGTCAACTACGACATACTGTCCTACCTGCCCAAAGACCTGGAGACCATGGAGGGACAGGATATCCTGAAGGACGAATTCGGAAAGGCGGGCTTCTCCTTTGTGATCGTGGAGGGGATGCCGGATAAGGACGTCGTCAAGGTCCGGGAGGATCTTGAACAGGTGGACGGCGTGGCGGAGGTCCTCTGGTACGACAGTCTGGCGGACATCTCCATCCCGAAGGAGGTCCTGCCGCAGAAGGTCTACGATTTCTTCAATGCCGGTGACACCACGCTGATGGTCGTGTTCTTCGAGGATACCACCTCGGCGGACAGTACGATGGCGGCAATTGACGAGATGCGCAGGATCACATCCAAGCAGTGCTTCATCTCCGGCATGAGCGGCATCACGACCGATATGAAGCACCTGTCCGACTCCGAAACACCGCTGTATGCGATCGTTGCCGTGCTCCTGACGAGCCTCGTGCTGGCAATCACGATGGACAGCTTCCTGATCCCGGTATTCTTCATGATCGGCATCGGACTTGCGATTGTCTGGAATCTGGGCACGAACTTCTTCTTTGGTGAGATCTCCTTCCTGACACAGGCGCTTTGCCTGGTATTGCAGCTCGGTGTCACGATGGACTACTCCATCTTTCTATGGCACAGCTACAAGGAAATGCAGGGCATCTACGAAGACCGCAACGAAGCGATGGCACACGCCATTGCCGCCACCATCACCTCAGTGGTCAGCTCCTCGTTCACCACGATCGCAGGCTTCCTGGCGATGTGCTTCATGAGCTTTACGCTGGGTCTGGATCTGGGCATCGTCATGGCGAAGGGCGTTGTCTTCGGTGTCATTGCCTGCGTCACTGTTCTGCCGGCGATGATCATGCTCTTTGAGAAAGCGATCCTCAAGACTTCGCACCGTGATTTCCTGCCGGAGTTCCACAAGATCCCGGCATTCATCACCAAGCATTTCGCACTGTTCCTGACCATTGGCATCGTGCTTCTGTTCCCGGCGGTATACGGCAACGGGCACTACGATGTGTACTACAATCTCGACAGCACCCTGCCGTCTACCCTTGACAGCGTGGTGGCAAACGACAAGCTCTCTGAGACCTACAACATGAACAGCACCCATATGCTCCTCGTGGACAGCTCAATGGACGCCAAGCAATGCGCCAAGATGCTGCACGAGATCAAGCAGGTGGACGGCGTATCCTTTACGCTGAGCCTGAATTCCTTTGTCGGCGAGGCGATCCCGGAGGAGATCATTCCGGAACGCATGACAGAAGCGCTGCGCAGCGGTGACTACCAGCTCATGATGATCGGTTCCGAGTACAAGGTCGCATCCGACGAGGTCAATGCACAGGTCGAAGCACTCAACAGCATTGTCAAGCGCTATGATGCAGACGGCTTGCTGATCGGTGAAGCACCGGCGACCAAGGATCTGATCGAGATCACAGCGCATGACTTCAAGGTCGTTTCGGTTCTGTCGATGGCGGTGATCTTTGTCATCATCCTGCTGACCTTCCGCAGCATCACGCTGCCGGTCATTCTGGTATCTGTCATTGAGCTTGCCATCATGATCAACCTCGGACTGAGCTGCTACATCGGCGATTCGCTGCCGTTCATTGCATCGGTCGTGATCGGTACCATTCAGCTCGGTGCGACCGTTGACTATGCAATTCTCATGACCACCCGGTACAAAGCAGAGCGCTCCTCCGGCAAGGACAAAGAGACCGCCATTGGCATTGCCCTTCAGACCTCAATGAAATCTGTCATTGTCTCCGCACTGGGCTTCTTTGCAGCGACCATCGGTGTGGCGTTCGTATCCAAGATCGGTATGATCTCCTCGCTGTGTATGCTGCTTTCCCGTGGCGCACTGATCTCGATGGTGGTGGTACTGACAGTACTGCCGTC
>CACXGK010000177.1 GCA_902767115.1 uncultured Ruminococcus sp.
AAACGATCCGCTTAATGCTGCTCGGTTCCCCGCCTGACATGGTTCACAGTGCTTCATTGCACAGGGCCCGCACACCTATATTCCGAACTGACGTGGAAAACTCCACGCTCGAATATTAGTATTATACCACACATCGCCAGAAATTGCAAGCCCCGGTTTCTCTTTTTTGCCGTTCTCCCCCTATTTTCAGGCAACTTGCACTATCCGGCAGCATCTTTTTTGTGCAGGTATACGATTTTCCATTTACTACTTGTATTCCTGGGATTTTTTTGTTATAATAGAACTATAGTAAATGATTTCTAACCTCTTTCTCTTATTTTTTGTGGAAAACGGCGCAGCATTGGCTGCGCTGTTTTCTAATTTCCGGCGAAAACGTTTACCGCCGCTCATTTTCCACAAAACCCGCAAACAGAAAGGACATCCCCTTTTGATCGGGAATGTCCTGATTTTTTGTCTGTTATTCGCTGTCTTACTTAGACTTCTTGGTGGTCTTCTTAGCAGCAGTGGTCTTCTTGGCAGCAGTTGCCTTCGGAGCAGCAGCAGCAGTCTCAGCAGCAGCCTTGGGCTTTCTGCCACGCTTCTTGGGAGCCGGTGCAGCTTCAACCGGAGCCTCAGCAACCGGAGCAGCCTCAACCGGAGCCTCTGCCTTCTTAGCAGCAGCGGTCTTCTTGACAGCAGCCTTCTTCTCCGGGATTGCAGAACCCAGTGCCAGTGTCTTATCGTAATTGCCCTCGTGTGCAACCTTGCCCTCTGCAATTGCAGCCTCCAGAGAGATCTTACCCTGTGCGACTGCCAGAACATCTGCGCCGTCAGCGGTGAGCAGAGCGTCACGATCATTATAGTCATACGGTGCCACATACAGCACGCCGCCGGAGATTTCCATATAGAAAGCACCCTCAGCCTCGCCGGTCACGTTGACCTGGACTGCGATATGCTCCTCGATCTTGGAAGCGTCTGCCTTGGCAAGGGCAGTCTGTACCTTTTTCACAAGTTCATGATATGTCATTGCTATTCACCTTTCTCCCTCCGGGCGCAGTAAGCTGCGTACCGAGCAGTTTGTTTTTAATGATTATAGGTTCATTATACAGGAAGTTTTGCAATTCGTCAATGTTTCATGCAAATTTTCCACATTTAACACAATAAAACAGACCTGACACCTCTGTTTTTTAGCAAATGAGTGCATAGTTTGTGTTTCTCCCAGTATTCCGTGCGTTTCCGTGTGTCTCGCCCCCTTCTTTTTCTGATAATTCCAGTCTGGACAATCTATCGTGTTTTATACAAAATTGACGTATTTTTTCGTTCCCCCTTAGCGGAGTGCGACAGAAATTCACGACAGATTTGTAGAATAGTCACAAACCGACAATATATTTGTGCAAATTCACTTGACTATGTATGGAAAAAGGAGTATAATATGGTTAGAACCATCAGAAAAGGAGGGACTTTACCTTGACAAACATTTTATTTGCATCTTCCGAATGTGTACCATTCGTAAAAACCGGCGGTCTTGCCGATGTTGTCGGCGCCCTGCCCAAGAACCTGGATAAGGAACGCTTTGACGTCCGTGTCATCATTCCCTATTACACCTGCATTCCGGGAAGATACCGCAATTTCTTCCACTATCGTCATCACTTCTATATGGACTATGCCGGTAAGCAGGAACACGTCGGCATCATGGAATATGAATTCGACGGCATCAAGTTCTACTTTGTCGATAACGAATACTATTTCAACGGCGAATCTCCGTACTCCAGCGATCTCCACTGGGACATCGAGCGTTTCACCTTCTTCTGCAAGGCAGTGCTTGCAATGATGCCGGTCATCGGTTTCCATCCGGAGATCATCCATTGCCACGACTGGCAGACGGGTCTGATACCGGTACTGCTGCATTCCACCTTTGCCACCCATCCGTTCTACCAGGGTGTCAAGAGCATCATGACCATCCACAATCTGAAATTCCAGGGCGTCTGGGACATCAAGACCTTCCAGTACAACACAGGTCTGCCGGACTATATGTTCACGCCTGACAAGCTCGAATTCCACAAGGATGCCAATATGCTCAAGGGCGGACTGGTTTACGCTGACTATATCACGACGGTTTCCGAGACCTATGCGGAGGAGATCAAGACGCCCGAATACGGCGAGAACCTCAATGGTCTGCTCTCGGCACGATCGGCTTCCCTGCGTGGTATTGTAAATGGTATCGACTACTCGATCTTTGACCCCATGCGGGACAAGAAGATCTACTGGAACTACAACAAGGACAACTGCATCCAGGGCAAGCTCGAAAACAAGCGTCGCCTTCAGGAGGAGCTTGGACTGCCGGTGGACGACCGTGTGATGCTCGTCGGCATCATCTCCCGTCTGACTGACCAGAAGGGTCTGAACCTGCTTGGGGAGGTCTTTGAACGGTTCCTGGACGAGAACACGCAGTTCGTTGTCATCGGTACCGGTGAGCCGGGATATGAGAATATGTTCCGCTATTTCGCCGGCAGATACCCTGACAGATGCTCTGCAAATATCTGCTACAACGATCAGCTCGCACACAGACTGTATGCCGGTGCGGATATGATGCTGGTACCGTCCCGGTTCGAGCCGTGCGGTCTGACACAGCTCATTTCCCTGCGTTACGGCTCTGTTCCGCTTGTGCGTGAGACCGGCGGCTTGAAGGATACGGTCGAGCCGTACAACGAGTTTGAGCTGACAGGTACCGGCTTTACCTTCCATGATTTCTGGTCGGAGAGCTTCCTCGGTGCTGTCAATTACGCAAAGTCGGTCTTCTTTAACCATCGTGAGAACTGGGATGATATGGTTCGCCGTGGCATGGAGCAGGATTTCTCGTGGAATACCTCTGCCAAGCAGTATGAGGGTATGTACGAGTGGCTCCTCGGCAAATAATCGATAATTCCCATCACTCCTTATTATTTTTGCAGCCCGGAGCGTGCGCTGATGCGTGCGCTCCGAGCTGTGTCCGGACATAAATACACAAAGCAAAGAGCCGCTTGTGACAGCGGCTCTTTCTTGTTTTCTTATCTCGATTATCTCGGCTCGCAGATCAGCTTGATCGCTGTGCGGTCTTCGCCGTCGATCTGGATGCTGGTGAATGCCGGAATGCAGATCAGATCAATGCCAATGGGCGCAAGATAGCCTCTGGCAATGGCAACCGACTTGATCGCCTGGTTCGCAGCACCGGCGCCGACAGCCTGGATCTCAACGCTCTTGTTTTCACGGATCACGCCTGCAATAGCACCTGCAACAGAATTGGGAACAGATCGGGATGATACCTTTAATACTTCCATGAGAACCTCCTTGTAGTACGTTTGATTGGTCAAGATAGATACGTTGAAAACGGATCGTGTTTGCATTTTCATTATACTACATTTATCAGAAAAATGCAATAGGTAATTGTGAAGTTTGTGCATTATCTCACAATTATTGAATCAATTTTGTTACATTTGCCGGATTTCGAGTCATAGTCGATCACAACACCGCACAGGTAGCAAGCCCCCTGTGCTTCCTCAAACCGCACAGGGATGTGCAGCCGCATCCGGTCAATGGCGATCTCCTTTTTGACGCCCAGCACGGAGTCTTCCACGCCTGTCATACCCACGTCCGTCATATAGCCGGTATGTCCGCCAAGAATGCACGCATCGGCGGTGGGGACGTGCGTATGCGTGCCGATCACGGCAGTCACACGCCCCGCAAGATACAGTCCGAGCGCACGTTTTTCGGAGGTCGCTTCGGCGTGGAAATCCACGAAAATATTGGGCGTATCCAGCTCCTCCAGGATGCTGTCGATCGTGTCAAAGGGGCTGGCAAGGGGTTCGAGATAGAGGACGCCTTGCAGGTTGATGACCGCCGCCTGGGTGCTGCCCATGTCGTACAGCGTGTAGCCACGCCCTGGGCAGGCATCACCGTAGTTGGCAGGGCGGATGATGCATTCATCCTCAAACAGTGAGAATTCATTTTTTCGCTGAAATGCGTGGTTTCCAGTCGTAATGACATCCGCACCCGCCTGAAAGACCGCCTGTGCGGACGCCTTTGTGATGCCGTTGCCGTCGGCGGAATTCTCACCGTTGACGACCGTCACATCGATCCCGTATTCCCGTTTGATGCGTGGAAGCTTCTGCGCCAGAAAGCGGCATCCCACGTCACCGACCACATCACCGATCATGAGTAGTTTCATTGCGTTCTCCTTCTTCGTTTTCCAGGCGTGTCAGCAGATCACGCACCGTATGGCTGCTCAGTCCCGGCGACCGGGCAGGACCCTTGGCGTGCTTGGGAACGTAGACCTTCACATCAGACGACTCCGGGGCAGCCGCCTGTTTTCTGGGCTTGTAGACCTTGACCTCGGCGGTATCCTCCGGCTCGTGAACCTTCTTCGGCTCCGGCTGTTCGGGCAGGTGGATCTCATGGATGCCCTGCGGTTTTTCTTCCGCCTTGGGCTGGGTCAGGCGGACATCCACATCCGGCTCGGAGACCGGTACCTTGATGGTGTGGACGCTCTTGCGGAGCTTCTTGCTTTCTTCCGGACGGGGCTTCTCCGGTACCGGGGGATCCTCCTCCGTTTCGGCTTCCTCCGAGCGCAGATACGCCCGCACACCAAACAGCGGCATCTGGAGCAGCAGTCCGAGCACGCAGCTAATGACAAAGATCACCGGCACCACAAAGATCCCGGCAATGAGCTGCCCCTCCAGTGTCGGGAAACGCTCAATGACTGCCGGCAGGGATGCATCCACGATGAGATCCCCCAGCAGCAGCGCCGAGATCACACCCCCGGCAGCTCCGGCAAAGAACCGGTGAACGGAGCCCGTTCCGGGCTTGCTGCTGTGCAGGAGCGAGAGGAGCATGAGTGCCACGCCGATGCTTGGCAGCGCCGCCAAGCTGTCCAGCCACGGGCAATACAGCACGCCGCCCGGCAGACTGATGAGCATGACAACGGTCGTTTCGGCGATCAGAAGGGCTATGAGTGTCGGCAGCCAGACGCCGATCTTGCGGCGTTTTCCGTATTTGCGGATATAGGCGCCGCCGATGTATGCCGCTGCCGGAAACAGCCCCTTGCACCACTCCGGGAGCAGGTGGATATCCGATGCGAACAGCATCGGCTGCAAGCCGGATGTCAGCATCAGGAGCACCAGCAGACTTTTGCGTCCCCTGCGGTCGCCCAGTCCGTGGAAGCAGGCGTTGAGGTAGGGGGCGGCGATCAGCAGCGCAAAATACATTCCGGCAAACCGCCCCGTATCCGTCGGGGAGAAATTGAGGATACTCTGGAGCGCCTCCTCGCCGGTCAGCACATCGCCCAGCAGCACCACACGCATTCCAAGCGCCAGCAGACTGCACACCAGATACACATAGACAAGCCGGATGAGGATCTGGAAATAGCCCATGGTGAATTTTTTCGTGCTCAGCACATAGCCCGTCCCGGCGGACAGCAATGCCGCACCCGAAAGCGAAAGCCAGCGTACTGCCACCGGCGCCGCAGAAGCCCAGCTCTCCACCGGCGCTTCCATAAAGCCGATCGCTTCAAAATATTGCAGCGTCAGGAGCATGACTGCTCCCACGCAGCATAGGATATCAATGCCAAGATTGCGTTTCTTTTCCGCAGCCATCTATACAGCCTCCTTTGGGTCGGGGCGCTAAAAAGCCCCGTATTTCGCCGATCTGCCGTGTGTGCGAAGGGAAAGCCTTCTGCTCCGGGCAGATCACATCAGTATTATTATACCACAAAAGCGTCCGCTTCGCAACAAATTCCGCATATTTTTCGTATAAATTAAGAGATAGACTTTGTGCAGAGTATACAAAGCCGGACAATCGCCTGCAAATGTGACCAAATCCTGAAAATTCCCTCTGCCCACTTGCAAAATTTCAAAAATGTGGTATAATAAAGGTGATTACAAACTTGAATGGAGGACACTCATGGGAAAATTCACCGGCAGCCAGTGCATCATCTGCCAGAACCGATTTACGGACGACGACGATATTGTAGTATGCCCGGACTGCGGCACGCCGTATCATCGTGACTGCTGGGCAAAGCAGGGGCATTGCATCAACTCCTCCCTGCACGCCGTTGGTGCAAGCTGGAGCTCGATCCGGCAGGAGCAGCGCCTGCGTGCCGGCGGCAAGGTCTGCCCTCACTGTGAATACGTCAACGCCCCGGATGCAAAAAAATGTGAGTCCTGCGGCGGTCCCTTCGAGACCAGAGAGGAATCCTCTGAGCGCATCCGTATCCCCCTGCCGGGCGGCGCCAATGCGTATTTCGAGGCGGACGACCCGTGCTGCGGACTGCCTCCGGATGAGAAGATGGAGGAGGAGCGTCTGGGGGACGTGGCGGAGTTTGTGCGTTCCAACACGCTGTACTATATACCGCTGTTCCGCCGTTTCCGGGATACCGGACGGACGATCTCGCTGAATCTGTCGGCAGCGCTGTTTCCGCATCTCTATTTTGCGTACCGGAAGATGTGGGTGTGGGCACTGGTAAGCTGTCTGGTGCTGATCGTTTGCGGTCTGCCGGGAATGCTGCTCAATATGCTCACCACACTGACCACACCGGACTTCATGAACAGCCTGTCCGATCTTTACGGCTTGGACGCAACGGAAATGTTCGCCAACCTGACGGCATTCCTGCAAGCGCATGAGCGCCTGCTCAATGACCTGAATGTGCCGATGTATCTGGTCGGTATTGCGATACGGCTGATGTTCTGCCTGTTCGGGAATCATCTCTACTACCGCTTTGCCCTGCGCAAGGTCGGCAGGATCCGCACGCACGCTCCAAATGCCACCATCCGCCGCAAGCTTCTGCAAGTGGAAGGCGGCACCAGCTTCTGGAATATCGTGGGCTGCATTGCGGTCTACTACGGCGGTGTCACTGCCGTGAGCATGATCCTCACATTCCTGTTCATCCGATAATACAAGGAATCCCCCTGAATCGCCATTCAGGGGGATTTGCTATACATAAAAAAGTGACGCATTCACATCATCTTGATTTTTTTGATCAAACTTTTTTTCTCCAAAAAAAGTTTGCGAGGGTCAAGGGGCGAGAAGCCCCTTGTCGCCCGTCGCAACGGGCGAAACCTCCTACGCCTTCTCATCCTTTGCCAGCCGGTCGATGGCATTGGTGTTGAGCTTGGCAGTGAGCTTCAGGCGTTCCACCTCACGCTCCACCTTGTCCAGGTCAACAGCACAGCGATGAAACCGCTTGATATTGGTCTCCTGCTCGCTTTCCAGTGCTGTGATGCGCTCTATCTCCGCTTCGAGCGCCTTGATCCGGTCAAGCGCTTCGCCCAGATGCCCTGCGAGCACCTCGATCTGGTGCGTCAGGGATTCATTTTCCCGGCGCAGCTCCGCATTGAGCTTGTTCTGACGCTCGCCGAATTCCCGGAGGGTCTGCGGCAGATGGCTGATGCCGCCCTGTCCGATGTAGGTTTTGACGTTCATAGCAGCCCCCTTTTACAGTACGCCCAGACTGCGGCGGTTGTGGTCGAGCATGGTGTGGAGCGTCTCCTCCAGCGAATAGATCGGCTCCCAGCCGGTATCCTCACGCAGCTTGCGTGTATCCGCTTCAATGACCGGCACATCCGACGGACGCAGACGCCTCGGATCCTGCTCAACAGCGATGGATTCCCGGCACAGACCAAGGAGCGTATCGAGCAGCTCCTGGATGGAGACTGCCTTGCCGCTGCCGACATTGTAGGTCTCTCCGGCAACACCCTTGCGCATGAGGGCTGTGTAGGCACGCACCACGTCACGCACATCCGAGAAATCACGCTTGGCGCTCAGATTCCCGACCTGCATCACCGGCGGACGCAGACCAGCCTCCATCTCTGCAAGCTGCATTGCAAAATCCGCTGCCACAAATGTCGGCGACTGTCCCACGCCGATATGATTGAAGGCACGCACCATCACGATCGCCATGCCATAGGCTCTGGCATAAATGCTGCCGATCATGTTCTGGCAGGCTTTGGTGGCGGCATAGAGGTTGCCGGGGTGCAGGGCTTCTGTCTCCTGAATGGGGCAGGCACCGGGGCGCAGATAGCCGTACTCCTCGCCCGAACCCACCAGCAGGATACGGGGATAATACCCCTCAATGCTGCGGATCGCTTCGAGCAGATGCAGCGTTCCCTTGATATTCACGTCAATGGTCAGCTCCGGCTGTTTCCAGGAAACTGCCACCGAACTCTGTGCTGCCAGATGATAGATCTGTGCAGGGCGATGCGCCGCAAGAAGCCGGCGGATCGCATTCTGATCGCCGAGATCCAGATCAAATACCTCTACCCCGTCGATGGCAATGCGCTCATGCGGGAGCTTTGTTGCACCGGGGTCACGTCCTTCCTCTAAGAGCTGCCGCAGCAGGTAGCCGCCGACAAATCCGCCTGCGCCAATCACCAGTGAATCCATCTTACACACCTTCCTTCAATACATCAAAGATCTTTTGCATCGTGTCTGCAAGGGGGTATTCCTGCCGCACCTTCCGGGCGGCGTTTTCCCCCAGTTCCCGGCGGAGCTCCGGATTGTTGGCAAGTGTCCGGATGGCTTCTGCCAGCGCAGCGGCATCCTTGGGCGGTACGGTCAGACCGGTCTTGCCGTGCTCACTGACATAGGGCACACCCGACGGCAGGCTGGTATTGATGACGGGCTTGCCGTAGACCATTGCCTCCTGCTGGACGATGCCAAACGCCTCCGAGCGCTCCACGGACGGGAGCACAAACATATCACAGTCCGCAAAGGCGGCTTTGAGCTCCTCATCGGTGAGCTTCCCCAGAAAATGCACCGGCAGCCCTTCGGCGTCACGCCGGAGCTGACTTTCGAGCGGTCCGGTGCCGCAGATGAACAGCTCACACCCCTCCACCTGCCGGAACGCTTCGAGCAGAAAGGACACGCCCTTATAATACACCAGCCGCCCCACAAAGAGGACTTTCAGGCGGTATTTGTTCAAAAGCTTCCCGGTGAGGATGGGAAAGCGCTTGGCGCTTTCGTAGCGCTCGATTTCGAGCGGATAGGGGATGATGCGGCATTTTTCCCGGAATTCCGGCAAAAACGCAGAGCCGTCGATATGCCCCTTGGTTGCAACGATGATGGCATCCGCACGCCGGAGAAAGCGTTTGAGGAGGGGCTTGTAGAACGTCAGCAGGAACTTTTGCTTGACGACATCGCTGTGCCATGCGATGACGACACGGCACTTGCACTTCGACAGCAGACACGCCGCATCCCCAAGGGGAAAGGGCGTGTGGATCTCCACAACATCTGCCCACTGCGAAAGCTCCCGGAATTTCCGGAAAAACTCGAACGACAGCGGACACGAAAAATACGTCCCCAGACTGCCGCAACGGATGATCTCAGCGCCGTCAATGACCTCGGTCTCGCCCTCACCACGTTCCTGGCAGACGAGCACCTTCACCTCGGTGTCGGGACGTGCTGCAAAGGTTCTGGCACGCTGCTCCACGAGCGTTTCGATGCCGCCGATGTGGGGGGCGTAGAATTTATTCACTTCAAGGATCCTGAGCTTCTTCATAAGACCTCCTGATAGGTCTGGTATAACAGTTCTGCGCTGTGCTCCCACGAAAAACGCTCCGCACGCTCCAGTCCTTCCGCCGACAGGCGTTCCCGGAGCGCTTCGTCCTCGTGCAGACGTGCAAGCCCTGCGGTGATGGAGGAAATATCCTCCGCCTTGACAATGACAGCGCTGTCCCCTGTGACTTCCGGGAGCGATGCCGCATCGGAAACGAGTACCGGCGTGCCGCAAGCCATTGCTTCGAGCGGCGGCATCCCGAATCCTTCATACAGCGACGGGAACGTGAACGCCAGTGCGCCGCTCATCAGGGCGCACAGGTCACTTTCTTCGATATACTGCGTAAAGATCACCTTGTCCGACAATCCCAGCTCCGTCACCCTCGCAAAGATGGCATCATACAGCCACCCCTTGCCGCCGGCAAGGACAAGCTGCGCCGGGGCATCGAAATTCCTTGCGTAAGCGGCATAGGCCTCAATGAGGTTCACGAGATTCTTTCTTGGTTCGAGGGTGCCGAGGTACAGAAAGTACGCCTCCCCGATGCCGTGCTTTTTGCACACAGCCCGGATCTTCGCCGGGTCACGCTCCGGGTGGAAGCGGGTCATATCCACGCCGCACGGCACGACCCGGATCTTTTCCGCAAACTGCGGATAGTACTTGATGATCTCGGTTCTGGAAAATTCCGAATCGGTCACGATTCGGTCAGCCCGTTTCATGGACTGTGCCAGTCCCAGATCCAGCATATGCCTTGTGCGGCTGCGCACGGTTTCGGGGTAGGCACGGTAGACCATGTCATGCACCGTGACGACCGTCCTGCCCCCGACATGGGGCGGCACGATATAGTTGAAGAAATGCGTCAGGTCATTCTTCCCGAAATACCACGCATACGGCACCGGCACAAACGTGGACACCAGCCGGTAGGCATAGGGCACGCAAAGAGCGTGCTTTGCACGGACATTGCCGCCCAGATACGGCGCAATATCCGCTGCACGCTCTGCCAGATGCCGCATGGCAAAATAATTGAGGGTAAACTCATCCTCCGGATGCATCCGGGTCATGGCACGCACCTGTCCTGCTTCACAGTACCCGATCCCGGTCATCCGCCCCATCAGGGGGATTGCGTCAAATGCAATTTTCATTCGTTGTATTCCCAGCCCATCGATTCCGCAAAGCGCTTGAGTTCATGCTTGAGCAGACGGATCTTGTCCGCCTTTTCCTCCTCCGGGATATCGGGGTTCTGTTCAAGCGCCATGATCTGTGCATTTATCTGATCGATCGCCGACAAAGCCTGCTCCTGCATGGAGGACTTTTTCTCAGCGCCAGCATTGCCGAACAGCTTGCCAAGCAGCCCCATTACTTCCCCTCCGCAGAGAGCTGTGCCAGATCGTTCTTGACCATGCGCTCCACGAGCTGTGCGAAATCGATCTCACGCTTCCAGCCGAGGGTCGCCTCTGCCTTTGCCGGATTGCCGAGGAGCACATCGACCTCTGCCGGACGGAAGAACTTCTTGTTGCCCTTGACAACGACCTTGCCGGTGGCAGCATCCTTGCCGACCTCGTCAATGCCCTCGCCTTCCCAGTGGATGGTGATGTTGACAGCCTTGAATGCAGCTTCGACGAACTCACGGACGGTTCTGGTCTCGCCGGTGGCAATGACGTAATCATCCGGCTTGTCCTGCTGGAGCATCAGCCACATTGCACGGACATAGTCCTTGGAATGACCCCAGTCACGCTTGGAATCCATATTGCCCAGCTCCACAAATTCCTGCTGACCGAGCGAGATGGCTGCGGCTGCACGGGAGATCTTGCGGGTGACGAACTCTAAGCCCCGACGCTCAGACTCGTGGTTAAAGAGGATACCGGAGCAAGCGAACATCCCATAGCTCTCACTGTAGTTCTTGGTGATCCAGTGACCATAGAGCTTTGCAACGCCATACGGGCTTCTCGGATAGAACGGAGTCTTTTCGGTCTGCGGCATTTCCTGCACGAGACCGAACATCTCGGATGTGGATGCCTGGTAGAAACGAGCCTCCGGCTTGACGATGCGGATGGCTTCGAGCATATTGGTCACGCCGATGCCGTCGATCTCCGCAGTGCCGAGAGGGGTATCCCAGCTTGTTGCCACAAAGGACTGTGCAGCGAGATTGTAGACCTCATCCGCATTGGAGATGCGCATTGCAGAGATGAGGGAAACGGGGTCAGTCATGTCGGCATAGATCAGATGCACCTTGTCCTTGAGGTGTTCGATATTGCCGTAATCCACGGTCGCCTTGCGGCGCCAGATGCCATAGACCTCATAGCCCTTCTCCAGCAGAAGCTCTGCCAGATACGAGCCGTCCTGTCCTGTGATACCGGTAATGAGTGCGTGCTTCATAAGATTGTTCCTCCTAAATTCAAACAAGTTTATCCAGTTTTGTCAGCTTGCGCCGACATTAAAGCAATTCCGTGCGTTCCTTCGAGCGCAGCTCGGCAAGAATTTTCTTGATGTCCTGCGTGCTGTTCTTATCGCAGACGAGCAGGGCGTCCTGTGTATCCACGATCACGATGTCCTCCACGCCGAGTGCGGCGATCAGGCGTGTACCGCCGGAGATGGTGCAGTTCTTGGTGTCGATGCTCACCACATCGCCGGAGATCATATTGCCCTCGTGGTCGGTATGGTTGATGCGTTCGAGGGCAAGCCAGCTTCCCACGTCATCCCAGCCAAAGGAGCCGGGAATGGTGAAGATATGTTCCGCCTTCTCCATGATGCCGTAGTCGATGGATTCGGACGGCAAAGTGGAGAACTGCTGTTCCAGCACCTCCCCGAAATGCGGTGTGCCATACGCCTCCACGATCGGGACAAGTCCATCGGACAGCTCCGGCATGAACTGAGCGATATTCGCAAGGATCGAGGATGCCTTCCAGATGAACATACCGCTGTTCCAGAGGTAGCAGCCGGAGCGCAGGTAATCCCTTGCGGTCTCCACATCGGGCTTTTCCACAAAACGCTCCACCTGGTAAACGCCGTTTCGTCCCGAACCGGATACGTATTTGATATAGCCATACCCGGTCTCCGGATAGGTCGGTGTGATGCCCAGTGTCACGAGATTCATGCCCTGTTCGGCAGCCAGTGCCGCCTTGCGCAGGGTGTCACGGTACATATCCTCTGCATGGATCAGGTGATCGGACGGAAGCACGAGCATCACGGCATCGTCGTATTTCTTGCGGATGATGCCGGCTGCCATGCCGATGCAGGGGGCAGTATTCCGGGGACAGGGCTCAGCGATGACGTTCTCTGCCGGAATCTCCGGAAGCTGTTCGCTGACATGGGAGAGATAGGCGGTATTGGTCACGATGAAAATATCCTCCGGCTTCACCAGAGGTGTGAGCCGTCTGACAGTTTTCTGGATCATGGTCTCGCCGTCGGTCGTCAGGGATAAAAACTGCTTCGGGCAGGCAGTACGGCTTTTCGGCCAGAACCGTTCACCCTTGCCTCCTGCCATGATAACTGCGGTCATTCTCATAGTCTGCGCCTCCTTTTAGGTCTCATGCTTCTCATCCGTTCCGGACGGATGCAGAAGCTCGGCATTGCTTTTCTGCACCGGAAAGAGCATCGTTTTGATGGTCATGAGAACGATCTGGATGTCCTTGAACATCGAATAGCTCTCGATATACATCAGATCCATCCGCAGCTTGTCATAGGGTGTGGTGTCGTAAACACCTGTGACCTGGGCATAGCCGGTCAGTCCTGCCTTGACGTGCAGACGGAAGCGGAATTCCGGAAAATGCTTTTCGTACTCAGCGCAAAGCTCCGGGCGTTCCGGACGGGGCCCCACCACGGACATTTCGCCCTTGAGGATATTCAGAAGCTGCGGCAGCTCGTCCAGGCGGCATTTGCGCAAGAATCTCCCGACGGGTGTGATGCGTGTGTCATGATCTGCCGCAAGCTGTGCGCCGTGGGTCTCGGCATCGGGGATCATGCTGCGGAATTTGTAGACATAAAACGGCTTTCCGCCGTAGGTCAGGCGTTTCTGCTTATACAGCACAGGCCCTCCGTCACACACCTTGACGGCAATGGCGCAGGCGATCATCACAGGGGATGCCAGGATCAGCGTAACGATGCTGAACCCCAGATCAAATGCCCGTTTGAGCACCCGCTGCTCAAAGGTCAGCCCGTAATTGCGGCACAGCAGCAGCGGCGTATCAAACAGCCGGATATCTTCAGCGCCACGCAGAATGATATCCGAGATCTTGGGGACGATGTAGGCACGCAGCTTGTGATCGAAGCAGAATTTCACGAGATCATTGCGCATCTGTGCCGGGATGTCGTGAATGATAACGCCGTCGTATTGCAGGATCTTATCGCAGATCATGCTGTAATCCTTCACGGCGCTGATGGATTCGCAGATCATATACTTGTCCACCCGATAGCTCATCTTGGTGACCAGTGCGGCGGCGGCAGGACTGCCGTAGACGATGATGAGCCGCCTTGGGGGATACAGGGCGAAATACAATCTCTGTGCCAGGAGTGTCCACAGCACAAGCACGACCAGCTCCTTCATCGTCAGGACGATCACGGGGCGCACGGCTTCAAAATGCCGTGCGATCAGGCTGATCTGCAAATACGCCAGCACATTGGTGCCGAATACGGACAAAATCTGCGACAGCAGTACATCCGTGCGGCGCAGATAGCCGACCTTGAAACCGCCGTACACCTTGAAAAACAGGAACAGGATCACCGCATAGATCGCAATGACCACCCAGTTGCCACGCCGGTAGAACGGAAGCTGGATGATGTCGGCGTAGTAAGTATACCACGTATGGGCAAAGACCATCGTCAGCAATGCGACCAGACTGACTGCTGACAGAAAGGATACGATCCGTTTATATTGTTCCCTGTCGTGTACGGACTTATGATAGTTCCGTTTTTTCTGCAAGGGTTGTTCTCTCCTTTTGACGCCCATGACCGGGCAAAAACGTACAGACATTCTGTCTTGTGTCTCTGAACGTCTGCCTTTCGATTACTTACCTTATTATAGCAGACCCTACGGATAAAGTCAAGCGATTAGCGGTATTTTCACGAAAGGGTCACAGATGTGACAAAAAAGAGGATATTCGACAGAAAGTATTTCGTTCACAAGCGACCGATCAGCTTGTCGATAAAGTTCATTTTGCCGCCTACAGGCGGCAGGAAAAGCATTTCAAGGCGAAAGAAGGGGCACTTTTTTTGCAAAAAAGTGCCCCTCTTCCAAAAACAGTCCACCGGACTGTTTTTGAAATTCACCCCTGAAAA
>CACXGK010000178.1 GCA_902767115.1 uncultured Ruminococcus sp.
GGTGATGGTCATGGTGTTGTCTGCGATCGACGCAGCGCCCTTGCCGCCCTCAAAGAGCATGAACTTCCAGTCCACGTCATCCTCCAGGTCCTCGGCTGCGGAGAAATCACCGTTGCGGACGAAATTACCCGAAAGATCAGCCTCACGGAACACCTGCTCCGGTCTTGCCACATCGGTATCGTAGGAATCCTTCTGGTATACACGCACGTAGTCGATCTCGAATTCCGCCTTGTCAAAGTCCGTGCTCTCGTCCGGATCACCCGGCCAGGTACCGCCGACTGCAAGGTTCATCTGTACAAAGAACGGCTGGTCAAACGGTGCCGGATAGGGCTTATCCTCGCCGCCTTCCTCAGCGGTGAACCAGTCATTGACGGTGTGGTACAGCTCGCCGTCGATGTACCAGCGGATCTCGCCCGGCTCCCACTCGACGGAGAACTCATGGAAGCTATCCGCAAAGGTGCTGTTCTTGAGCACGAAGGTACCCTGCTGCTCAGCGTGCGGCGCACCGTAGTGCAGCGTGCCGTAAGCCGTATCGACCTGACTGCCGAGCACTTCCATAATGTCGATCTCACCGCACTTCGGCCACTGACCGTAGTACGACTCATCCTGCGGCATCATCCAGATCGCCGGCCACAAGCCCTTGCCCTCAGGCACCTTGGCACGGGCTACGACCTTGCCGTAGGTGAAATCCTGCTTATTCTGGGTCGTCACTTTGCCGGAGGTGTAGTAGGGCTTTCCGCCCTTGTCGGACTGAATCGCCTTGATGACCAGATTGCCGTCACGCAGGAACACGTTGTCGGTCGAGGTGGTGTACTCCTGCAATTCCTCATTCGTCCAGCCGGGCTCATGGGGCTCGTAATTCCAAAGGGTCTCATCAAGTGCATTGCCGTCAAATTCATCATTCCAGAGCATGGTATAGCCAGGGATCTGCGGGATATCGGCGGAAACCGCCTTGGTCGCAGCCTCGGTCGTCTCCTCGGCAGTCTCAGAATCCGCTGCTTCAGCAGTGGTCTCCTCTGCGGCATCGCTCATGACATCCGTTGTCTCAGCGGCAGAATCCGCCGGTTTCTGGGATGCGCAGCCTGTCAGCAGCAAAAATGCTGCAAGTGTGATCGCTGTCAGGTTTTTTCTCATCATCGTATTCCTCCTAACCGATTCCTCCTCATCTCGGAGATGAACGGAATGATCTATTGTTTATCATACACCCAAAAAGGAAAAAAATCTATCAAAATCATTATATTTATGGTAATATTTTGATCAAAATTGTGGAAAATTAGATGGATGCCTCCAGGTGTTCCCGCCGCCCTCTTGCTTTTTCTGTCAGAATCGTATATAATAGAGTAGTACTATTTTCCATGGAAAGGAACTGTGAGCTTATGAAATTCAGTAAAATGCATGGCATCAGCAATGATTATGTATACGTCAACGGCTTTGTGGAGGACGTGCCGGAGCCGGAGAAGGTCTCCATCTTCGTCAGTGACCGCAGATGCGGCATCGGTTCGGATGGACTCATTCTCATTCTGCCGTCCGAGGTGGCGGACTGCCGGATGCGGATGTTTAATGCCGACGGCTCTGAGGGCATGATGTGCGGCAACGGCATTCGCTGCGTCGGCAAGTACGCTTTCGATCACGGCATCGTCAACAAGCCGGAGCTGTCTGTGGAGACCAAGTCCGGCATCAAGTACATCACCCTGACCGTCGAGAACGGCAAGGCTGTCAGTGCGACCGTGGACATGGGCAAGGCGATCCTCAAGCCCCGTGAGATCCCGGTCGATGCGGACGGCGAGGATTTCGTGAAGCGCACCATCAGCGTTGCCGGGAAGGACTACACGGCAACCTGCGTTTCCATGGGCAATCCGCACTGCATCATCTTCATGGACGAGGATCCGATGGGTCTGGAGCTTGAAAAGATCGGACCGGATTTCGAGAATCACAAGCTCTTCCCGGAGCGCATCAACACCGAATTTGTCAAGGTGCTGGGCGAGAATACGCTCTTTATGCGTGTGTGGGAGCGTGGCAGCGGTGAGACCTTTGCGTGCGGCACCGGTGCCTGCGCTGTTGCAGTCGCAGCCGTCCTGAATGGCTACTGCAAGCGTGACGAGGAGATCACGGTCAAGCTGCGTGGCGGCGACCTGCACATCGTCTGGAAGTCCGACGGCACGGTCATGATGACCGGCACGGCGACCCACGTTTTCGACGGCGAGATCGACCTGTCCCAGATGGAGCCCTGATATAACAATTACCCCCTGCGGTTTCCAGAAACCACAGGGGGATTTTCGTTATTCTGCCTTTGCCGTCTTGGCGGATGCAAGCTCTGTGGCACGCTCCAGAGCAGTGTCGATGTGGGAACAGAAATTCTCCCTGCCGACCTTCTCGATGAAGCCTGCCTTCTCCATAGCGTGCATCGGCTGCTCGTTGACGTGGGAGAAAATCACCTGTACGCCGTGCTTTTCGCAGCGCAGCACAATGCGCTTGAGGGCTTCCACGCCCGTGGCATCGATTGCCGGAACGTTACGCATACGGATGCAGAGAATGTCAATATCCCAGTCGTGCAGCATATACTTATACTTGTCGGACGCTGCAAAGAACATCGGACCATTGATCTCGTACACACGGGTGCGGGGCGGAATCTTTTTGAGATGGATCGCATCAGGGTCGGTGTCCTCGTCGTCGATATCGCTGACGTCCACCCATGTGTGCGCCTCGGTCACGTCTGCCATGCGCTTCATAAAGAGCAGCGCTGCCATCACCAGTCCCACGCCGATCGCAACCACCAGGTCAAAGACCACCGTGAAGGTCAGCGTCACGAACATGACCGCAATATCGCTCTTGGGCGCAGTGCGGATGGTGTTGCGGATGTTGCGCCAGCCGCACATATTATAGGCAACGATGAACAGAATCGCTGCAATGGTCGGCATCGGGATGAGGGATGCATAGGGCATCAGCACCACCAGAATGATGAGTACCACAATGGAATGCACCATGCCGGCGATGGGCGTTCTGCCGCCGTTCTTGACATTTGCGGCAGTACGTGCGATCGCACCGGTCGCCGGAATGCCGCCAAAGAGCGCCGAGCCGATATTCGCTGCGCCCTGTGCGATCAGCTCCATGTTAGAACGATGCTTGGAACCGATCATACCGTCCGAAACCACGCAGGACAGGAGCGATTCCACTGCTGCCAGGATGGCAATGGTAAACGCATTCGGCACGAGCGCACGGATGCGTGCGAAGCTGATGTCTGTCGGGAGCGTGAAGTGCGGCGGTGCGGAGGAGATGGTGTAGAGATCACCGATGGTGTTGACGTGCATTCCGGTGAGCTTGACGAGTGCCGAGCCGACAATGACGGCAATGAGGGATGCCGGGATCTTTTCCAGCTTCTTCGGCCAGAGAATGAGCACAGCGAGTGAGATCACGCCGACCAGCGCCGCCTGCCAGTTGAAGGTGCCGATGCAAAGCGCCACCTCCTTCAGCTTGTCCACTGTCTCGATCGGGGCGTTCTGGAAGGTCAGTCCCAGAAAGTCCTTGATCTGTCCGACCAAAATCGTCACGGCGATGCCAAAGGTAAAGCCCGTAGTGATGGTGCCGGGGATGTATTTGAGCAGCGCACCGAACCGGCAGAAGCCCATGATGACCATGATGATACCTGCCATGATGGTGGAAATGATCAGACCGTCCATACCCTCCGTTGCCACGATACCGGCAACGATGGTCGCAAATGCCGCCGTCGGACCTGCGATCTGCACACGGCTGCCGCCGAGGAACGATACGATAAAACCTGCCACGATTGCCGTATACAAGCCCTGCTCCGGTCCTACGCCGGATGCCAGCGCCAGTGCGATGGACAAGGGCAATGCAATGATCGCAACGATGATTCCGGCTACGATATCCTTGACGAGCTGTCCGGTGCTGTAGCCCTTCATGACGGAAAAAAGCTTGGGTTTTAGCTTTTCCTCTGTCGGTTTCTGAACGTGTTCTGCCATAACAAGCATTCCTTTCTGATGATTCCATCCTACATAATTACCTATTTATATACAATAGGCGAACGTATACCATTATACACCCCTTTTCATCCATTTTCAAGCATTTTTCGCCAGAATCCGAAAAATTGGATACTGTTACAAATGCAATATACGGAGTGGAGATTCCCATAGTGATTATGCCGTAAGGAGAAATCCGGTGTGCATCGTACCGGAAAATTTGTGAAACTCACTGAAACAATCCCTGATGCCTTGCAATTCCGTCAGCAGTATGCTATAATGTATGGTATGAAGGCAGATATTTTGAGAAGCAGCCGTCTGCGGACGGCGCATGGTAAGGAGTTAGCATGAATACAGATCAGTTACTTTGGTACACGAAGGAAGCCCCCGACTTTGACCACGCCCTGCCCATCGGATGCGGCAGGATCGGCGCTATGGTCTTCGGCGGTGCTGCAAAGGAGACCCTCAAGCTCAATGAGGATTCCATTTACTCCGGCGGCAAGCGTGACCGCCTCAATCCCAAGGCTTTTGAGGGAATGCAGGAGATCCGCAAGCTCCTGCTGGAGGAGCGCATCGAGGAAGCAGAGAAGATCGCTTTCCAGAAGATGCAGGGCGTGACACCCAATGCACGGCATTATATGCCCCTCGGCGAACTGACGATGTATTCCGGCTTTACCGGCAAGGCAAGGGAGTACCGCCGCAGTCTCGATCTCCAGCAAGCCATCGCCTCCGTGACATTTCACGACGATGCCGATGTCACCTTCCGGCGGGAGTATTTCGCATCCTACCCCCGGCAGCTTCTGGTGCTCCATCTGACGTGTGATACCCCCGGCAAGCTGGAATTCTCCGTTGCGCTTGACGGACGTGACGACTACTATGATGACAACCGTCCGGTCGAGGAGAATGTCATCCTCTACACCGGCGGCACCGGCAGCAAAAACGGCATTTTCTTCGCAGCCGGCATGACTGTCCTTGCACAGGGCGGCACGGTCGGAAGCGTCGGTCATGCCCTTGAGGTCAAGGGTGCGGATGAGGCGCTTGTCCTCCTGTCTGCCGAGACCAGCTTCTACTGCGGTGATGCCTACGAGGAAACGGCACTTCGGCGCCTGCATGACGTGATCGACGAGGCGGAATCCGTTTCCGCACTTGCAGCAGGACTGCGTGAGGAGCATATCCGGGATTACCAGGCGCTCTACGGCCGTGTGCAGTTCCACCTCAATGACAACAGCGGCGGCGTGGCATCCGCACTCCCCACGGATGAACGTATCATCCGTCTGCGTGGCAATGCGGACGACGACAAGGAATGCCGTGCCCTCATCCGGGATAACTGCCTGGCTGTCCTTTATTATAACTACGCCCGGTATCTCATGATCGCTGCCTCCCGTCCGGGCTCGCAGCCCATGAACCTTCAGGGTATCTGGAACCAGGATATGTGGCCGGCATGGGGCTGCCGCTTCACCATCAACATCAACACCGAGATGAACTATTGGGCGGTCGAAAGCGGCAATCTCTCCGAGTGCCATCTCCCCCTCTTTGACCTCATCGAACGGATGCGCCCCGACGGCAGACGCACAGCACGGGAAATGTACCACGCCAAGGGCTTTTGCTGCCACCACAACACCGATATCTGGGGCGACTGCGCACCGCAGGATCTCTGGATGCCGGCGACCATCTGGCCGATGGGTGCGGCGTGGCTTTGCCTGCACATCTTTGAGCATTACGAGTATACCCGTGATGTGGACTTCCTGCGTGAGCACTTCGATGCGCTGTGCGAGGCTGCGGAGTTCTTCACCGATTACCTCTTTGAGAATACTGCCGGTCAGCTTGTGACAGGTCCCTCCGTTTCGCCGGAGAACACCTACCTCACAGCAAGCGGCACCAAGGGCAGCCTTTGCATCGGGCCTTCCATGGATACCCAGATCATCACCGTGCTGTTCCATGATGTGATCCAGGCTTCCGAGATCTTAGGTGAGCGTGCGGATTTTGCCAAGACGCTCTCCGATATGCTCGAAAAGCTGCCGCCCATCACGGTCGGCAAGTACGGTCAGATCATGGAATGGGCTGTCGATTATGACGAGGTGGAGATCGGGCACCGCCATATCTCCCAGCTCTTTGCATTGCATCCGGCTGACCTCATCACCCCCGAAAAGACCCCCAAGCTTGCAGCGGCTGCCCGTGCGACCATGATCCGGCGCCTCATTCACGGCGGTGGTCATACCGGCTGGAGCTGCGCATGGATCATCAATATGTGGGCAAGGCTCCATGACAGCGATATGGTCTATGAGAATTTCCGCAAGCTTCTGACCTATTCCACCAACCCGAACCTGCTTGACTCCCATCCGCCGTTCCAGATCGACGGCAATTTCGGCGGTGCATCCGGTATCACCGAAGCGCTGCTCCAGAGTCACAGCGGCGAGCTCCATCTGCTCCCGGCACTCCCCAAGAACTGGAAAACCGGTTCCATTTCCGGTCTGCGTGCCAAGGGTGGATTTGAGGTGTCCCTCTCCTGGAAAAGCGGCAAGCTGACCCATGCAGAGATCCTCTCGCTCTCCGGCTGCGACTGCTGCGTGCGCACCGGCGGTGTGGCAAGCGTCCATCGCCTGGATGAGACACCTGTCAGCGCATCTCTGACAGATGGGGTCATCAGCTTCCGCACGGAACCGGGCGTGCGCTATGTCATCAAAACCTGATCCCATATGGGTGCGTATACCGGTATCCGGTGTACAAACCAAGGAACGTAATTCCTGCCAAAGGAGAAAATTACCATGGCTAAGCCAAACAAAAAACGGCTCGCAATTGCCGCTGTGATCCTCTTAGCGGTCGCAGCCGCAGGCGGTTCCCTGGCAGCCTATGCCAAGCACCGTGCAGAGCTTCCGGTCACGCCGGACGATTCCATTGTCACCCTCGACGGTGACTGGGGCGCTGCGCCCATTCCGTCCGAAACTGAACCGACTACCGAATTTATCCCACCCAGCTACCCTGCTGTGCCCCTGAATGTCAGCCCGGTCGTCCCCTCGGACACGGAGCTGCGCATCGAGGCGGAGGAGGCGAATTTCACCGGTCAGCTTGAGATCGAGGACATCCGCCCCGGCTACAGCGGACAGGGCTATCTTTCGGGATTTTGCAAGCGTGACGGCGACAGCGTGGAGGCAAGCTTTGAGGTGCCTTCGCCACAGCACTACAATATCACCGTCAGCGTGTGCGCCGATTCGCCCGTGACCAATTCCCTGCTGCTCAACGGCGAAAAGCTCGGTGATTTCACCATCGAGGAGAGCGAGAATTTCACCCGTGTCACCTTCTCCGGTGTCTACATTCCGGAGGGCACCTCGACGCTTTCCATCGAGGAGGTGGACGGGAGCTTTGCGCTCGACTACTTTGAAATCGCCAATTACAGTGAGATGTACGACATTCCCTACACCACCGAGCATCCCCTTTCCGACCCGAAGGCTTCTGCCGGGGCAAAGCAGCTCATGCAGTTTTTGTCCGATCACTACGGCAAAAAGGTCATCACCGGGCAGTATGCTGCCGGCGAAGCGGATACCGAGCTGGAGCTGATCTACCGGCTTACCGGCAAATATCCGGCGATCCGCTTTGGTGACGTGGAGGGCTACACCGACAACAGCACCGCCCAGAACGGCGATATCATCGGTGCGTGCGAGCGCTGGGCGGAGGAAGGCGGCATCGTGGGACTCATCTGGCATTGGGATGCGCCGACAGGCATCAGCTCCGTGTATGCCAAGGATGCGGATTTTTCGCTTTTGAAGGCATTGCCGCCGTATGAGGTCGTCAACGAGATCGTCAATGACGCCACAGAGCCGGCAACCGAGGAGAACACAGAAGCTACCACTGCGACCACTGCCGACCCATACCGCAGCCCCTATCTGGAGGATACGACCGAGCCGGAAACGGAGACCGAAGCACCGGAGTATGTGGAGCGCTTTGATTTCTCCGTGGACGTGGCGCTCATGGACGACAAGGAGATCGAGAAAAACGTCCAGAACGGCACCATTCCGGAGGACTGCGCTGCGATCCTGCACGATATCGACAGCGTTTCCGCCGCCCTCAAGCCGCTGGCAGACAAGGATATTCCGGTACTCTGGAGACCGCTGCATGAAGCTGGCGGCGACTGGTTCTGGTGGGGCGCAGACGGTGCGGAGGCGTACCGCTGGCTCTGGGATGTGATGTACCGCCGCATGACGGAATACCACGGTCTCCACAATCTCATCTGGATCTGGAACGGACAGAGCGATGCCTACCTTGTGGACAATTACGACATTGCGAGTCTCGATATCTACATGGGCAAGGACAAGACCTTCGGCAGCCGGTATGAGCAGTTCGTGTCGCTCGAACGTATGACCGGCGGCAGCAAGATCCTGGCACTCAGCGAAGCCTCCACCATCCCCGATCTCAACCAGATGTACCGTGACAACACGATCTGGAGCTTCTTCGGGCTCTGGTACGGCGATTATCTCATTGATGCGGACGGCAAGTATTCCGAAGCCTACACAAGTGCCGACACGATGATCGCCGCCTACAATTCCCAGGCGGTTATCACACGGGACAAGGTCAATTTCAACGACACGCACCTTTCGCAGGCTGCGGCAAATGCCACCGAGCCTGCCGAAACGACTGAGACCGAGACCACAACGACAACAGCAGCAGAATAACAAAATCCCCCTTCCTCATACCGTTTGAGGAAGGGGCAGTCTGTCAAAAAGCCATTCTTGAAAGCGCAAACCAAACGCAAAAGTTTTTGATCCAGCTTTTTTCAAAAAGCTGGTCAGGTCCAGGGCTGAAAGCCCTGGTCGCCGTCCGCAGACGGCGA
>CACXGK010000179.1 GCA_902767115.1 uncultured Ruminococcus sp.
CCGGTTGCCGGGATCGTACCGGTTTCCAATACACGGTGGCAAGCAGTACATTCCTTATGCTTTGTGCCGTTGGTGGTGGCAGTTGCAGCGGTGTCGGTGATCCAGTCGCTGGCGGTATGAGCTGCCTTGCTGCCGTCGATAATCATGCCGCAGCCAACAACCGTGCATTCTTTCCAGTGTTCGGCTTCATCGGACTTCCACTCGGAAGAGGTATGATCGGTTACGGGAATGTCTTCGGTTTCCTTATATCCGCAAGCCGTGCAGACATGTTCCTTTACGCCGGTCTCTTTGCAGGTGGCAGCTTTGGTAACTTTCCATTCACCGTAGGTGTGCTCTTCATAATCGGTCTCAAAACCGCAGGAGCCGACCTTGCAAACCTGCCAATGACCGTTTGCATCGCGGCGGTACCCAACGAACACATGTTTATGCTCGTTGCCTTCGTGGACGATGTTCCAATGGCTATCCCACTCATCGCTCTCGATGCAGACACCGTGCTCACATCCGGCATCCAGGCTGCTTTGCTTGCAGCAATCTTCGCACATGCCGCAATCATCACAGATGGCGGAGCATTCACTGCAGGCATTTCCGCAGTCCGGGCAAATGGTGGCGCAGCCTTCGCATACGCCGCAGTTTTCGCATAAAAGCACACAGTCACGGCAATATTCACCGCACTTGTCGCAGAGCTCTGCGCAGCTTTCACAGCGATGGCAGCTCAGGCAGCCGCTGTCCTTTGTGCAGGCGCCGCAGTCGGGGCAATGAAGAGAGTTATCGATAGCACAGTCGGTGCACATGCCGCATTCATCGCAAATGCCGCCGGTGCAGTCTTCACAGAGATTGCATTCACTGCACTTTTTGGTGTCATCGTTTACATAGCAAGCGCCGCAATCTGCGCAGGCAACGCCGTTATCCAGATGGCACTCCAAGCAGGCATCCGTGCAGCCGTCGCCGCACTGTCCGCCGCAGTCAAAGCAGCGGTGGCAGATTAGGCAGCCCTCTTCCTTCGTACACGCTCCGCAGTCGGGGCAATGGTTTCCGGCTTCAATGGCGCATTCAACGCACATATGGCAGTCGTCGCACCATTCGGCATTATTCTCGCATTCACCGCATGATTTGCAGTGATGCTCCTCATAGCAGCTTCTGCCGCTGGATTCGCTGCAATGAGCACCGCCGGAGCAGATATAATCATCGCCGCAGACGCTTCCGCAGTATTCGCAGTCTACCACTTCATCCCAAGCGTGGACATTCATCGGAAGCATCCCCACAAACATGACACAGAAGAGCAGCAAACTGAGCAGCTTGAGCAGTTTCATTTTTGCTTTCATTCGCAATTCCTCCTTCTTTGTTTCCGGCAGTCTGCCGGATGGTTTGACCGTGTGGAATTTTTTGTCTGCGCTCCCACACGGCAATGAGAGCTTCTACCATTTTTCATTATTTTGGAGAATGGCGCACCGTCTGGTACATTCATATCATCCCATCACCACCGTCCTTCCGGTTATCTTTCGGCTCACTTTCCGGATAATTTCCCGATTCGTCATCCTTCATTTCCAAGTCGTATATCAGAACATCAACAAGAGCCAGCAAATAACCATCGGAGGGGATCAGTCCGTCATCCGCAAAGACAAATTCATCGCACAAATCGAACTTCCTGCATCGGATAGCAATATCGGTCAGAACGCTGTCCCGTCCATCCGCCATCAGCAGTATCTTGCAGCGGGGAAATTTTTCCTTGATGTTCATGCAAATTACAAAGGTGTGTTCTGCCTCAAACGGCCGCTCTCTGCCAACCTCCAACAGCAGGACTTGGGGAACACCCGCCGCATCCTGCTCTATGGAATACAGCAAATCCTGCCTCGGCAGTGCTGTGCGCACATGATAATTTCCTTTTTCCTCGAACAGCGCGGCAAGCTCCTTTGTATAGTTATGTTCTGCTGTGCAGATCATAATTTCTCTCATTCCGTTACCGTCCCTCCTTACAGACTGTCCATGACCGCAGCCATGTACTGTTCCGTCACACTTCCGAAGAGGAAGGCGTCGATGAGACCGTTCCGCTTGGCGGACTTGACCTTTTCGGCCAGCTTGCTGTCTGCCTGATCGTCCACAAGAATGACGATCTTACAGTTTTGGTCGATTTCTTTAACCTTGTCCCGGATGGCAAGGCGCTCCTCAAGCATCCATGGGGTGTAACCGGTAGCTTCCATTAACAAGGCATAGGGCTTGAAGGTTTTGCAGTGTTGCACGGTTTTGTCCGGATGCTCAGAGATAATGACCTGATAGTTGTCCAGTTCCTGTGATAGCGTTCGCTGTATTGCCTTTGCGAAAAGCCCGCTCTACATATCCAATAAGATTTTGTCCAATCCGAACCCCTTCTTTCCTTGCCGTTTTCTGCCCACTTTAAAAGGCAGGGGCTTTTCTGTGATTGTCCGTCTTTACAGAGCATCGATGACAGCAGACAAATAGGTAGCAGATACCGAGCCGTAGATAAAGTTGTCAATCAGCCCGTCTTTTTTCGCAAGGCGAACCTTATCTGCCAATTTCTTCTCAGAGTTTTCGTCTACCACCAAAACGATTTTGCAGCCCGGATTCTGTGCTTTTACTTCATTGCGAATTTTCATGCGTTCCTCCAGCTTCCACGGCGTGTAAGCAGTGACCTCCATGATAAGAATATTCGCTTCCGTAAAAGCGCACATATCCGAGGTTTTGACCGGACTTTCACTTTGATATACCTCAAAGTCCGAATCAAAATTCCGCAGTTCCGTTGCTATGGCGTCAGCAAATAAAGCATTTTGCATATCTACAACGACTCTCCGCATGAAATCACCTCCGATATAGAATTAAAAATTGAAACAACAGTTTCGGCATCGTAATTATTATATTGAATTGATTTCGATTGCGCCCTGTCCCTAAGTACAGGTTTGAGCACTTTTTAAAAATTTGCAAAAAAATACCCGGCTTCAAAGGAAGCCGGGATAAACTGTTATGGTTTCGGATATTCGGTTGTGTAAACTCCCTGTTCTTCAGGGAGGCTCGGAACAATAAATTTCTTATTTGTTACTGCGATGGCAAGTCGGGTTCTGTTGGCATATCCGGTTTTTGATAAGATGTTGGAAACATGGTATTTGACGGTTCTTTCCGCAATATCCAGCTTGTCGGCTATTTCATTGTATTCCAATCCATCGCAGACAAGCCGAAGTACCTCGATCTCCTTTGCCGTCAGTTCCGTACTTTCGGCAAGTCCCAATTTCACCTTCGGCGTTTCGTTCGGAAAAAGATGCTCGCCTGCCATTGTCCGGTCGATCACGTCAATCAGCGCTTCCGGGCTGATATCCTTATACCAAAAGCTGTCAACCTTGGCTGCTCTGGCACGTTCAATGTAGCTCACCTCAACCATAGATGTGACAATGATGATCTTGATTTTCGGAAACTTTGCCTTGATCTCTGCGGCAGCTTCAATTCCATCTTTACTACCCGAAGTGCAGACATCCATTAAAATCAAGTCAATGTGCTGCTGACAGCATTTTAGAAAAGCAATATCCGCTCCGTTGATACTGGCGACCAGCTCATATCTGCCGCTGTCGGAAAGCGTCCGCTCCATGTTTTCACGAGGCATCCGCTGATCCTCTACAATAAGCACCTGTTTCATTCTGTACCCTCCCTATATAGTCAAGTACTTTTCCCTTAAAATCAGGGCTTTTTACAGTTATCTCAGATAGCAAATGAGCCGCGATCATGAGCA
>CACXGK010000180.1 GCA_902767115.1 uncultured Ruminococcus sp.
CGCCTGCCGTACCTTACGGCAGATCATCCACGACACCATCGCCGTGTAAACGGCATACGGCAGCTTGGGGGCACCACCTGCTGTCGTATCATAAAACGTTAGGAGCTTCATTTATGAAAACTGCATTAACGATCGCTGGAAGCGATTCCAGCGGAGGCGCCGGCATTCAGGCAGATATCAAAACCATGACAGCCAATGGAGTTTATGCCATGAGCGCTGTCACGGCTCTGACTGCCCAGAATACAACCGGCGTTGCAGCGATCTCAGAGGTCACACCACAATTTCTGGCGCAGCAGCTCGATTGTATCTTCACGGATATTTCTCCCGATGCTGTCAAGATCGGTATGGTCTCCTCTGCTGCCCTCATCGGCACGATCGCTGAAAAGCTCGCACAGTACCATGCTTTGCACATCGTCCTTGACCCCGTGATGGTCGCCACCAGCGGCGCACGGCTCATGGAGGAAACAGCCGCAGACGTCCTGTGTACCAGACTCATCCCACTTGCCGAGGTCATCACCCCCAACATCCCGGAGGGCGAGATTCTCTCCGGCAGACGCATCACCACGGCGTCGGAAATGGAGGCGGCTGCAAAAACGATGCAGGAGCGCTTCGGCTGTGCCGTCCTGCTCAAGGGCGGACACCAGATCAGCGATGCCAACGACTGTCTTTGTGACGCATCCGGCATCCACTGGTTCACCGGCAAGCGCATCGACAACCCGAATACCCACGGCACCGGCTGTACCCTGTCGAGCGCCATTGCATCCAACCTCGCCAAGGGGATGCCGCTGGAACGTGCTGTCGGCAGAGCCAAGGACTACATTTCCGGCGCACTCGGCGCCATGCTCGATTTAGGGCATGGGTCGGGACCGATGAATCATGCATTTGATATTCACAGCGAATTCGCTGAATAAAGGAGAAATAGAAATGAAACAGTATCACACCCAGATGGAAGCCGCAAAAATGGGCATCATCACCCCCGAAATGGAGATCGTTGCCAAGAAGGAGTACATGGAGCCCGAAAAGCTGCGTGCGCTTGTTGCCAAGGGCGAGGTCGCCATTCCCTGTAATGTGAATCACAAGTCCATCTCCCCGGAGGGCATCGGCACCGGGATGCGCACCAAGATCAATGTCAACCTCGGCATTTCCGGCGACGCCAAGAACTATGACGTCGAGATGCGCAAGGTCGATCTGGCACACAAGTTCGGCGCAGAAGCCATCATGGATCTGTCCAACTACGGCAAGACCAACACCTTCCGCACACAGCTCATCGAGAAGTCCCCTGCCATGATCGGCACTGTGCCGATGTACGATGCGATCGGGTATCTGGAGAAGGATCTGCTGGAGATCACGGCGGAAGATTTCCTGCGTGTCGTTCGGGCTCATGCTGAGGAGGGTGTGGATTTCATGACGATCCACGCCGGCATCAACCGCAGAGCTGTGGAAGCCTTCATGCGTGAGGGACGGAAAATGAACATCGTTTCCCGTGGCGGTTCCCTGCTGTTTGCGTGGATGATGATGACGGGCAATGAGAACCCGTTCTATGAGTACTATGACAAGGTGCTCGACATTCTCTACGAGTTTGACTGCACCATCAGCCTGGGTGATGCGCTGCGTCCGGGATGCATTGACGATGCAACGGATGCCGGACAGATCTCGGAGCTCGTCGAGCTCGGCAACCTCACCAAGCGTGCCTGGGAGCGCAATGTCCAGGTCATGGTCGAGGGTCCCGGTCACATGGCAATGAACGAGATCGAAGCCAACATGAAGCTCCAGAAGCGCATCTGTCACAATGCGCCGTTCTATGTTCTCGGACCGCTCGTCACGGACATCTTCCCCGGATACGACCACATCACCTCTGCCATCGGCGGTGCGATCGCAGCAGCAAGCGGTGCGGATTTCCTGTGCTATGTGACACCGGCGGAGCATCTGCGTTTGCCGGATGAGAACGACGTCAAGGAGGGCATCATCGCCAGCAAGATCGCAGCCCATGCGGCTGACATTGCCAAGGGTGTGCCCCATGCAAGAGACAAGGACAACGAAATGGCAGAAGCCCGCCATGTGGTGGACTGGGACAGAATGTTTGACATTGCGGTGGACGGCGAAAAGGCAAAGGCGTACTTCGAGAGCACACCGCCGGCAGACCGTCACACCTGCTCGATGTGCGGCAAGATGTGCGCTGTCCGCACGACCAATATGATCCTTGCAGGCGAAAAGGTGGAGTTCTGTACAGAGAAGTAAGAAGCATCCGTTTCAATCAGGATATTTGTCGGCTTGCGCCGACTCAGGGGTACAATGCCAACAACTTAACATCACCCAAACCTGCGGGTGCAGGGCTGCATAGTCCTGCCGAGGGAGGTTTAGGAGGGGCGAGGAGCCCCTCCTAAGTCGGCGCAAGCCGACAAA
>CACXGK010000181.1 GCA_902767115.1 uncultured Ruminococcus sp.
GGCTTTCAGCCCTGGACCTGACCAGCTTTTTGAAAAAAGCTGGACCAAAAACTTTTACGTTTGCTTCACGCTTTCAAGAACGTTTTTGGCAGGCTTTCTGTTATTGCTTCCGTGCAATCTTGTATTCGTCGCCGTCCCGGTAATAGGGACATTTCCGGTAATGCCCCTGAAGCATCCGGGCGTATTCGTCCTCGTCGATATTGGCTTCACAGACATATTCCTCCCATTCCTCGTCATAGGAATAGTAAGCACAGGTTTCACAATCCATCACGTTTCACCTCCGATAGGTTCTGTTCGCAGTACCCGGAATCCGCTGTCAAATGTACTTTCCGGGTACGCCGCAGCGATCTGCTTTGCCGCACGCCGGATGCGTTCCTTGCCGATGTCGCAGATCGTCCGGTAGCCCTGCTTTTGCGCCGTTCCGCCCGGCGCAGTCGGTTCCGGTATCTGCACCATGATAAACGAGCGCTGTCCACCGTCCTCGGCATTGAGCTGCATGACCGCATGGGCGGTCGTTGCCGAGCCGGAAAAGAAATCCAGGATGATATCCTCACCGGACGTCTGGAGCTTGGCGAGATAGGCAATCAGATTCACAGGCTTTGCAAAATCAAACGGGATGCCAAGTCTGCGCAGCTCATGGGATGCCAGCGTGTTCGGGAACGCCTCACTGAAATTCTTCGGATGCAGCCCGTCGCTGCGTTCGCCGAGATACATTTTGGTGTAAATATTCCAGTGCGCCCGCTTTCCGGTCGATGCATCGAGCAGGGGAGTGCGAGTGCTGCGTTTGAACACGACCCGTTCTTCCGAAACCGCCTGCAAGAGCCGCTGCTCATTCCAGCGCCAGGGTTTTCCGTCCGGGGGCACCACACGCTGTCCGTCCGGGCAGGTGATCGGGTAATGCGAACCGCCGTGCTTGAGGGATGACATAAACAGGCTCACTTCCTGATAGGGTCCACGCCGGGAGAGATGCGCATCGGTTTTCTTGTAACGTGACACGATCTCCTGCGGCAGCGCCACCGTGTAGGACGGAACGAGTGCGGCATTTCTGGCGTAGGCGGCAATGTAGTCTACGCAGGGAGAGAACTGCTCGCCGTTGTTGCTGGATTTCTTGGTGACACGGGAAAAGAGTGTAATGCGGTTTTCGGCGCCGTACAGCTCGTCACAGAGAAAGAGCAGCGTGTGCAGCTCCTGTTCGCCGATGCTGATAAAGATCACGCCGTCGTCCGTGAGCAGCTCCCGTGCAATAGCAAGCCTTGGGTACATCATCGCACACCAGGCGGAATGCTGCTGCCCGTAGGCATCCGCCGCCGCCCCCAGTCCCCGGTAAGCCGAGATCGTCTGTCGGAACCGGTCGTGATACATCAGCTCGCCGCCGGTATTGTACGGCGGATCAATGTAGATCATGCGAATCCTGCCGGCGTGGGAATGCCGCAGACAGCGCAGTGCATCGAGACAGTCTCCCTCGATGTAAAGATTATTGGTGATGCTGTGAAGCACACCGTCCTCCGGAATTTCGCTAAGACGCATGGTATCGGGGGCGTCCACGGCTTCCATCGCCGCACGCCGCCCCACAAAGCCAAGCAAAAAGCGCTCCGGTGCGCAAGTCTGTTCGTTCATGGCATTCTCCTGTGTCTGGTCGTTTTTTACAGTATAACACAGAAAAGCAGCACTGTCAAGCGTGTGTAAAGTCTTGACAGTGCCAATGGATTGTGATATAATATGTATATCCATCAAAAACAGGAGGGGTGCAATTGAAATCGAATACCATCTGGAAACTCCTTGCCTTCAATGCAGGCTTTGCTGTTTTGGAGATCGTGCTGTTTTCACGGGGATTGGTGAACATTACACGCATTCCGTTCGCCGCAGTGATCGCCGCTGCCGTCAGTGTCGGATTGTTTTTCGGTGTAAATTACTGGCTGCTCAGCTCCGGCGATAAGCCGATCGCTGTAAAATCGTCTAAATTCCGTGATGCACAGGACTATCGGGAAGCCCTCCAGAGCTGGAAAAGCTCCCGCAATCCGTTTAACAACGAGCTCAACGAGGCTACGCATCAGCTTGACCTGTTCTACCAGAAACAGACTGCACTCAAGGCACTGCTGGGCGATCAGGCAAAGGAACCGGGGAATCCGTTCCTTTCCATGAGCGAGGACGTGCAGGACTGCCTGTTCTCCAATATGAAGAAGATCATCAACCGCATGACCATCCTCGATCTGGAGGATCAGTCTCGTTTTCCGATGCATTACGAGTTCATTCATTCCGTCCTGAGCCAGAATAAACAGCTGCTTACGCAGTATGACAACCTGATCATCGAGATCTCGCAGATCGGTGATACAGCGAATATGGAGGATCTGCATCTGGAGAATATCACCGAAGCGCTTCGTGAGCTGCGTGACGGCACCCCCATGACGGAGGTATCGCAGCAGCTTCAGCAGGATATGCAAGACTAACGCAGAAAGGAATCATCATGGCTAATTCATCATCTAAAACAGGCGTCATCATCGGTATCGGTGCAGCCGTCGCAGCAGCGATCATCGGCGGCATCGTTGTGACCAATAACATTGGCAAACCTACTTACGAGATCACCGAGGAAGAAGCAAACAACAAGCTCAACCGTCTTCTCAAAAACGTCTACGTCACCGAAGTCACTCCCCGCAAGGCGACCGTTGATTTCACGGCGAACGACCTTGCCAACACCCTTCCGGACATTGAGGAATATCCGCTGACCATCACCGGTTCCGGTCAGGTCAATATCGAGATCTTCGCTTCTCCGGAAAAGGCAGGCTCCGGTACAGACGGCTGGCTCATCGAAGCCGCCAAGGACTTCAACAACCAGAAGAACCGCACATCCTCCGGACTGACCATGTCGGTCTCCGTGCGCAGCATTTCCTCTGGTATGGGTTCGGATTACATCGTGTCCGGCAAGTATCTTCCGGACGCCTACACGCCGTCCAATTCCATGTGGGGCACGATGGCTGTCTCAAACGGCGCCGAGCTTTCCACCAAGAACGGCACTGACCGTCTGGTTGGCAATGTTGCCGGTATTCTCCTGGCGGATGATATGATCAAGACCCTGACCGCCGACTATGGCTCCATCACCATCGAGACTGTTACCAAGGCGGCACAGGACGGCAAGGTGGCAATGGGTTACACCTACCCCTACACCAGCTCCACGGGTCTGAATTTCCTGGTGTCCTCGCTCAACAGCTTTGATTCCAGCGATCCGTTGAGCAGCAAGGCAGTTGGTGAGTTCCAGAAGTTCCAGGCAAACGTTCCGTTCGTCTGCTACACCACCCAGCAGATGCGTGGCGCCATGCAGAGCGGTTCGCTCAATGCCTGCATCATGGAGTACCAGACCTACATCAACGACTCCACGCTCCAGAAGAAATACAAATTCTACCCCTTCGGCGCACGGCACGACAATCCGCTGTACGAGGTCGGCAATATCGGCACAGATAAGGAAGAAGTCCTCAAGACCTTTACAGATTTCTGTCTGTCCTCTGACCAGCAGGCAGCCGCAAGCCGGTACGGTTTCAACGAGATGAACACCTACAAGGCTTCCGAGCCGGAATTCGATGCTGTGACCCTCCTCAACGCCCAGCAGCTCTGGAAGGAAGAAAAGGACTCCGGCAAGCCGGTCGTTGCGGTATTCGTTGCGGACGTTTCCGGCAGTATGAGCGGCGACCCCCTCAATCGCCTTCAGACGTCGCTCCTGAGCGCTTCCCAGTACATCAACAGCAATAACTACATCGGTCTTGTCTCCTACAGCAGCGATGTGACCGTGAACCTGCCCATTGCGCAGTTTGACCTTGACCAGCGTTCGTACTTCACCGGTGCCGTGCAGGATCTGACCGCATCCGGTTCGACCTGCACCTATGATGCAGTCCTCCAAGGCGTCAAGATGCTCCAGGAATCCAAGACTTCCATTCCGGACGCAAAGCTGATGCTGTTCGTCCTCAGTGACGGTGAGACCAACACCGGCAACAGCCTGGCGAAAATTCGTGATATCGTAGAAGCCTACAGCATTCCGGTCTACACCATCAGCTATAACGAGAGCCTGAACGAGCTTTCCGAGCTGTCCGAGATCAACGAGGCGGCTACCATCAATGCCAACTCCGAGGACGTTGTCTACAAGCTCTCCGCACTGTTCAACGCACAGATGTAATTCACAGATATAATTCAGAACGATCTATCCGAAAGGACTTCGATGTGAAGTCCTTTCGCTGTATCCAGAAGGGAATGAGTGTATGAGCGATATTCAGTTACCCGGTCAGAAGTCCAACCTCAAAGTCACAATGCAGGTTTCCACTGTGAGCATCGCAGTCAACATCTTGCTGTCCGTGTTCAAGCTCATTGCCGGCATCCTTGCGCATTCGAGTGCGATGATCTCGGATGCGGTGCATTCGGCATCGGACGTGTTCAGCACATTTGTGGTAATGATCGGCGTTTCCATCTCCGAGAAAAAGCCCGACCGGGAACATCCGTATGGGCATGAGCGCTTTGAATGCGTGGCGTCCATTCTGCTTGCTGTGATCCTCGCAGCGACCGGGCTCGGCATCGGCTGGAAGGGCGTGCAGACCATCGCTTCCGGCAAGACGGAGGAGCTGACGACCCCCGGTGTCTTTGCACTGGGCGCCGCCGTGGTGTCCATTCTCGTCAAGGAGCTGATGTACCAGTACACCCGGCGTGCCGCCAAGGCGATCCGTTCCGGCGCATTGATGGCAGATGCGTGGCATCATCGTTCAGATGCGCTTTCCTCCATCGGCTCATTTGCCGGTGTTCTTGGCGCAAGGCTTGGCTATCCCATCCTTGACCCGGCAGCCAGTGTTGTGATCTGTGCGTTCATCGAGAAAGCAGCCATCGAGATTTTCCGTGACGCCGTTGATAAGATGATCGATAAATCCTGCGGCGATGATACCCTCCAGGCAATGCAGGACGTCATTCTCCAGACCCCCGGCGTCCTCGGCGTGGATGATCTGAAAACCCGGCTGTTCGGTTCCCGCATCTATGTCGAGGTCGAGATCCGCATGGACGGCACGATGACGCTTGCGGATGCGCATGATGCGGCTGAGCAGGTGCATGATGCCATCGAACGGGAGTTTCCAGATGTCAAGCACTGCATGGTCCACGTCAATCCCGACCTGCCAGATGAGTCGTGACCAATCGGCGTGGGTTTTCCTTGAAAATGTTTGTGAAAAAACGCCTTTGACACGCACACACGTTTTTGCTATAATAGGTAAGTAGCAACCTGTGCCGATCACAGGAAAGATAAAGTATATAGCACTGACACACGTTGTATTCTGAACAAAGAATGAGCTTCCTGGCAGCGTTCCTCTATTACCCGTATTACGAGGGCTTCCACATTCTGACGCTCCTTGCCAACTGGGTCAAGCTCGTATGCTTTAATTTCCCGTTCGCCTTCTTCTCGCAGCTTTTCTTTATCCAGCCGCTGGTCCGCACCTGCTTTAAGGCAATCTTCCGTCGAAACGGCGCAGACACAGAGACAGCCGGTGCATGAACTTTGTGCAAAACTGCCATTTGCAATCTGCATGATTTTGTGATATAATAATACTATAACGAGTAGCAGAAACTGCGTAAGTCCGGTTATCTGCTGCTCGCTTTTTTTCGGCGTAAAACCCAATATCGTTTGTAAACAGCGTGTGGCGTAAAGCATAAATCCAGCTTTCGCCCATGCTGTTTTTGATTTCAGAACCTGTCTTCATGAGGGACACAAGCGGATTTTCGAGCAGGTTTGTGCTGTATCAAAGGACGAAATCCGCAGGAATACTTGATGTATTTCAAGGATTTCGGACAAAGATACGGTGCAAAGCTGCCGAAAAGCTGCTGTGGCATCTTATGAAGACTGGTTCTCATACCAGGAGGCATTATTATGGAACCCAGTACCAACCAATTTCTCGGACGTGAACCCATCGGCAAGCTGATGCGGCAGTATGCGATCCCCTGCATCATTTCCTTGCTTGTCGGAGCGCTCTACAACATCGTTGACCAGATCTTCATTGCTAACGCCAGCTACCTCGGCTCCTACGGCAACGCCGCCAACACAGTTGTCTTTCCACTGACTGTGATCGCCCTTGCGATTGCCGTGATGATCGGTGACGGATGCTGTGCATTCGTGAGCCTGAGCCTCGGGCGCAAGGAGCCTGACCGTGCCAGAAAAAGCGTCGGCAATGCCGTTGTGATGGCGATCGTCAGCAGCCTGCTGCTTTGCGCCGTGTATCTGATCTTCAGTGACGGTATCATTGCGATGTTCGGCGCCACCGTCAATCCGGAAACCTTCCGCCATTCCAAGGAATACTTCTTCTACATCTCGCTCGGCATCCCGTTCTATATGTTCGGGCAGGCGATGAATCCGGTCATTCGTGCAGACGGCGACCCCAAGTTTGCGATGCTCTCAACACTTGCCGGCGCTGCGGTCAATATGGTACTCGACCCCATCTTCATTTTCGCCTGCAAATGGGGCATGATGGGCGCAGCCGTTGCGACTGTGATCGGTCAGATCGTGACCGCTGTGCTTGCCGTGTGGTATCTGCTGCACATGAAGCTTGTCAAGCCTGCAAAGTCCGATTTCAAGCCCGATCGTCAGATCATCACCAAGACGCTGACGCTGGGACTGACGAGCTTTCTCTCCCAGATCTCACTCGTGGCAGCCATGGCAGCCATCAACAATATGCTGCGCAAATACGGCGCCCTTGACCCGATTTTCGGACAGGAGGAATACGCCCAGATTCCGATGGCGGTGGTCGGCATCGTCATGAAATTTTTCCAGATCGTCATCTCGATCGTTGTTGGCATGGCAGCCGGCTGCATCCCGGTCGTCGGCTTCAACATGGGTGCCGGCTTGCAGCTCCGTGTGCGTGAGCTGTTCACGAAGCTCCTGGTTGCTGAAGCAAGTGTCGGCGCCGTGGCGCTGCTCATTGTGGAGCTGTTCCCGAAGCAGCTCATCGGTATTTTCGGTGCTGCGAACGAGAGCAGCTACTACACCGATTTTGCAGTGCAGGCATTCCGCATCTATCTTTGCATGATGGTATTCGCCTGTGTGAACAAGGCGTGCTTCATCTTCCTGCAAGCAATGGGAAAAGCTGTCGAATCCACGGCACTTTCTGTCATTCGTGAGATCGTGTTCGGCGTGGGGCTGTCCATTCTGCTCCCGGTATTTTTGGGACTGAGCGGCGTTCTCTACTCCATGCCGGTGTCCGATATCCTGACATTTGTGATCACGCTGTTCTTCATCATACGCACCTATAAGGAGATCGGCGGCAGCGTCAGGACGGCAAATGCATTCCCACAGGTCAGCACAGATTCAGACTAAAACAAACCAAGCACAGGGCATCCAAAACCCTGTGCTTTTTGTGATTATTGCGCAGAAAATAAAGACATATTCGCCGTTCTCGGCACGAGCAGCGTGACAGCCTGCCGGTGGTTGACAATATGGACATGGGACGCATTCGGCATATACTCGCCGTCCACCGTCCATGGTACCTTGACATTTTCGAGAAGCTGAATGGTCACATCCGCCCCACGCAGGCAAATGACCTTTTCCTGCTCACCGATCTCGTGGATATCCCGCAGGAACCGCAATGTATCGTGCAGATCGAGCAGATCATCCGGGCGCTTGACAAGCGTCAGCTCAAAGGTGCCGTCGTCAAAGAGAAAATCCGAAATATCCAGCACACCGCCCACCGATGCGGAATTCGTCACCATGCCGTAAATAAACCGATCCTCAATGGTCTGCCCGTCGCAGGTGATGCGCATATGAAAATCCCGGAGGTCGCCGAGCTTTGTTGCTGCATTCATCACATACGCTAAGGGTCCGATGACGTTTTTGACGTTCTGCGGCGTCTGATAGGTGACATCCGTAAATGCCCCGAAAGCCGCAATGTAATTGAAATTCCGTTCGTTGATCGTACCCGTGTCCACCTGTCTCGGCACGCCGTCAAGAATAAGGTCGGTGGCTTTGAGAATGTCACGGGGAATGCCGATGCTGCGTGCATAATCATTCACGGAGCCACAGGGGATATATCCGAGGGGACATCGCTTTTTGGCACGCATCATGCCGGTCATGACTTCGTTGAGCGTTCCGTCGCCGCCGGAGCACCAGATCGCATCGTATAGCCCGGATTCCGCCGCCTTTGCCGTCATATAGGTCGCATCGAGCGGCGCCTGTGTGGGATGCACTGTGACTTCGTATCCGGCACGGGTCATGCGATTGAGGATCTCCGCAAGGTAGGAGCCAATCTCCGCTTTTCCGGCGGAAAGGTTCGGGATAAAATAGATTTTTTTCATGCACAGCACCTCTTATTTTTTCAAGAGCTTTGACCGGAGCCGGAATCCCACAAACGTCAGGATCGCCGCCGCCGCACAAATGCAGATGGCAAGCCGGTAATGTCCGTCCGTCAGGCTGTCCCCGATCAGTACAGAAGCCGCAATGGACGGGAACCGTGCCACATTGGACAGCAGCAGGAAATCCCTTGCCCGGATCCGGGTCAGGGGGACGATATAGGTCAGCAGATCCTTCGGGATTCCCGGAATGAGAAAGAGAACAAACACCCAGAATTCGAGCTTGTCCTCGTCCTGGAGGAACTTGAAACGCTTCATTTTCTCCTCATTGACAAAGAAATCGACCAGCGGTTTCCCGAATTTCCGCACGAGCAGATACACGCACGTAGACCCAAGTACAGCGCCTGCCATTGTGATGCAAAGTCCCAGCACGCTGCCAAACAGCATTCCGCCAATGAGCTCCAGCGGTCCGCCGGGAATGAAGGCGATCACAATTTGCAGCGCCATCAGCAGCAGAAACACCAGCGGCGCAAACACCCCAAAGCTCCTGACACGCTCACAGATCAGCGTTCTGCCTTCCTCGGTCATGAGCAGCCGGGTCAGCGGTACCAGATACCGCACACACAGGAGGACGAGCACCAATAACAGTACAGCAATGAGCACGGCTTTGATGATTATCTTTCGTTCCGGTTTCATAGCGTCCCCCCTTTACCAAATTTATTATACCACAAATCCTGCCAGATTACAAGACGGGAACCGTCATGCTTTCATGAAATTTTCGTGAAAATGGCAAGCAAAATCCCCTTATCCATAGGAAAGGGGATCGCATTTGTGCTTTAAGCTTCCGGATTCTCGTACAGCTTTTCAAACTCTGTGATGAGGTCGCCAAACATCTCCACAGCACTGTCAAACACTTCCGTGCTGGTCATATCCACGCCGGCAACCTTCAGGGATTCGATGGGATTCTTGGTCGAGCCGAGCTTCAGGAATGCGAAATAGCTATCGAGCGCACCGGGCTCGCCTTTGCGGATGCGCTTCACGATATGGCTTGCCGCCGTCAGACCGATGGCGTATTTATACACATAGAAATTATAGTAGAAATGCGGCACACGCATCCACTCACGGGCGATCTCCTCATCGAGAACGACCTCTCCGCCGAAGTACTTCTCATTGAGTGCGTAGTAATGCTCACAAAGCAGTTCAGCTGTCAGCACTTCGCCCTGTTCAGACATCGCATGGGTATCCCGTTCAAACTCCGCAAACATGATCTGCCGATAGATCGTGGACTTGTACAGATCGAGCAGATTGCCGAGGATACCGAGCTTTTCGTCACGGTCGTCGGAATGCTCCAGACGGTAGTAGGCGAGCAGAAGCTCGTTGACAGTTGAAGGCACCTCTGCCACAAAAATGCGGTAGTCGGCGTATTGCAGGGGATTGTTATGACGTGTGAAATAGCTGTGCATGGAATGTCCGGACTCATGTGCAAGGGTCGAAACATCCTCGTCAAGCCCCTGGAAATTCAGCAGGATATACGGCTCAGAGGTCGCACAGCCGCCGGAGAATGCACCGCCGACCTTGCCGGTATTCGGGTAGACATCGACCCAGCGCCTGTCATAGCCGGCTTTCAGGATGTCCACGTATTCCTGCCCGAAGACGGAAACCGCAGCGAGGACCTCATCGACCGCTTCCTCGTACGTGAAGTGCCGCTTTTCGCCCTGGTTGAGGGGGAGGTAGATGTCGTACATATGCATTTCGTCCAGTCCCAGAACCTTGCGTTTGAGGCGGTAATACCGGAACAGCACATCGAGATGCCCGGAGATGCTGTCGATGATGTTGTTATAAATCTCCGGCGTCATGTGATCGGGAAAGAGCGATGCGGACAGCGCCGAATCAAAATGCCGCACCTTGGCGCAGACCTTCTCCGCTTCGATCTGCCCTGCATACAGAGATGCAAAGGTATTGCCAAACTGTCCGTAGGTCTTGTAAAGCGTCTGAAAGGCAGCCTTTCGCACCTTGCGGTCAGAGGAGCGCATATACATTGCATAATTCGTATCGGTCAGTTCGACCTCCTCGCCCTTTTCATCCCGGATGGTACCGAATTTGAGATCAGAGGACGTAAGGGATTCGTAGGTCTCCTCCGCCGTGGCACGCTCCTTGGAGAAGGCAGCCATGAGCTGTTCTTCCGCCTGCGTGAGTGTATGCGGCTTCATGCGGAAGGTATTGCGCAGCATGATGCCGTATTCCGTTTCCAGGGCAGGGAAGTCCCGGAAGAAGCCGTCAAGTGTCTCCTGTTCGAGTGTCAGCAAAATCGTGTCAAAGGGTGCAATTGCCTCAGAAAATGCAGTCAGCAGATTCTGCGCCTTGCCCATGAGCTGACGTGCTTCGTTGTTGGTGGTGTCCTCGGAGAATCGAAGGTGCGCATAGGTGTACACCCGGTCAAGCTCCTCGGAGAGAGCGACCAGCTCCTTGCACACATGATACAGCACCTTGCCGGAGGTCAGCATTGTCTGCATTTTCTCCGGAAAAGCGGCAATGCCGCTTTCTGCATCGCTGTACGCCTGTTCCCAGGATGCAACATCCGCAAACAGCGGCGTCAGATCCCAGGTATCCTTCTCTGCAATTTCATTTCTAAGCATGGGACTGCTCCTTTCAGATAGTTCAGATAATAACACCATCCAGATGGTCACATTCATGCTGGATGATCTGTGCGGTAAACCCGGAAAAATGTCCGGTTTTCGGTTCAAACCGGCTGTCGAGATACTCGACCGTGATCTTCTCATACCGCCGGCATTTGCGCTCTCCCGTGAGGGAAAGACATCCCTCCGACGTCTGGAATGCACCGGATTTTTCAGTGATCTTCGGGTTGACCATGACCACATCGAGCATTCCGGTGGAGAAGATAATGATACGCTTGTGAATGCCGATCATATTGGCTGCCATCCCAACGCAGCGGTCGTGGTTGGCACGCAGGGTATCACGGAGATCCTGTATCACATCGGTGTCGTCCGGCGTTGCCGGAACGGAGCGTTTTTTCAAAAGTCGGGTATCTCTACAAATGTCACGAATCATGCTTTTCCTCCTGTCAGCGCACGTTTCATCAGGGACAGATCGAATACATCGAGCACGCCGTCCTCTGCGGTGTCTCCTGCATTCGCATTGGCAAGCTTCACACCGTCACGCAGGAGATAGCGCTGCATTGCGACAATGTCGAGCACGTCAAATTTGCCGTCGTTGTTCACGTCGTATTGCACAGCGGACAGCTCCGGCGCCGCATAGCCAAAGAGGGCGAGCTCATTCATATCGCCGCCGCCCTTGACGATGCGCAGGCGGTCGGTCGCAGGCAATGGTTGCATCGGCTCAAAGTTCCACGTCATGTACGACCCCAGATCATTCGACCAGAGAAGCGTTCCGGTGTGGTCGTCGTAAATTTCAATGCTGCCCGTCCCGAATGTGTCATACACGCCGAAGCCTGTGAGCACATAGGGCTTGTCGAGTGCAAGGATGCCTTCAAAATCGGACGCCTTGACAGCCGTCTCCGGGAGGGGCATTTCGCCCATCGCATTGTAGGAATCGTAAATATCCGCCGGGACGGAATCTGGTTCGTCGAACATACGCTCCAGAGCCTCCTGGTTCTGCTCCGAGGTCACGGCTTTCGGGAGGATGCGGTCATACTGCTTGTCAACGAAAATGCGTGGGGCATTGGTCAGCGTGATAAAGTTCGGCTGCTCGTACACATCGACCGTCACCGTGCCGTCCGTCACGGTCAGCGCCTCCGTCAAGCCGTCCATCGTGGAGGCAGGGATGGTCAGGTAGGCGTTGCTGTAGCCGCCGGTGGAAAGCGTGAAACCCTCGATATGCGTCCCGTCAATGGTCGGCTTCCAGATGGCGTGGATTTCCTCGCCGGTCAGCCGGTCAAGGAAGACGTAGTCCTTGACAGAATCGGTGGAACGATCCTCCACAAAATCGGCATTTTTTAGCTTGCGGGAGAGAAGCGCCACGTCATACCACGCCATTTTCTTGTGCCACTCGCCCTTGCCCGTGGTCAGTCCGGAGTTGTAATACACGCCTTCGCCCTCATCACGGAGCTGGAATTTCGTGATGCGGTCAACCCCTGCGCCGATGGCAAGGAGATTGACACGTGACACACGCCTTGCATATTCTGCCTGATAATGCACATCGTCATGCGCATCCACGCCCTCGACCTCGCAGTCACCCATCTGGATCTCATATTCCGAGATCCAGAGCTCTGTGCCGGGGGCATTTTCATCGATCCAGCGGCGGATCTCCTGAATGCGGCTGACAAATCCCGAAGTGTCCGGGTTGTAGTCGTCAGGTCCTAAATGCACATTGAGAATGTCCACGGCAAACCGTCCGTCCGTGCGGTGATACGAGAACCAGAGCTTCATCTCATCGAGATAGGGGATGAGGTTCGAACCCGTCAGAAGTCCGCCGACAGCCAGTTTGAAATTGGGGTCTGCCTGCTTGACGCCGGCGTTTTGGATGGTGCCCTCGTGTCCGTCATAATCCGCCGAGCACATCGCAGCCAGCTCTGCCGGCGAGAAGTAATTCGCCTTGCCGCTCCAGGTCTTGTTCGGCTCGTTGGAATTTTCCAGCGCATTCAAAATCCCCATACCCACCTTCGGCTCCGAGCCCTCCGCAACGTTCAGTGTCGCCGGGTCAACGTCCTTGTTTGAGCCGTAACGGGCTGCGACCTGGTAAAGCGCCTGTGCATGGAGTGCATAGCTTGCCGGGTCAAGGGTATCAGCGCCGGCAGGCACAGCGATCTCCGGTTTATCCTTGCCGGAAATGTAGGTGCTGCCGCCCTGAAAGCAGGGGATGACGGAAATGCCCAGCTCGTGCATTTTGCCATAATAGCTGTCCATGTCGCCCCATGTCCCCTGTGTGAATTTGACCTTGCCGGTATCGTCATAGAGCCAACTGAAATTGTGGTACTCCCGGACATTGCCGCCGGCAAAGATCGCTGTCATCGGGTCGTCGATAAACGCATTGAAGCCCACACGCTGTCCGGCTGTCAGGTCGGTCTTGGGGAGCACGGCAGGGGAGGGCGCAGCGTGGGATTTCTGCTCGTCGGTCAGATCGGAGAGCTTGTAGCCGTAAATGGCAAGCTCGCAGATACCGCTGTCTCCGGCAGGTGCCGTGAAACGCAGATAGCGTGTTTCAAGTGTCTGTTCCAGCGAAAGACTGCGCCAGGTGTTGTAGGCATCGGTCGCAAATGTCGTGACCTTTTCCCAGTGATACGGCTCACCGGTGTAGAGTGTCCAGTCCTGCACACCATTTGTATCCAGAAAGCAGATGCCTGTCACGGCATAATTGGCGCCAAGGTCGATATACATCGCATCATCGCCAAATTCTGCCTGCCAGTTGGGCTTCCAGTTGTGCCCACGGTCGGTGGAATCCCAGGCGTTGGCATCGATCTTCAGGTCGTCCGGACTTGCCGGGACTTTGTCCTGGTCATTGAACAGGACGCTTGCCGGGTTGAGGTAGTCTGCACCGATGTAGACCAGGTTCTCGTCACACACCTGAAATGCCGATGCATCGAGCAGTCCGGACTCCGCCGCTGCTGCCGGGACAGGCATCATACAGGAAAGCAGCACTGTACTGAGTACTGCGGCTTCGATCTGTTTACGCATTCGTCTGCGCCTCCTTCGGGACGTATCCCAAAAATCTTACTTTTATTATACCGCTATTTATGCAAACTGTCAAGTGCTGGTAAAAATCAGGCTTGGACGCTCTGGAAAATTCCTGCGAAGCTATTGACATTTTGGCGCAAATTTGATAAAATATAATATGTATGTAAAACGATCCGATACGTGTTGCACCTGAATAGACAGAAAGGGGGCTGCATATTGAAGCGTTACGCTAAACAGATCAATCGGGTCTGTCATTCGTTCTTTTTGTGCTTTATTTTAGTCATAATTGTTGGAATTGCGATAGAAGGCGCTGTGGGCAGATCGGCATTTCAGATGTACGATACAGAGCGTCTGTCTCTGGATAACTGGCAGTACGAGGACGGTACGCAGGCGGATCTCAGCCTGCTGCGTTCTGGTGATGTGACGGTGACGCATGATGTGACCGGCTATCATTTTACGCACCGGCGGCTGTGTCTCAAGAGTATCGATGTCTTTTTTGACGTGTATGCAGGCGAGGAACAGATCTATCATTTCCACCCGACCCAGGCGAGCGCCTATGGCAAGTCCTATGGGCGGTATGTGCATGAGATCATCGTTCCGGAGGATACACGGGAACTGCGGATTGAGGTGTTTCCGATCTTTTCGGAGTATCCGGCGGCCTTTTCGGATGTTATGGTCATGGACGGCGGAGCATATATCGCAGAAGCGTATAATCAGGGGATGAGCAATTTTGGAGCGAGTCTCGTGATGATGACGTGCGGACTTGTGCTGATCCTCATCAATCTGATACGAAATTATCAGCTCCATTCCCATTCGATGGAGTTTGCAACGCTTGGCACATTCTCGTGGCTGGTGGCACTCTGGGGCGTCAATGATGCCTATATTATGCAAATGCTCACGGAATCCCCGGCATTGGTGCAGGTTTCAAGCTATATTGCGCTGATTTTGCTGCCGTATCCGGGGCTGTCCTTCCTTGCAAGTGCAACCAAGCGGCCACAGTCCAAGGTGACGACGGCCTTTCTGGCGATCGTCATGCTGCATTTGTTTGCAGCCTTTTTCTGCTCGGTATTCGGCATCCGGGATTTCATTCAGTTCACACCGATCATGCAGCTTCTTTGTCTTGCTGCACTTGCGATCGGCTGCTGGATGATCGTTGACGCTGGTGTCAAAAAAACGATCGACCGCCATTATTTCTTCATTCTGGGGGTTGGCGTCATTACGCTGATCTTTGGCATTGTGGTGGATGTGATCCGGTATAAGCTCCATGTCAATACTGAGCTTGGCAGCGGCTATTTCACCCGTGTGGCTGCGATGATCTTCCTGGCACTGGTCGGCTTTCATCTGCTGCAGCAATACACGCAGATGCGCATGGATAAGGATCGTGCAGAAGTCAAGGCACAGCTTGCCTATGTGGATGGTCTGACGGGGATGCACAATCGTCTTGCCTTCAATGAGAAGGAAAAGAACCTTTCCAAATGTCCCATGTGCATGATCATTCAGCTTGATATCAACTTCCTCAAGACCGTCAATGACGTACACGGTCATCAGGAGGGCGACAAGCATATCACCAATGCGGCAAGGATCATCAGCGACAGCTTTGGAAAGCAGGGCGAATGCTTCCGTACCGGCGGTGATGAATTTGTCTGCATCATCGAGGGGCATGACTGCAAGTTCCGTGCGGAAGCAGCTCTGGTCGAGATGAAGAAGCTCATCAACGAGTACAACCGGCTTGAGAATCCGCCCGTAAAGCTCCAGATCGCAAGTGGTTCTGCGGTCTATCGATCCACCTTCGGCTCACTCGATGAGACCGAAAAGCTGGCAGATGAGCGAATGTATGAAAACAAACGCCGTCTGAAAGCGATGGCATAAAACATTCCCCCTTTCTCTGGAAACAGAGAAGGGGGATTTTGCATTTGGAAGCCCTGAAAAAATGTCCGAAAATTTGGACATATCCCGTGACTATCTGACAGAATTGTACAAAAAGCGAAAATCGCTTGCAATCGGTAATCGTTTGTGCTATAATGTCAATGTAACGTTACAAACAATCAAATATTCAAAAGCGTCCGGTGCCCTGTGTGGTCTTGCGCCATGGCAGGGGTAAAAGGGAAACAGTTGCAAATACTGTACGATCTCGTCACTGTGATGGGGGAGCGTTTCTGCATGAATGTCACTGGTAGCAATACCGGGAAGGCGCAGAACTGTGATGATACCTGAGTCAGGAAACCTGCCGGATCGCTGGTACAGAAGCCTTGCTTTTTGAGGCTTCAGATCACGAGGTATTGATCGTACTGTAAATACTGACCCGGTTCCATGCGGATACGGGTTCTTTTGCAGTGCTTTCTGCCGGTTGTGGGCGGAAAGCATTTTGCGTTCATGCCTTTCTTTCAGAGAGGATGTAGGTTTGTTATGAAAAAAATGATTGCGTATTTGTCTGCTGTCGCTGTATGTGCTGCCATGATGACCGCTTGCGGCGGCAATATCGGCAGCACTGCTGATTCTGCTGCTGATGCTCAGACCACTGCTGAGCAGACTGAGACCACTGCGGCAGAGGAAACCACCGAAGCAGAGACCGAAGAGGAGACCACTGAGGCTGCATCTGAGGCGGAAGCAGAGGAGGACGAGGAAAACTACAATACCGGCGATGCAAGTCTGGATAATGTCCGTAATCAGGACGAGATCGGCGAGAACGAGCTGCTCGTTATCAGCTTTGGTACAAGCTTCAACGACAGCCGCCGTCTGACCATCGGTGCGATCGAGGATTCCCTGGAGAAGGCATTCCCGGAGTATTCCGTTCGCCGTGGCTTTACGGCTAACATCATCATCGACCATGTTGAGCGCCGTGACGGTGTGCTGATCGACGATGTAGATGCTGCCCTCCAGAGAGCAGTTGACAACGGCGTTAAGAATCTGGTTGTACAGCCGACCCACCTGATGAATGGTCTGGAGTACAATGATGTTGTGGACGAGGTCGCAAGCTATGCAGATGCATTTGAAAGCGTTACCTTCGGCGAACCGCTGCTGACCTCTGATGAGGATTTCCAGCGTGTCGAGAAGGCGATCACGGACTGGACTGCTGACTACGATGATGGCGAAACTGCGATCGTATTCATGGGTCACGGCACCGAGGCAGATTCCAACGGTGTGTATGCCAAGATGCAGGATCTGCTGACCAAGGATGGCTTTGAGAACTACTACATCGGCACCGTTGAAGCAACTCCGTCCCTGGACGATGTGCTCGAAGCAGTTCAGGCTGGCGAGTACAAGCGTGTCATTCTGGAGCCGCTGATGGTCGTAGCAGGCGATCACGCAAATAACGATATGGCTGGCGACGAGGAAGATAGCTGGAAGACAGCCTTCACCAACGCTGGTTACGAAGTGGAGTGCGTTCTGCGTGGACTCGGTGAGAACGAGGATATCCGGCAGATCTACGTAGATCATGCCGCAGAAGCCATTTCTAAGGTTTCTGATAAGGACGCTGAGTAAGTCTTCCAAGGCTGCATACATCATTACAGGCGGCAGGTGCAGGTCTGCCGCCGTTATTATGAAAGGATAGTTTCAATGAAACGTGTTGTATTATGGGGTACGCTGCTGCTGTGTCTGGCAGCATTTGCAGGCTGCGGCAATGCAGCACAGGATTCCGCAGCGGATGCATCCTCTGCCGCAGAGACCGAGGCTGTAACAGAGACTACTGAAACGGAAACCGAGTCCGAGACCGAAACCACCGAGGCAGCCGCTGAGGAGACCACCCAGCCGGAGACAGTCCCCTATATCGAGGTCGTAGAGCCCGGCATGGAGCCCATCCCCGGCAGCAGCCTGAAGGATGGCACATACCCGGTCACTGTGACCTCCAGTTCCTCCATGTTCAATATTGAAAGCGCTGAGCTGACGGTCGAGAACGGCGAAATGACCGCTGCACTGCATATGTCCGGCAGCGGCTATCTCTACCTATATCCCGGCACCGCAGAGGAAGCCGGCAATGCGGACGAAGCGGACTACATCCCGTTTGAGGAGACGGACGACGAGATGCATACCTTCACGTTTCCTGTGCCTGCCCTCGATCAGGGCGTGGACTGCGCAGCGTACAGCAAGCGCAAGGAGCTTTGGTATGACCGCACGATTCTGTTCCGTGCAGATTCCCTCCCGGTTGACGCATTCGCAGACGGCGTAATCGCCGATGTGGAGAGCCTTGATCTTGCGGATGGCGAGTACACCATTGAGGTGACGCTCGAAGGCGGTTCCGGTAAGGCAAGTGTCAAGTCCCCGGCGAAGCTGACCGTCAAGGACGGCAAGCCTACCGTTGAGATCATTTGGAGCAGCAACAAGTATGATTACATGGTCGTAGACGGTGAAAAGATCGACCCTGTGTCTGTGGAGGAATTCTCCGTTTTTGAGATCCCGGTGCTTGGCTTTGACTACAAAATGCCCGTTTCTGCGGATACCACAGCAATGAGCACACCGCATGAGATCGAATATACCCTGTACTTCGATTCTTCCTCGATCGCATCATGAACATGAAACGACGACTGACAGGATTCGTTTGTGCAGCGTGCCTGCTTTTGACGGGCTGTACGACGGCGCAGGATACTTCTGCGCCGTCTGCTGTTACAGAGGGCTCCGGGCTGCGTGTCACGGGTGAAATGTCGCTCTCCTACGCCGACCAGTTTTCTGTAAAGTATTGTGAGGGCGGCTATGCGATCATCGAGATCAGGGACGGGCAGCGGTTTCTCCTTGTGCCGGAGGGGAAGGACGTGCCTGCGGATGTGCAGGATATGACCGTTCTGCGGCAGCCCCTGGAGCAGATCTATGTGGCGGCATCGTCGGCGGTTGATCTGTTTGACGGCATCGGTGCGCTTGATTCCGTGAAAATGACCTCAACCAAGGACTGGAGCCTGCCGGCGGTGCAGGACGCCCTTGCATCCGGAAAAATGCAGTATGTCGGCAAATACAGCGCTCCGGACTACGAGCAGCTCCTCTCTGCGAAATGCGGTCTTGCGATCGAATCGACCATGATCTACCACACCCCGGAAACAAAGGAACAGCTCGAATCCTTGGGAATACCGGTTCTCGTGGAGCGTTCAAGCTACGAATCCCATCCGCTTGGACGCATGGAATGGCTCCGGCTGTATGGGCTGCTCCTTGGCAGGCAGACGGAAGCGGATGCCTATTTTGCACAGCAGTCCGAAAAATTCCAGAAGGTCGCATCGCTCTCCACGGATGCAGAGCAGCGCCCGACTGTTGCTTTTTTCTATATCTCTCCCAACGGTTACGTCAATGTCCGCAAGCCGGGAGATTATATTTCTGCCATGATCGACCTTGCCGGCGGCACCTACTGCCTGACGGCGGAGGATCTCGATGTCGAGGAAAATGCCCTTTCCACGATGAACATCCAGATGGAGAGCTTTTACGCACTTGCAAAGGATGCGGATATTCTCATCTACAACGCAACCATCAACGGCGAGCTGACCGATCTCGATCAGATGCTTGGCATGGACAGTATGCTTGCCGATTTCAAGGCGGTCAAAGAGGGAAAGGTCTGGTGTACAGAACAGGATATGTTCCAGCAGACGACGGGCGGTGCGGATATGATCTGTGACCTGTACAGTATCTTTCACGAGGACGGCGAAGATCTGACATTTCTGCATCGCCTGCAATAGGAGGGAAACACATGAACCGAAACCGAATGCTGCGCTGTACGGCTGGATTCATCCTGCTGTGTATCGTCATTCTGCTGCTCCTCGGATGCAGCCTTCTCTCCGGCAGCACTGTCATGTCTGCCGGGGAAGCCCTTGACGTACTCCTTGGCAAGCGCCAGGATCCGACCGCCGAGAGCATTCTCCTGCGCATCCGTATGCCACGCATGACCGCAGCGCTTTTGCTCGGCGGTGCATTGTCGGTTTCGGGGTTTCTGCTGCAATGCTTCTTTGGCAACCCCATCGCAGGACCCTTCGTGCTCGGCATTTCGTCAGGTGCCAAGCTCATGGTCGCACTCCTGATGGTCGGCACGCTGCAATACGGCATCGTGCTGCATTCCGCCTGGATGATCGCTGCATCGCTCCTGGGGTCACTTGTGGCGACCGGGTGGATCCTTGCGGTTTCCGGCAAGGTCAGGCAGATGTCGCTGCTGATCGTGGCAGGTGTTATGACCGGCTATATCTGTTCAGCGGTCACGGAGCTTGTGGTCGCCTTTGCGGACGATGCGAATATCGTGAATCTCCACAACTGGTCACAGGGGTCGTTTTCCGGTACGGACTGGGCGGATGTGCGCATCATGGCGGTGGTGGTGCTGGTCGTGCTCGCACTGGTCTTTCTTCTGTCGAAGCCCATGGGCGCCTACCAGCTTGGTGAAAGCTATGCGGAGAATATGGGTGTCAACGTCCGGCAGTTCCGCATTGTATTGATTCTGCTGTCAAGCATCCTGTCCGCCTGCGTGACGGCGTTTGCGGGGCCGATATCCTTTGTCGGCGTTGCGGTGCCGCATCTGATGAAGCGGCTCTTTGGCACGGCAAAGCCCATTATCATGATCCCTGCGTGCTTTCTGGGCGGCGGTGCATTCTGCCTGCTTTGCGATCTGCTGGCAAGACTGCTGTTTGCGCCGACAGAGCTGAGCATCAGTACGGTAACAGCGGTATTCGGCGCACCTGTCGTGATCGTGATGATGCTGCGCCGGAAAGGAGTCGGTGACCATGCGTGATCTGCTTTCTGCCAATGCTCTGACTGTCGGCTACCGCAAGGACAGACCGATCGTGTCTGACCTGACACTCACCCTTGTCCCCGGCGAGATCGTCACCCTCATAGGTCCCAACGGTGCCGGAAAATCCACGATTCTCAAAAGCCTTGCCGCCCAGCTTCAGCCGCTTGCCGGTACCATCCTGATCGACGGCAAGCCCGAAGCCCAGATGCGTGAGATCGAGCTTGCAAAGCGCCTTTCGCTCTTTCTGACTGGACGCATCCACACGGAGCTCATGACCTGCGAGGATGTTGCATCCACCGGGCGCTATCCGTACACCGGCAGACTTGGCATCCTGACGGCGGAGGATCGGCGTATTGTGAACGAAGCCATGCAGATGACCCATGTAGAGGAGCTGCGGGATGTGCCGTTCACACAGATCAGTGACGGGCAGCGGCAGCGTGTCATGCTGGCAAGGGCAGTGGCGCAGGAGCCGGATATTCTTGTGCTCGATGAACCGACCTCCTATCTTGATATCCGCCACAAGCTCGAACTCCTTGCGCTGGTCAAGAAGCTGGCACGGGAACGCAATGTCGCCGTGCTCATGTCTCTGCACGAGCTTGACCTTGCGGAGCGCATCTCCGACCGCATTCTTTGCATCCATAACGGCAAAGCCGAATGCATCGGCACGCCGGAAGAAATTTTCCGGGACGAAGTGATCGCATCGCTCTACGGCATCGAGTCCGGCAGCTTTCATGCGTTGTACGGCACAGCCGAGCTCGAACGTCCGATGGGGGATCCGGAGGTGTTCGTGATCGGCGGAGGCGGCACGGGAATCCCGGTGTACCGCCGTTTACAGCGGCAGGGGAGAGCGTTTGCGGCTGGTGTGCTGCATCGCCACGACCTGGATTACCCCTGTGCCAGGGCGCTTGCGGCAGAAGTTATCACGGCTCAGGATTTCGAGCCGGTCGGAGAAGCGGAATGTCAGACAGCCCTGCAAATCCTGCGAACCTGCCGGGAGGTCATCTGCACGGTCAGCCGATTCGGCACCATGAATGCCCTGAACCAAAGGCTGCTACAGGAAGCAGAAAAATTGCATTTGCTTATATCAAATTGACAACAGCAGCGGTGTCAAAGCCGCTGCTGTTGTTCACAAAATATTTACAAATTTGGGCGCAATCTATCCATTCTATTTCGTTATACTGTATGTAAGCCAAAATCACCAAAGGAGGCGTACCCATGCGAAAACCAAGATTCATAAGCATTCTTCTCGCCGGCGCTATGCTGTTTTGTCAGGCTGTCCCCGTTCCGGCTGCGGCGAAGGACTATACCGAAGGCGAATTCTACTCCTGGAAATACCGGAATTACGGTGACCACATTGAGCTGGAGAAGCTCGATTATACCGGACAGGTCATCATCAACGTTCCGGATGAGATCGACGGTCTGCCCGTCACCAAGCTCGGCCACAATTCCATCGGCGCCGGCATTTATATCAAGGAGATTCATGTTCCGGAAGGCGTTACGGACATCGGCTATTGTGCGTTCATGGGGGCGCCAGCGCTTGAAACGGTCACACTCCCCTCGACCCTCGAAACCCTCGGAGATTCCGTCCTCAAAGGCTGTACATCACTGACCGAGGTCACCTTTGCAGGCGGTGTCAGGTACATCGGCAACAATGCCTTTTCCGGCTGCACATCCCTGACCGAGATCGAACTGCCGGAGGGGACGGAGGAGATCGGCGGCAACGCATTTCTTGGCTGCGAGTCGCTGGAGACCATCACCATTCCCGATACCGTGCGCAGCATCGGTGCATTAGATTACTCCGGGACAGCCGTTGTCGGCGGAACAGCGTGGTTCAATGCACAGCCGAACGGTGTCGTGTACCTCGGCAAATTTGCGATCTGGTACAAGGGCGGACGAGATACGGCAAGCGATGTCACGATCGCAGACGGTACCCTCGGCATCGCATCCAGGGCATTCCTGTATCAGACCCAGATCGACAGTCTGACCCTCCCGGACAGCCTGCGTTACATCAATGACAGGGCGTTCCCGTCGGAGCCGGGGTTGACGGAGCTTCATCTGCCGCATGATCTGGAGAGCATCGATATGACCTCCTTTGCCTATAATGCCCACCTGGAAGCCTTCACGATCGACGAGGATGCACCGCATTTTGCCGTGCAGGACGGCTTGCTCTACACAAAGGATCTGACCGAGCTTGTAGCCGTGCCGGAGGGCATCCGTTCGGTCGAGCTGTCGGACAAGCTGTCCGAGATCCCGGACTGCGCCTTTCAAAGCTGTAAATGGCTCGAATCCATTGCGCTCCCGGAGGGCGTGGAACGCATCGGCGCCGGTGCATTTAGCGGCTGTGATGTGCTCCAAACCGTCAAGCTGCCGCAATCGCTCAAAACGATAGATACAGCCGCATTCGCCGGATGCAGCGCCATCGAGCGCATCGCTTTCCCGGAAGGACTGGAAATGATCGGTGATGCGGCGTTTGACGACTGCTTCAAACTGCGTGAGGCGATCCTGCCGGACACGGTCACCCGGCTTGACATCAACGCATTCCGGAATTGCCGTGCCCTGCGCAAGGTGCGGCTGTCTGCCGGTCTGACGGAGCTTGATTCTAAGGAACTGGAGATCGTATATGACCCGATTCCGGGTTACGAGAGTGGGAGTGAGTGGATTTCCACGGTCCAGTACGATAGCATCTTTGGCGATTGCTACAATCTGAAAACGCTGATTTTCCCGAAGGAGATCACGAGAGTCGGTGCCGGTACATTCGTAGACATGAATATCCAGGACACCTGGTACACCGGTACGCCGGAGGAATGGATGCTTGTCATGCAAAACGATCAGCCCAACGGCTACGGCACTGTGCATTACGGCTATGACGAGAGCAGCGACCTGCCGGGTGATCTGACACTTGACGGTGAGCTGTCTGTGCTCGATCTGGTCTATCTCAGCCGCTATCTGCACAACTCCTATAGCATTTCCGCCCAGGCATTCACCAACGCCGACCTGAATGGTGATGGAGAAGTGGATGTATTTGATCTGGGACGGATGCAGCAGATGCTGACAGCATAATTGTCTGCTGCACTGACAAAAAGGTGACTGCGTATTTCACAGTCACCTTTTATATTAGATACTCACATACTCCGGGTCTGTATTTTCCGCACGGAAATGCGCATCGAGCCGTTCGAGGTCGAGGTCATCACCGATGGCGATCAAAACTGCCTGCCCATTGGCAACAGGGGAGATCTCGGTCTTTTCTCGTGTGACGTTGATTTTCCGCCAGCCGCCGTCATCCGATGGGAGGGAGCCTTTGATGCGGTAAAGCTTGCCGCAGGCAGGGTCGTCCATCGCTCCACGGACAATCTCAGCGATCTGTGCTTCCGGGAAATGCAGGTGCATGAAATAATGCACGCTGCTGCGAATCGTCTGCGGACTAAAGAGCTTGACGTAGCTCGAACCCCGATAGCCAGCCGTTTCGAGCGCTGCAAAATCCGCATCTGTCAGCGCATCCCAGTCCTTGACAAGCAAGTCCTTCTCGGTAAAGCGCCGGTCACACTGGATGTATGCAAGCGCCCGGTTGACGTACCCAAGGATTCGTTCCGTGAGTGCTGGGAGCGGTTCGTCCTGAACGGAGGAAAGCTTGCTGAGCACCAGCCTTCCGGCACTTGCTGCCTCGGAGCCGAGGAGAAATTCCATCTGGTCGCTTCGCTTGTCATCCATTTCGGCGTCGAGGATGGTGAGCACACTGCCGATCTCGTACCATTTGTCAAGCGGCGACTCATACAGCGCATCAAAGAATTCATCCATATCAAAAATACCCGAAGGTTCGATCAGAACCCGGTCAAAATGCTGCATTCCCAAGGCAATGAGCTTGGTGCGGTAACGTCTGCGGTAGGCATTCGGGTCGCCACAGCCGCAGATGGTCTCGATCTCGCAGCGGTCACACTTGAGCTCAGAGAGCAGCAGCGTGTCCACATTGACAGCGCCGAAGTCATTGACTAAAATGGCGATACGCTCCCCTTTTTGCAGGAGATAACGACCATAGCGGAGCAGAAACGTGGTTTTCCCGGCGCCGAGAATGCCGGTCACAAGGTCAATTTTGGTCATAGTAATCCCTTTCTAAAAAACCTATACCCCCGGCAGTTAACCGGGGGTAACAGCTATTATGTAAAATCTTCAGGCATTGGGAACAGGGACTCGATCAATTCGTTCTCGTCCATATCCTCCATATCGAGCAGCGTAAACGGCAGCTCACCATTGAAGTACAGCTCATACAGCAGCTCCCAACGTTCATCCGGGAATTCCGGTACGGGTGCCGGTTCGGTGGTTTCCGTCGGATCCGGTTCGATGATCTCCGGTGCTTCAGTCGGGATCTCCTCCGTCGGTTCCGCGGTCGGGATCTCCGTCGGCTCGGTTGTGATGACGGGGAGTACTTCGGTCAGAATCGTCGTTGTTTCGACCGCATCGGTTTCGGGAGCCTTGGTGGTTTCCGGTCTTACGGTCGTGGGTTCGGTCGCCTTCTGTGTGGTCGTCGTTTTATGTGTGGACTGCGAGCTGGGGTGTGTTTCACCCGGCAAAACCGTCATGATCGGTGCCGGACCCGATTCCACAAAGACAGGGATGGGCACCGTCACCGGTGCATTCGGGATATCTGTAAAGGGCTCAGTTGTCGTTGTGATCTCCGTGGTAGGTGCCGGAGAGGTGGTGGTAGCGAGGGTCGTTTCGGTGGGGACGGTGGTTTCGGGAGTGGTCTCGGTGGTGCATTCGGTGGACGGATCAGATGCCGAATGCAGAGAATCGCTGGTTTCAATATAGGAATCAGAGGGCTTGAACTCCGGCTTTTCAAGCTTCATGAAAGCTGCGCCGCCAATGACGCAGGCAGCACAAACGGCAGTTGCCGTGCAGGCATAGCGAGTACGTTTGATCTTGACAGTGCGGACTGCTGCGCCTTCGAGTACGCTGTTCGTGATCTCATCATAAGTCTTCACCGGAATATCCCTCCTTTTCTAAGATTTTTTTGAGCTGCTGCCGTGCCTGGTAGGCAATGGCAGTGGCTTGCTTTTCGGTGATGCGCATGATCCTTGCGGCTTCCTTCATGGAAAGATCACCGAAATATCGCAGATACAGAATCTCCCGATAATTCTGCTGCAAACCCAGCATCGCACGATGAAGGAGCTTGTTGGAATCCTTCATTTCCATGCGAGCCTCGATCTGTGCTGTTTCGTCCTCAATAAACTCCTCCGCTTCCGGAGAGAGCCCCACCATTCGTTGGTATTTCTTCAGGTGATTAAGCGCCTTGTTACGGCAGATCTTGTAGAGATATGCTTTGAGCTGATGCTCCTCCTCCAGCTTTGGCTTTCGGACGGCGAGTTCGATGAGCGCTTCCTGTGCGATATCCTCCGCATCCGAGAGATTGTGGACATAGCCGTTCGTAAAGAGCAGCATCGTATCCCAATATGACTCGACGATACTTCGCATCGCAGTTTTGTCACCCTTGAGGAACTGGAGATAGCTTTCGATTCCCTTCTCCATTCGATCCTCCTACTACATTAACAATTCAATGACAGTTTGATTGGCATATTTTCACTAATTTGTGAAAATAATCATCGTTTCCACTAATAACATGGCAGTAGATTTGTATAAATCTACTAATTATCGCATCTGCAACGGTCTCTGGAAGTGTACCGGCATACCGTTTTTCATGCAGATATCCACCTCGCCCTGAATGAGGGGCAGGAAGTAACCGATTGCCGCATCTGTTACCTGATTCTGTTCCGGGGCAATCCATTCTCTGGGGAACTTTTTCTCGATATTAGCGCACTTCACAGCGTCCGTCATTTCAATGGTAACAGCATACGGCGTATCGCTGACACGGCGGAAATACATCATCTTGCCGGAATTGCCTTCGAGTGCGGCACGCAGACCGTGACGTCCGATGCGCTCTGCTTCGTCGATATCGGTCTTGGAGCAGATGTGCGAGGAGCAGCGCTGCATAACATTGAGCTCGACCGAACGCACCTTACAGCCGATCTTGTCCGCAACCATACGCTCCAGGAACTTGCCGATGCCGGAGAGGTACTTGTGACCGAACACATCCGTTGCGCCGGACTGGAAGTCCTCCACGCCCTCTGCATCTGTTGCGAGGGAAACGCCCTCAGAAACCGCAACAACGACAGCCTTGTGCTTAGCCATCTGGCGGCGCACATCCTCAATGAAACGCTCCGAGGAGAAGTCCGACTCCGGCAGATAGATCAGGTGCGGCGCTTCCTCGCCGTTGACACGCAGCATACAGGTCGAAGCCGTCAGCCATCCGCTGTGTCTGCCCATGACCTCAATGATGGTGACAGACGGGATGCTGTAAACGCTGCTGTCACGGATGATCTCCTGTGCGGTGGCAGCCACATATTTTGCAGCAGAGCCAAAGCCGGGGGTATGGTCAGTGATCGGCAGATCGTTGTCGATGGTCTTAGGCACGCCGATGACACGGATATCGGAACCGATGGAACGCAGATACTTGGAGAGCTTCACCACGGTATCCATAGAATCGTTGCCGCCGATATAGATGAAAATGTCGATACGATGGGTCATGAAGGTCTCATAGATCTTCTCGTACACCTCAGGGTCTGCATCAAATTCCGGCAGCTTGTAGCGGCAGGAGCCCAGCATGGTCGAAGGGGTCTGCCGGAGCAGCTCCATATCCTCATTGGTGCGGATAATGGTTTTGAGATTGATGAGCTCATCGCCGATCATGCCCTCAATGCCGTTGATCGAGCCAAAGATCGCATCGATCTCCTCTGTCAGAAGTCCCTGCTTGAAAACGCCGACAAGGCTGGCGTTGATGGCGCAGGTGGGACCACCGGACTGTGCAATTGCAATATTCATTCGGATACCTCCATAGTTTCTACTTTCCCAATGGGAAACCATACCCATTCATTCATACTTATTTATATTATAGCATATCTCTGACACGAATGCAAGAGCTTTTGCGGCTTTTTCTGCCAAAAACGTGAAATTTCCGCAAATCTGGCATATCCTCCTGGAAACACCTGGATTTCTGTGTGAAAGTAACGAAAAACCATCCGGTTTGGAGAAAGGATTTGGCTTTGCTGCGGTCTTTCAGGTGATTGACAATCCGGATTTCGCATGGTATAATGGAAATCAGGTTGATAAAAAAGGAGTTTTCGTATGACATTTCTGGTTACAGTGCCGCCGATCCTTGCGGCATTCTGTTTTTTGATCGGATGCCTGTTCTTCCGGTTTGGCAAAGGGGAGAAGAAGCCTTCCGTGCTACAGCTCTTTCTGCCGCTGTTTGCGGCTCTGGCACAGATTTTGCTGCTGCTTCTGATCTGGACGGTGCAGCATTTCTGGACAAACGGCACCTATGATGCAGTGCCGCTTGCAGCGGTGCTGCTGTTCTGCATTGTCACAGACGCTGCTGTTTTGTTCCATGTCTGGGGCAAAAGTGACAAGCTCCGCCGTCTGCTCAGACGCTTTGGTATCCTGGCAGCGGCACTGCTGGTGGTCGAGGCATTCCTGTTTAATGCCAAGAGTCTGACATTCCATCCGCAGCAGGAGGTCATCCCGGCGGAGGAGCTCCAGCTCAAGGATTACCGTATCAGTGAACGTGAGGACGATCATATCCTTGTTTTCAGCGATTCTGTGATCATCGCCGAGGATCTCCCGGATTGGACACGCTGCCTGACGATCCAGGCAGAGCAGTCACCTGACCAGAGCCCCATCCGCATCAAATGCCTGATGACGGATAATAATTTCCTCCATGCACCGCAGATTTTCGGGCATAAGCTGACCAGCACCTATGGCAAGGATGTGGCATTTGCGGTGCTGCCGTATCAGAAGCTGCGCATGGTGCGTGTGGAGTTCTTTGACATTTGCGCACCGGTCTCGCTGTATTCGTTCACCTGCATGAACAAAATGCCGTATTCATTCTCATTGTGGCGGTATTTCGGGCTGTTTTTGCTTCTTGCCGGCATCCTGCTGCTGCGCAGCTATCACCTGACGGCTGTGACCTACGACCGCACCAAACGGCGGCATCGCCTTGCAATGGGCGCTATGACCCTGCTCTGCGTGGCAAGCGTTGTGATCTTCCGCATCCCGAACCAGCATCCGTTTGTCTATCCGGACGAATTCGTCATTGAAAACGCCAATCCTTACGAGCAGACATTCGATGCATTCCAGAGCGGTCATGCCTGGATCAATATCCCGGTGGACGAGCAGCTCGAAGACCTCGAATTCGTCTTTGACCGCATGGACCGTGATGAATCCGGCATCCCGTATCTCTTTGATCATGCCCTGTATGGCGGCAAATATTACTCCTATTTCGGCATTGCGCCGGTCGTGACGTTCTATTATCCCTTCTACTGGCTGACCGGTAAGCTCCCGACGATGGCGATGGTTTGTATGTTCTATTCGCCGTTCACGATTCTGCTGATGTGTCTGACAGTCCTGACAGCCGTGCGGCTTTGCTGCAAAAAGCCGAATTTCCTGCTGTTGTTCCTGTCTTTGCCGGTCTGCACGGCACTTTGCGGTGCGTACTACGCACTGGAATTCCCAAGCCAGTATGATGTCGTGGTCGCTTCGGGACTCTGCTTCCTGCTGCTGGCGCTCTGGAGTGGGATGCAGGCTTGCCTTGTGCAGAAGAAATGGCTTCGCTATGTACTCTTTGCGGTTTGTGCGATCGGGTGTGTCTTCTGCGTGCAGTCCCGTCCGAGTATGGCACTGACCACGGTGATCTTAGCGCCGTTCTTTATCGGGGTGCTGCGTGATAAGTCCTTTACGCTCAAGGAACGCATTTTCCAGGCGGCAAGCTTTGGTGTGCCGCTGGTAATCGGCGCTGGCGCAACAATGTACTATAACGCCATTCGATTCGAGTCGCCGCTGGATTTCGGTGCCGGCTATCAGCTCACCATCAGCAATATCCAGGCAAACCAGATGCGCCTGTCTGCACTTCCGGCTGCAATTTACCACTATCTTATCCAACCCCTGACTGCAAGACCTTATTTCCCGTTTTTTACCATCAGCTACTACGCACTCGACAACTACCATATGTACAACAATCTTGAACATACCGCCGGTGCGTTTGTTTTCCCGTCCCTGATCCTGGCGCTGCTGCTCGTCCCGAAGGCGGTTCGCAGCCGCCACGCCATCGGCGGCGCTGCAACTGCCAAGCAGAGCAAATGGATGCTCCTTTGCGCCGGCATCATGACGCTTCTGATCGTCTGGCTGGATTTCTGCATGGGCGGCGTATCGCTGCGATATTCCATCGATTTTCTGCCCATCCTCGTACTGTCTGCGACCGTGATCCTGCTCGGCACTGTCCGGGATCCGAAACGCTACGTGTACTTCCTCGCTGTGATCTCGCTCCTTGCCACGCTCCTGATGGCATGGCTCCTGATGGCGCAGGTATACACCGAAGGCTCGGTAGAAACGACCCTCACGTTCTGGCATCCCACCTTGCATGAGGAGCTGGCAGAAGCCTTTTTATTCTGGGAATGATGATCGGAACCTGTCTTCACAAGGGATGCGAGCAGATTTTCGAGCAGGTTTGTGCCGTATCAAAGGACGAAATCCGTAGGAATACTTGGTGTATTGCAAGGATTTCGGACGAAGATACGGTGCAAAGATGCCGAAAAGCCGCCGTGGCATTTTGTGAAGAAAGGTTCTAAGCCCTGCCGCACCCCGGCAGGGCTTTTTTGTAAGCACCTTGTAATCGACAAGCTCACCTGAATATGGTATAATAATGATACGATCCATAGGGGGGTGAAGTGTATGGGGGCAAGAATGCGACTTTTCTGGCATAAAGAGCCTTTTGACCTGGAGGGGACAGAGCGGCTTTTTATGGCTGCCATCCTGCAGAATGCGGCGTATCATATGCGGCATTGTGATGAATACCGTTGCATTGCGGAAGCGGAGCATTTCCGTCCCGATCTGGTACAAACTCTGCCCGATATCACTAAGCTCCCCCTCCTGCCGACAGCACTTTTCAAGCGGCACACCCTGTTTTCCATGCCGAAATGGCGCATTCCCGTCAAGGCGACTTCGCATGGCACCAGCGGCAATTTCAGCCGCATCGGACTGGACACCGGGAGCTTGCTTGCAGGGCTTGGCATGGTGCTGCGTATGGCACGCACCCGTGGGCTTTTGTCGCTCAGACCTGTGAATTATATCATCCTCGGCTACAAGCCGCACCGTGGGCATCACATGGCGGTGATGAAAACTGCCTACGGCTCGACTTTTCTGGCACCGGCGCTTCATCGTGTTTATGCGTTGAAGCCGCAGGGTGACACGTACCAGCCCGATCTCGAAGGCGTCCTGGACGCATTGCAGCGTTTTTCGGGGCAGCGGCATCCGGTGCGATTCATGGGATTTCCGTCGTATCTCTGGTTTTTGCTGCAAATGATGGAGGAACGGGGAATGCGCTGCCCTTTGCCGCCCGGTTCAAAAATCATGCTCGGCGGCGGCTGGAAACAGCACTACCGGGAACAGGTCGAAAAGCCCGTGCTTTATGCCCTCGTCAAACGCCTGCTCGATGTGGATGAAACGGAGATCATCGAATTTTTCGGCGCTGCGGAGCATCCCATTCTGTTCACGGACTGCCCGTATCATCATTTCCATGTGCCGATCTACAGCCGTGTGCTCATCCGGGATGTTCACTCGCTTGAAGTGCTCCCGACCGGGCAGACCGGGCTTGTGAACCTCATTACGCCGATGCTGAACGCCGTTCCGGTCACGAGCATTATGACGGACGACTTAGGGGTGCTGCACGAGGGGACGGAATGTCCTTGCGGCTGCAAGGCACCTTATCTGGAGATCATCGGGCGTGTGGGAATGCCCGACATCAAGACCTGTGCTGCCGGCGCATCGGATATCCTCAAGGGGGTGGACGCATGATCTTTGCAAACGGGAAGATTTATCCATCGGATGTGCAGAATCGGCTCCTTGACGCATTGCCGGAGCAGATCTGCAATACCCGTGAAACGCAGACGCTTCGCTGCGAAACTGTCATTCAGGCGCTTGACCGGATGAGCCGCCGTATCGCAGCAGGGGAGTTCACAGATCGTGTGGCTGACCCGGAGCTGCGCAGGCAGATCGGGTTTGCCGCCGGGAGACTGACACAGGAGGCGCTGCGCCTGAAAGTCCGCACGGAGCTTGGGGATCACTGGGAAGCGCCCCACGCTTCGGAGCCGTTTCCGGGACAGCCGACCTTTACGGTGCAGAATGTGCCGCTTGGCGTGATTTTACACATCGCCGCCGGCAACATGGATGCACTTCCGGCATGGAGCGTGATCGAAGGGCTCCTGACCGGCAACATCAACATCCTGAAGCTCCCACAGGCGGATAAAGGGCTGACCATCGAGTTTTTCCGGATGCTCACAGAGCAAACGCCGGAGCTTCGGGATTTCGTGTATATCTTCGACACCCCTTCCACGGATATTGCCGGGATCCGGCGGCTGGCATCGCTTGCGGACGGCATTTCTGTTTGGGGCGGTGATGCGGCGGTTTCGGCGGTGCGGCAATTCGCACCGGTCGGGTGCAAGCTCATTGAATGGGGACACCGGCTCAGCTTTTGCTATATTTCGGGCGAACCGCCGGCGGAGGAACTGACTGCCCTTGCAAGCCATATCCTCCAGACACGGCAGCTCCTTTGCAGCTCGTGTCAGGTGATTTATATTGATACATCGGCACAAAAGGATGTGCTTGATTTCAGCGAGCACTTTCTGCCCTATCTCGAAGCCGCAGCCTCCATGCACCCGGTTTCTGACCTGGGCATGGCAGCACAGCTTACCCTCCGCAGGCGTGTGCAAGCACTCGAATCCGTTTTATCCGGCGAGGTGTCGGAACGTCGCATCTTTCAGGGGGAGCACACGAGCGTGACTGCCTGTCCGGACAGTCAGCTTGAACTCTCCGAGCTTTACGGAAACGTCCTTGTCAAGCCGCTTCCACGCCAAAGCCTTATGCGTGAGCTGCGAAAAAGCGCCGGCTATCTCCAGACGGCTGGCCTGATCTGTCCGGCAGGGGAGCGTGCGAAACTGACGGAGCTTCTCATTCGTTGCGGCGTGAACCGTGTCCTGCCGCCCGGTCGGATGTCAGATACGTTCCTGGGAGAGTCCCACGACGGAGAAAGCCCTCTGCGACGTTACATCCGGACGGTCAACCTGCTCTGAAAACAGGTTCGCCATAAAAAATCAGAAAAAAACGGGAATTGGCTATTGACGCAGACCGGAATTTCAGGTATAATAAAATAGAGTAATAATGTGTTTGCGGAGGTGCTGACTTGACTCGTAAAATTTCTGCTTCGATCCTGAATGCGGATCTTCTGCACTTGGCAGAGGAGGTAAGCCGTGTCCGGGATGCGGGAGCTGATATGCTGCATTTTGATGTGATGGACGGCTTGTTTGTGCCGAACATCTCTTTTGGTCTGCCTGTTTTGCAGGCGGTCGGTAAGGATACAGACCTGTTTCTGGACGTACACCTGATGATCGACGATCCTTTGCGGTACGTGCGTGAATTTGCGGACGCCGGTGCGGACATGATCACATTCCATCTCGAAAGCCGTTCTGACCCCATGCAGACTATCCAGGCGATTCACGACCTTGGCTGCAAGGCTGGCATCTCGATCAAGCCCGGAACGCCGGTGGACGCATTGAAGCCATTTGTTGACCATGTGGAGAATCTGCTGGTCATGACAGTTGAGCCCGGATTCGGCGGGCAGAGCTATATCCACGAAATGAATGACAAGATCCGCACCCTTCGTCATTGGATCGGCGGACGTGAGATCTACCTCCAGGTGGACGGCGGCGTGAATGCTGACACGATCGGGGAAGCAGCCGGTGCCGGCGCTGATCTGATCGTTGCCGGAAGCTATCTGTTCCGTGCGCCGGATATGGCAGCGGCAGTCCGTGCCCTGCGTGATGCGGAAGGAGCTGCGATTTGAGTTCCCTCCGAAACCGCCGACCTGTTCGAAGGCCGGAATACTGGGTCTTTCTTGGTGCGATCGCATTTGTGGCAGTCTGTTTCTACGGCGTGCGTGCAGCAGCCGTGATGGGGCTTGCAGGCGTTACGGCAATTCTGACGGATTTCATCTGTCTCTTTTTCCGGGGACGCTCCTACAAGCTGGTGGACTTGTCCAATGTTGGAGCAGCGATCATTCTGACGCTGATGTTTCCGGCGACTGTCCCGTATTCGATCGTGATCCTCAGTACCGTGTTTGCGGTCGCAGTCGGGGCGCACGTTTTTGGATACCGCAAGGATCTGCTGTTTCCGCCGGCTGCCATCGGCTATCTCTTTGCACTGATCTGCTGGAAGGACGAGATTTTGCAATTTCCGCAGGTCGGTAACTATCTGTCGCTGTTTGACAATGATGTGCCGATGGTCGCATCGCTTTCCAGCGAATACAATGCCAATCCTTTGAGCGCAATGTCGCATATGGACGGACTTGAGCTCCTGATCGGCGCTGTGCCGGGACCCATGGGAACGAGCTGCGTGCTGCTTTTGCTGCTCGGTATTGTGATCTTGCTGCTTCGCCGGCAGATCAATTTCTGGGCGCTGCTGGGGTCACAGTTCTGCATCATCATTCCGGTCGTTTTCGGCGTGGCAGAAATGAAGATCTATTGCACCAATATGCTGCTGTTTTCGATGGTATTTTTCATGAACGACCCGTCCGTTCTGCCGACACGGGGGATGCTTTCGTATTTTGCGGTCTTGCTCACAGCGCTTCTGACGGGCTTCCTGATCTTCCGGTTTCAGCTCGAATACGCACCGGTCGTGGCGGTGATCCTGACGTGCCCGTTCTGGCACTGGATCGGCGCCATTGAGGAACGCCACCCGAAGCTGACATCGAGCTTTTTCAAACAGCCTGCCATCCAACAGAAAGAGGACTGAGTCTATGGATTCTGATCGTGCTTATAAAGACGGCTTGTTCCGTCACAATGCCGTGCTCTCAGAGGGTATGGTCATCGCACCGCTTGTTGTTTGCTGCGATACGATGCGAAAATCTTTACTGCTGTCACTTGGCTTTGCAGTGATCACCATACTGACAGTGCTGATCGGTTCCTTCTATCCGAAACGCCTGCCGTATGCCGTGCGCATCATCCTGTATGCGCTTACTGCATCGGCGCTTTATATCCCGGCGGCGCTTCTGTGCGAGTATATCAGCCCGTCCACGTATGCGGCGCTTTCCAGTATGCAGCTTCCGGGGATGGGAACGGTACCAGGGGCGGCGTTCATGTACCTGCCGCTGTTGTCGGTCAATTCGTTCATTGTCCTGCATTCTGAGCTGCATTTTTACCATTACAAGCGCACCGCTATGCTCGGTGTCCTGATCGCTCATGCGGCAGGCTTTGCGCTGGCTGCGTGCCTGCTCGGTGCCCTTCGGGAGATTCTGGCGTATGGCTCGATCTTCGGGTATGCCGTGGATATGCCGCTTGTCATGAAGGGCTTGGGGACACCGTGGGGCGGATTCGTCCTGCTCGGCCTGCTTGCCGGCATCCACAGATATTTATTCCGAAAGAAACAGGAGGCGTAATATGTGGCTTCTGACAGCGATTTTCTCGCTGCTGACAACGAATCTCATTTTTACCAGGGCGCTTGGCACCAGTACGATGATGGCAGCCGCCAAGAACAGCTCACGTTTGCCGGTGCTGTCGCTGCTGATGACTGTATTTTCGGTGCTTTCGTGCCTTGGCGTACAGCTTTTGCTGTATCCGCTGGGACTTGCCGGAATGCTGACGTATCCGTACTACCTCGGATTGCCGCTTTTGTATGTGGCGGTGATCGGCGTGATCTATCTGGCTGCACTGATCGTGACCAGAATCGCATTCCGCAGCAAAATGTCCGGCATCAAAAAATACATTCATCTGTCCGCATTTAACTGCGCTGTAATGGGAACACTGTATCTGGCGTTCTCTCCGGACGGACTTGCGCCTTCGACAGAGCATTCGCTGGAGCTGTTTGGCTTGCTTTCGGGTGATCTGAGAGAGCCGATGACGGCAGTCCTGTTCGGAATGCAGGAGGGACTGGGATTCTTGCTGGCATCCTTGATGCTGTCGGCCGTCTGGGAACGACTGCATGATGCTGAGGTACCGGCTGCGTTTCGTGGCTTGCCTGCGGTGATGGTATTTATTGGTTTGATTTCGATGGCGGTTTATGCCATCACAGTATAATACATCATTAGATTATTAGAGAGAAAGAACAAAAGAAATTGATGGAGAGGAGCAGAACGAACACATGAGACTCAAACCCAAGGGCCGCAAAATATACCGCAAAAAGACGAAATTTGAGCGGATGCAAGCCCTGAAATCCAATACGGCAGCCATTGCAGGCACGCTTTTGGTGGTCGTCATTCTGCTCTTTGTGGGCTTTAGCATCGGGGGACCGGTACTGAGCTTTTTGCAGGACAGTCATATCCTTGCCGTTCCGAACGAGGTGGAGGAAACGGTTCCGCCGACGGAAGTCACAGAACCTGCCGCATCGGAAGCGGAGACCGAGGCTGTGACAGAACCACCAACTGACCCGAAGCCGGAGATCCCGAAGATTCAGGGATGTCTGCTCGAACCGTCCGCTATGGTCACACAAACGGCACTTGAAACGGCGCTTTCGCAGATCCCAGAGGGCATCACCCACGTCCTTGTTCCCTTGAAAGCCAAGGGCGGCGGGCTGTATTTTGCAGCCTCCATGTCCTACGCCAGCAAGGGCGGCATTGTGCAGGCGGCTGTCCCGCTGACTTCCATCTATCAGACGATTTCCGACAAGGGCTACACGCCCGTGGCGGTCATCAATACACTCGAAGATTCGCTCTATCCGCAGGCGTATGCGGACGCTGCCTACCACTGCGAGGACGGCTCTGTGTGGCTGGACAGCTCGAATGCGCCGCAGCTCTCGCCGTTCAGTGACCTGGCGCTCGACTACCTGGGGACTGTTGCCGGGGAGATCTACGAGGCAGGATTCCGTTCCATTGTCTGCGATGGCCTGAGCTTCCCGGCGTTTTCCGAAGCAGATATGGCTCGCATCGAATCCCGTGCCGTGCAGGAAGGACGCTACACCGCCCTGACGAACGTCATCGAGCGGATGCAGCAGGATGCGCCGCACACGGATTTCTACGTGCTGATGAGCGGAAATGCAGTGCTGATGAACCAGAATGAGACCCTTTCAGCCACCGAATCCCTGCGGCTGACTTCCCTCATCATGAAGGTTGACCAGGTCTCCGGTGCGCATATCGACACGCTGCGCTCTCTGCCTGAAAAGAATGCTGCACTGTTCCTGTGGGACGGTGCTCCCGTGCCGGATGAGGAGCACAGCTTCATCATTCCCTTGCCTGAAACGGCAGAAACACAAGAAACTGAGGATGCATCTTAAACATGATCCTTTCATAAATATCAAATCAAAGGAGTGATCCCTATGTCCGAAAAATTCACCATCACCCTCAAGAAGATCATTGATGAATTCAAGCTTGAAGTCATCTACAGCCCCAAGGACCCGGCTGAGATCCTCATCGATGAAAATGACGTCAACCGTCCCGGCTTGCAGCTCATGGGTTTCTACGAGTACTTCAATCCGGAGCGTATCCAGATCATTGGCAAGATGGAATTTGCCTATCTTTCGACCATTGACGAAAAGACCCGCAGAGAGCGTCTGGAGCTCCTGTTCTCCCAGAAGCTCCCGGCACTCATCATCGCAAGAGAGCTGCCCTATTTTACGGAGATGCTCGAATTGTCCCAGAAGTACGAGGTTCCGCTGCTGCGCAGCAAGGAGAGTACCTCGAACTTCATGTCCGGTCTGATCGCTTTCCTGAACCTCAACCTGGCGCCCCGTATCACCCGTCACGGCGTGCTGATCGAGATCTACGGCGAAGGCGTTTTCCTGACCGGTGAAAGCGGCGTTGGTAAGAGCGAGACTGCGATCGAGCTCGTCAAGCGTGGACACCGGCTCGTTGCAGACGATGCGGTGGAGATCCGCAAGGTCTCCAATATTTCGCTCGTCGGCTCCTCACCTGATAACATCCGCCACTTCCTGGAGCTGCGTGGTATCGGTATCATCAATGCACGCCGCCTGTTTGGTATGGGTGCTGTCAAGGTGACGGAGAAGATCGACCTTGTAGTCGAGATGGAGCTCTGGAATCCGGAGAAGATCTACGACAGAATGGGCGTCGATACGCAGTATACGTCGATCCTTGGCGTTAAGATCCCGTCTTTGACCATCCCCGTCAAGCCCGGACGTAACCTTGCGGTCATTCTGGAGGTCGCTGCTATGAACAACCGTCAGAAGAAGATGGGCTACAACGCTGCGACCGAGCTCCTTGACCGCCTTGGCATGGACATGGAAGGCACAGAGACCGTCAAGGATTACGACGCATTCTGATTTTAGGGGGATACTATGAGAGAAAAGCTGAGAAAGCTTTGTGATACTTACGGCGTGGAGCTTCTGGAGAACGTTCCGCTGTCCGAGCATACCACCTTCCGCATCGGCGGAACGGCTGATTTCTGGGCGGAGATCAACTCCTCCTCGACAATCTCCGCTCTGGTGCGCCTTTGCAGGGAGAACGCTTATCCGTACTTTGTACTGGGGCGTGGCAGCAATATTCTGGCGTCCGATGCCGGCTATCGTGGCATCATTCTGCACCTTGGGAATCAGTTCGCCAACATCGGGTTCAAGGATGCGCACACCATGACCTGCGAGGCAGGTGCGACGCTTGTCAAGGCTGCAAAGACTGCCGAGAAATTCTCCCAGACCGGTATGGAGGGGCTTTCCGGCATTCCCGGCACGATCGGCGGCGCACTCTACATGAATGCAGGCGCCTACGGCTATGAGATGAGCCAGATCGTTTCCTCCTGCACCTACATGGACGAAAACGGCGAGATCAAACAGCTTCGTGCATCTGATCTGGCGCTGTCCTATCGGCAAAGCTGGTTCACGCTGCATCCGGGGAATGTCATCCTCACTGTGACCGTGAAGCTCCAGGATGGGGATAGGGCGGAGATTTCGGAGAAAATGCGTGATTTCCTGAAACGCCGCAATGACAAGCAGCCGCTGGATTTCCCCAGTGCCGGCTCGACCTTCAAGCGTCCGGAGGGGAACTATGCCTCTGCCCTCATCGACCAGTGCGGTTTGAAGGGCTACACCGTCGGCGGTGCGCAGGTCAGCGAAAAGCACGCTGGTTTCGTCATTAACCGTGAGGGTGCGACCTGTGCGGATGTGATGCAGCTCTGCGCCGATGTCAAGCGCATCGTGCAGGAGAAAACCGGCTATATTCTGGAAATGGAGCCGATCATCTTAGGCGACTCGGCAGGGAAGTGATAGTATGCAATTAGTGATCATAACGGGTATGTCAGGTTCGGGCAAATCCACTGTCATGCGTGTGCTCGAAGATATCGGGTTCTACTGCATCGACAATCTGCCGCCCCTCCTGATCCCGAAATTTGTGGATATCTGCGAGCAGACCGGCGGCAGTCTCAATAAAGTTGCCATCGCTGTCGATATCCGTACCGGAGATATGTTTTCCGAGGTCTACACGACCCTCAAGGGACTTCGCAAGGAGATGCATGAGCACCTGAAGGTGATCTTCACGGAAGCGTCCGATGAGATCTTGCTGCGGCGTTACAAGGAGACCCGCCGCCGCCATCCCTTGCTGGAAAAGTGCAACTCCCTTCCGGAAGCCATCCAGATCGAACGGGAACAGCTCCAGCCCTTGCAGGCGATCTCGGACTACTACATCGAGACTTCACGCCTGAGCACCGCCCAGCTCGGCGAGGAGATCCGTGAGATCTTCCTCGAAAACAAGACGGATTCCATGATCATCAAGGTCATGTCCTTTGGCTTCAAGTACGGCGTTTCGACGGAGGCAGACCTTGTGTTCGATGTGCGTTGTGTGCCGAATCCCTACTACATTCCGGAGCTCAAAAAGCATACCGGGTGCGAGAGCTGCGTGCGTGACTATGTGATGAGCTTTTCGCAGTCGCAGGAGCTTTTGCAGAAAATCACCGATCTGCTGGAATTCCTGCTGCCCCTGTATATCGCTGAGGGCAAGAGTCAGCTCGTTGTGGCATTTGGCTGCACGGGCGGCAAGCACCGCAGTGTGACCTTTGCAGAGCTTGTGGGAGATGCCATCGCAGCCAAGGAATACCGTGTCCATAAGGTACATCGGGATATCGCTAAATAATCGCCATACACCGCCTTTTTGGCGGCGTATGTTCTATATGGAGAGATTTGTCATGTCATTTTCAGATCAAGTCCGGGAGTGCATCCGGAATACCATCAACGATCAGGATAAACGCTTTGCCTGCCTGTACGGGATGCTGCTGTTCGGCAGGACCGTCACCCGTGAGGAGATCGTGCTGAAAAGCGAGAGTGAGGTCTTTGATTCGGTGTTTCCCATCCTGATGAAAACGGTATTCGGTGCGTCCGTGCCGTTACAGATCGAGTCCAAGCCCCGGAAAAGCGGAGAGATTCTGCACATTTACCGCATCACAGGCGAATCGTATGTCACGATGATACGCCGCCGCTTCCATATCCATGAGGAGCGCCGCATCGATATGCGCAACCTGCCGACAAACAGCATCGGGATGTTCCTTGGCGGCGTCTTTCTGACGTGCGGCAGCATGACAGACCCGATGAAGGCATACCATCTCGAATTTACGGCGCCGACGGAAGCGCTTTGTAAGGACCTCTGCGATATCCTGTACAGCGTTGGTGTGCATCCGGGGATGATACAGCGGCGCTATGCGTACTCCGCCTATCTGAAAATGTACGAGGAGATCGGCGATCTGCTGACCTTTATCGGCGCCCAGCGCTGCACGCTCGACCTCATCGACATCCAGATCGACAAGGAGGTCAAAAACAAGGTCAACCGCATGAACAACTGCGATATGGCAAACATCGACAAGGTGATCTCCGCTTCCGAAAAGCAGGTCAGGGATATCGAGACCATCATCGCCTTTGACGGTATGCAGGAGCTGACGCCGGAGCTGCGGGAGCTTGCGGAGCTTCGCATCGAAAATCCGCATCTGAGCCTTGCGGAGCTGTCTGAGATGCTGTCCAAGCCCATCGGGCGTTCGGGCGTGAATCACCGTTTCCGCCGCCTGTCTGCCATCGCAGAGGGCTATCGAAAGGAGCATGGCTGTGCAGAATGACGCTTTCGTCCATCTTCACGTTCACAGTGAGTACAGCCTGCTCGATGGCGCCTGCCGGCTCGATGCGCTCTGCCAGCAGGTCAAGGAACTCGGACAAACGGCTGTCGCTGTCACAGATCACGGCAATCTGTATGCGGCAGTCGCATTTTATGATGCCGCCCAAAAAGCCGGTATCAAGCCGATCATCGGCTGCGAGGTCTACGAGGCACAGCGCACCCGGAACGACCGTGACCCGATGCTCGATGGGAAAAGCTATCATTTGCTGCTGCTGTGTGAAAACGAGACCGGCTACCGGAATCTGGTGAAGCTTGTCTCGCTCTCGAATTTAGAGGGCTTTTACAAAAAGCCTCGTGTCGATACAGAGCTGCTGTCCCGGTATCATGAGGGGCTCATCTGCCTGTCTGCGTGCGTTGCCGGCAAGATCCCCCGTCTGCTGCTGGACGGAGATTATCAGGGGGCATATCGGGAAGCGATGGCTTACCGGGAGCTGTTCGGGGAGGGCAATTTCTATCTGGAGATCCAGAACCACGGCATCCCGGAGGAGCGTCAGATCCTGCCGCTGCTCATGCGGCTTTCCCGTGAGACCGGCATTCCGCTTGCGGCGACCAATGATGTGCATTATATCCGGCAATCCTATGCGCAGATGCAAAAGGTGCTCCTCTGCGTGCAGACCGGCAAAACGATCGGTGAGCCGACCGGTATGGGTTTCACGACCAATACCTACTATCTGAAAAGCACAGCCGAAATGGCAGAGCTCTTTGCATCCGTACCGGAAGCGCTCACGAATACCCGGCAGATCGCTGACCGGTGCAATGTGACGTTCCGGTTCGGCGAGCGAAAGCTCCCCCGGTTCGTGCAGGATGGCGTCAAGGACAATACCGCCTATTTCCGGGCGCTTTGCCGCAAGGGAATGCAGAAACGCTACGGGGAGAATCCATCGCCGGAAGTTCAGAAACGTCTGGAATACGAGCTTTCTGTGATCGAAAAGATGGGCTTTGTGGATTACTTCCTGATCGTCTGGGATTTCATCCGGTACGCAAGGAGCCAGGATATTCCCGTGGGACCCGGACGTGGGTCGGGCGCCGGGAGCCTTTGCGCCTATTGCATCGGCATCACAGGCATCGACCCGATCGCCAATCAACTCCTGTTTGAGCGTTTCCTCAATCCGGAACGTGTGAGTATGCCGGACTTTGATATCGACTTCTGCATCGAAGGCAGACCCAAGGTCAAGGAGTACGTCATCCGCCGGTACGGCACAGACCACGTCGCAGAGATCATAGCGTTCGATACGATGAAAGCCCGTGCCGCCATCCGGGATGTGGGGCGTGTGATGAATGTGCCTCATGCGCTTTGCGACACGGCTGCCAAGCTCGTGGATCCTTTCCGACCGCTTTCGGACAGCCTGCGTGACCGCAAGGAGCTGCGGGAGCTGTACGCATCCAATGAGCAGCTCCGCACCTTGCTGGACATGGCGCTCCAGGTAGAGGGAATGCCACGCCATGTCAGCACGCACGCCGCCGGCGTTGTGATCGCCGCATCACCCTTACAGGATCTGGTGCCGCTGCAAAAAAATGACGAGACCATCGTCACGGAGTACACCATGACAGTGCTTGAACGGCTGGGGCTTCTGAAAATGGACTTTCTGGGGCTTCGCAACCTCACCATCATCCATGAGGCGGAGCGCTCGATCAGGCGCCATACACCGGAGTTTTCCGTGGACAGGATACCGCTCGACGACCCGGCGGTGTACAAGCTGATCGCTGACGGCAATACCTCCGGCGTCTTTCAGCTTGAAAGCGATGGGATGCGCAATTTCCTCATGTCTCTGCGTCCGGAGCATATGCAGGATATCATTGCGGCGCTTGCACTTTACCGACCGGGTCCCATGGACAGCATTGGAACGTATATCCGCTATCGGCACGGGGAAGCCAAGATCACCTACCTGCACCCCATGCTGGAAAGCATCCTGAACGTGACCTACGGGTGCATCGTGTATCAGGAGCAGGTCATGGAGATCTGCCGGAAGCTTGCAGGCTACAGTTATGGCAGAGCCGATATCGTGCGGCGCAATATGGCGAAAAAGAAACACGAGGAAATGGTGAAGGAACGTCAGGTCTTTCTGTATGGCACGAACGATCCGGAGGATGGGTGTGTCGGCTGCATTGCTAACGGCATCCCGGAAGCGGTCGCCAACCAGATCTTTGACCAGATGGAGAGCTTTGCGTCCTATGCGTTCAATAAGTCGCACGCCGCCGCCTATGCGCTGGTCGCTTACCAGACAGCTTACCTGAAATGCCATTTCTTTGGGGATTATATCGCTGCGCTGATGACGAGCGTTTTGCAGGACAGCGCCAAGCTCCTTGCATACCGGGAGGAATGCCGTGTCGCCGGGGTCACGGTCTGTCCGCCGGATGTCAATGTCGGGAGCTACGGGTTTTCCTACCAGGACGGCAAGCTGCTGTTTGGCTTGCAGGCGATCAAGGGCATCGGCAGGGGGCTGATCGACCGCATCAACCTGGAACGCCGCAAAAATGGCGATTACGTGACGTTTGTGGATTTCTGCCGGCGGATGTCCGGGCAGGGATTGACGAAACGAATGCTCCTGCCGCTCATTCAGGCGGGGGCGCTCGATCATCTGGACTGTACACGCCGCCAGATGCTCTTGCACTACGAGGAGATCATGGATCAGGTGGGCGGTTCTGCACAGCCTGCCATCGAGGGGCAGATGAGTCTCTTTGGCGAGGCAGAAATGTCCACAAGCGGCGATATTTCGGTACCGCAGGCGGAGGAATACGGGCTGACGCAGCTTCTTGCACTCGAAAAGGAATCGTGTGGAATGTACCTTTCCGGTCATCCGCTGGATGCGTATGAGTGGCTTGAGCCGCTGCTGCACACGGCATCACTGTCGCAGCTCGACGCTATGCCGGATGGAACGATGGTCAAGGTGCTTTGCACATTGCAGGGCATCAAGCGGCACCGCACCAAGAACGGCGAGGATATGGCGTTCGTGACCATTGAGGATAAATCGGCACAGACAGAGGGCATCGTCTTTCCAAAGCTGTATGCGATCTCAGTTTCACGCCTGACGCCAGACCGGCTGCTCTTCCTGACCGGCAAGGTCAGCCACAAGGACGACAGCACGTCCCTGATTTGTGAGAGCATCCGTGCGCAGGAGGAATTTCCGCAGGTAATCCGGCAGATGTCGCTTTGCATCAAGCTCCTGGGACAGGCGGATATGGAACGGGTGAAGGAGCTGCCGGAGCTTTGCAAGGCGTTTCCCGGTGAAACACGCATCGTGTTCTATCTGGCGTCCAGAAAGGCGTATACTTCGCCCAAAACGCCGCTTTTTGCAGATGTGAGCGAAGCGTTTTATCATAAGCTTTCCGCCCTTTTTCCGAAGGAACAGATGGGACTGATCCCCGCTCCGGGGCGCTGAACCCGGAAAAATAATTAGTATTTTAAGTAGAATCCGTCAAAGAAATAACAAAAAGGACTTGACAGAATGACGGAAATGTTGTAAAATAATAAAGTAAAAGGTTATTTTCGCCCGTAGGCAGAATGGAGAATGTAGATTATGAAAAAGATCGGTGTTTTGACCAGCGGCGGCGATGCGCCGGGTATGAATGCGGCTGTCAGAGCCGTGGCTCGTGCTGCTCTTTCCAGAGGTATGGAGGTAGTCGGTATCCAGAGAGGTTACGTCGGACTGCTGAACCGTGAGTTTGTGGAAATCAAAGCAACCACTGTATCCGGTATCATTCAGCGTGGTGGTACGTTCCTGTACACAGCAAGATGCCCTGAGTTCCGCAACATGGAAGGTGTAAAGAAGGGTAAGGCTGTTTGCGAGGAGATCGGTCTTGAGGGTCTGGTCGTAATCGGCGGCGACGGTTCCTTCCGTGGCGCAGGCGACCTGTCCAGCTTAGGTATTCCGTGTATCGGCGTTCCCGGTACCATTGATAATGATATTCAGTGTACAGAGTACACCATCGGTTACGATACAGCAATGAATACTGCTGTTGAGATGATCGATAAGCTCCGTGATACCACACAGTCCCACGACCGCTGCTCTGTTGTAGAGGTCATGGGCAGACGTGCAGGCTATATCGCTGTCAACGTAGCAATCGCTACCGGTGCAGAGGCTGCTATCACACTTGAGCGCCCGTATGATCTCAATGCGATCGCTGCAAAGATGACCAAGACCTCCAGCCAGAAGGATGGCAAGCATCATTTCATCCTCGTTGTTGCCGAGGGCGTTGGTCAGACGGAGAACATTGCCCGTGAGATTCAGGAGATGACCGGCATCGAGTCCAGAGCTACCATTCTGGGTCATGTACAGCGCGGCGGCGCACCGACCGTTCGTGACCGTATCGTTGCGACTGAGATGGGTTATCATGCTGTGGAGCTGCTCTCTGAGGGCATCGGCAACCGCATTGTTGGCATGAAGGACGGCAAAATCTATGATATCGACCTCCAGGAAGGTCTGGCTATGAAGAAGCCGTTCATTGATCGTATGTATGATATTCTGGTCGATACAGCTTATTGATCGCCGGATCTCATAAATCAAAACATTCCATACACAGAGTAGATACCTGTGCGTTAAGTGCCTGCCGGACGGGGAGTTGCCGGTGGGACGAAAAGGGTCAAACCCTTGCGGTGCAGGTGTCGCATCCCGCTTCGTATGACCTGAAATGAAACGGGAGCCTGTGCCTTGCGAAAGGTCGCAGGCTCTTTGTCTCCTTTTCCGTGTCATATTTGCGGAAAAGGAGGCTATTTTTATGCAGAATTCAAAAACCGCAAACCAGTCCATCATGGGTGAGCTTCGCCTGTTCGGCAATGTCCGGGTGCTCATCATTTCCGCCCTGCTCATCGCACTGAGCATCGTGTTCGGAAAGCTGCTCGCTTTCAACTTAGGACCTCTGCGCATCAGCTTTGAGAATTTGCCGATTCTCATGGCAGGTTTGTTCTTTGGACCCGTGATCGGGCTTGTGGTCGGTATCGGCGCCGACCTCATCGGATGTCTGATCGTTGGCTATGCCGTCAATCCGATCATTACCCTCGGCGCTGCGCTCATCGGTCTGCTGTCCGGACTGCTGTTCCGGCTGCCGGTCATCCGGAATAAGGACGTGCGACTCGTTGTTTCCATCTTTGTGGCACATATCGTGGCGTCCATGATCGTGAAATCCATTGGTCTGATGGTGTATTACGGTTACACCATCCAGTCGGTGGCGCTGCGTGTACCGCTGTATCTTGGCATTGCCATGGCGGAGAGCACCGTGATGTTTGCTCTGATGCGCAACAAGGCGTTTTCACGGGAACTGGAGCGTATCCGGAGATGAACTACAGGGAAGCAGCCGACTACCTGAAATCCGCTGCACAGCGTGGTTCCAAGCTTGGATTGGAACGGGTCACGGAGCTGATGCAAAGGCTTCATGCCCCCCACGAACAGTACGGCGTCATCCACCTCGCCGGTACCAATGGGAAAGGCTCTGTCGGCGTGATGCTCTCCTCGGTGCTCACGAAAGCAGGGTACCGGGTGGGGCATTTTTCCTCGCCGGCGCTGACAAGTCCGCTTGATTATTTTCGCATTAACGGCGAAACGGTCACGGAAAACCAGTTTGCTCAGGCAATCACGGAAGTGGCTGCACAGGCGGAACAGATGGCGGACTTGCCGACGGAGTTTGAGATCCTGGCTGCGACGGCATACACTTTGTTTGCACAGGAAAACTGTGAATTGGCGGTAATCGAATGCTGCATGGGCGGCGATAGTGACTGCACCAACGTCCTTGCCAAGCCGCTTCTGAGTATTATCACAAATGTTCAGCTCGACCATATGCAGTTCCTCGGCAGCACAACCGCTGAGATCGCTGCGCACAAAGCCGGCATCATCAAGGCAAATTGCCCGGTGGTTGTCAATCCGGCTTCAACGGATGCGCAGGCGCTTTCGGTAATTCGGCAGAGGGCGGACGACTTGAAGGCGCCGCTGACGCTTGTGACTCCGGTTGAGCCGGATTCCGTGACACTTTCCTTGGATGGCACGCAGTTCCGGTGGGCAGGGGAGCACTGGCGGACGGCATTGCCGGGGGCATATCAGGCGGAAAATGCGGCGACTGTGCTGCAAACGGTCGATGTGCTCCGCAGGTCGCTTTCGATTCCGGATGAGGCGCTCCGGGAGGGACTTGGCAGCGTGCGCTGGCAGGGGCGGTTTGAGATCCTGCAACGGGATCCGTTCGTGATCTTTGACGGTGCGCACAATCCCGATGGCATCCGGCAATTGAAGACGTGTCTGGATGCGTATTTCGGGACGCAGAAATGTGCTGCCCTCGTTGGCGTGATGGCGGACAAGGACTATTCCGGCTATCCTGCGCTGTTTGCTGACCGGTTTTCGTTTGTGCATACGGTCAAGCCGGATAATCCCAGAGCGCTGGATGCGCAGACGCTTGCGGATGTGTTCGCAAACGGCGGCATCCCGGCGGCGGCGTTTGCGACCGTGGATGAAGGCACAGCAGCAGCGTATTCCTACGCAAAATCGCATAAAATGCCATTGATCGTGTTCGGTTCGCTGTATTTGTACCGGGAGTTTTGTGAAGCCTTCCGGAAAAATCTGTGATATATACGAAAAAACACTTGCTTTTTTGTACACTTTGTTGTATAATAGAAGCAAGTGATTTTTTACCATTTGATAATCAGAAAGGAATTGATACTATGGCTACAGTAGGTTTTATCGGCGCTGGCAACATGGGTTTTGCCATCATGAAGGGCATTGCAGGCAGTGCGCTTGCAAAGGAGACACAGCTTTTTGCGTTTGATCCTGACACCTCCAAGACTGGACGTCTGGCGGAGATCGGTGTGACTGCCTGCGCATCCGGCATGGAGGTCATGCGTGCTTGTAAGTTTGTGTTCCTGGCGGTGAAGCCCCAGATGTTTGACGACGTTCTGGCACAGATCGCTGAGGGCGTGACGGAGGATACGGTCATCGTGTCCATTGCTGCCGGCATCACAGCGGAGTACATCCGCAGCAAGACCATCCCCAATGCAAAGGTCATCCTCGTTATGCCGAATACGCCCCTGCTGCTCGGCGTTGGTGCATCGGCGCTGGCACAGTGTGCGCCGACCAGCGATGCGGAATTTGCAACGGTTCGCAGCTATTTCGATGCCTGCGGTATCAGCGCTGCGCTCCAGGAGGACAAGATGAAGGAAATCATCGCCATCAACGGCTCCAGCCCGGCGTTTATCTATCTCTTTGCCAAGGCATTCGTTGACTACGCAGCCAAGGAGGGCATTGCCAAGGAAACGGCGCTTCCGCTGTTTGCGCAGAGCCTGATCGGCAGCGCCAAAATGCTGACCGATTCCGGCTACAGCATCGAGGAGCTTATCAAGATGGTATCCTCTCCGGGCGGCACCACACTGGCTGGTCTGGATGAGCTCTACAAGGGCGAGCTCGAAAAGACCGTTGACAAGTGCTGCGAGGCTTGCACAAGACGTGCTTACGAGCTGTCGAAGTAACCCCTGCACAGCACACAGAAAGGACGATTATTTTGCCATTATTCGGGAATTATGAAAAAGCCGGCGCCGGCATCTCCAAAAATGCACCGGAGAAGAAGCCGTTCTTCCGTTTCTGGGAGATCTTCGGCAGAAAGTTCTGGAAGCTGATGGAGCTGAACATGATCATGTGCATTTCCGTCGTGCCGCTGATCCTGGGCGCTGTTTCCATCTTCTATCTGGCGGAAAAGCACACATCGCTGGCGCTTGCACTGGCAGGTATCTGCGCTCTGGCGTACATGGCGATCTTCGGACCGACCCTGGCGGCTTCTGCCAAGGTGCTGCGGTATTTCACGGTGGAAAAGCCGTGCTTCCTGCTGGATACGTTCTTCAAGACCTTCAAGAGCAGCTTCAAGCAGGCACTTCCGCTAGGCATCATTGATCTGTTTGTCGGCGGTTCTGTCCTCAGCGGCTTTTATGTGTATCCCAGGATCATCAGCAGCCTGCAGATGAGCGGGGAAGGCGGCGTGGCGCTGTATTACGTGCTGTTTGTCCTGACGCTGAGCATTGCGATCACGGTGCTGATGATGAGCTTCTATGGGTATCTCATGATCGTGTCCACGGAACTGACCTTTAAGAATATCCTGAAAAACTCGCTTGCCCTGAGCATGGTCGCTTTGAAGAAGAACGTGCTTACGCTTGTGCTGAGTATTCTTGTGATGGGTATTTTTGTGGTGCTGACGTTCTATTTCCCGTTTATCATGCTGTTCGTCTGGTTCTTCATGCCGACGGCGTATGTGGGCTTTCTGATCGTGTTCAATTGCTATCCGGTGATCCAGAAGTTCGTCATTAACCCGTATTATGCGCAGCGTGGCGAGCTGTCTCCGGAGATGGGTTTCTCTGAAACCTCCGGCGAAAATGTCTTCGAGGATCAGGGCGGCAAGGAAGCTCCGATCGAGCCCAAGAAGAAGGGCAAGAAGGGAAAATTCATTTCCTGATGCGGCTTTCAAAAAAAGTTTCAGAAATTTTGAAAAAACACTTTACAAAACCGGAAAAGTATGTTATAATATAAACGTTCCGTGTACTTGGACTGGGGGTTACGCCCGATAGGGATTTTACCTGCCCCTCTCTATGTTACGGAAGACTAATTTCAAAGAGGTGAATACACTATGCTGCGTAAGGAAGAGAAAACGGCTGTTATCGAGAACAATCGTACTCACGAGACCGACACTGGTTCTCCGGAGGTTCAGATTGCGATCCTGACCCGTCGTATCAATGACCTGACTGAGCACCTGAAGGTGCACAAGAAGGATCATCACTCCAGAAGAGGTATGCTGAAGATGATCGGTCGCAGAAGAAATCTGCTGGCTTACCTGAAGAAGAAGGACATCGAAAGATACCGTGCAATTATTGCTAAGCTGGGTATCCGTAAGTAAGTCACATCACAGGGCAGCGGGGAGACTCGTCTGCCCTTTGTGTGCATAAATAACGTTTTTGCCGCAGCAAATGCAGTGCTCTGCATCCTGAATGTAAGAGGTTAGAAGCAAGTGACAAGAGAGGTGCTTGCCATTTACTTCTAAGTTCTTACCTCTTCAGTGCGTGGATGCCGTCAACAAGGCAGGACGCAGATCAGGGCTGCAAACGTGATGCGGCAGAACAGGAGGTATACAATGTTTGAAAATTACAGAAAGTTTGAAACGACCTATGCAGGCAGACCGCTGATCGTTGAGACCGGCAAGACCTGCGAGCTGTCCAACGGTTCCTGCTGGGTTCGCTATGGTGAGACCACCGTTATGGCAAATGTCACCGCAAGTGCCAAGCCCCGTGACGGTATCGACTTCTTCCCGCTGTCCGTTGACTACGAGGAGAGACTGTACTCCGTTGGCAGAATCCCCGGCTCCTTCACCAAGCGTGAGGGAAAGCCGTCTGAGAAGGCAATCCTGACCTCCCGTATGGTTGACCGCCCGATCCGTCCGCTGTTCCCGAAGGACATGAGAAATGACGTTTCCGTCGTTATGACCGTCCTGTCCGTTGATCCGGACTGCTCTCCGGAGATCGCCGGCATGATCGCAACCTCCATTGCAATCTCTATTTCCGATATTCCGTGGAATGGCCCGATTGCCGGTATCAGCGTTGGCCTCGTGGACGGTCAGATCGTGCTCAACCCGACCAAGGAGCAGCGTGCAAACAATGACCTGAACCTCACGGTTGCAGGCTCTGCAAACAAGATCGTTATGA